>NZ_CP178750.1:320627-641254 GCF_047323225.1 Bdellovibrio sp. HCB-110
GCCTCATTTTGCGAGGATTATCTCCGGCTAAAGCATCTGTCCTAATCAACCGAATTAAATATCTGCCTTTTAAAATTTCGTGGAGGCAAGATGTTCTCTCTGGTTCCTAAGATTTTGTTAAGCTTTTTGACAGTCTCTTCTTTAGCGATGGCTGAAGAACATGGCGCTGCTCCTGCCGCGACTGAGCCGGCCAAAGAAATCAAAACCACAGAAGAAAGTTTCGCCGTGGTGCAAGCGCGAGTGCAGGGCTTGGAAGCCAAGGTGCGCGCGGGAGAAACCGAGATTCAAAAGCTGATCTTGGAAAAACAACACACGAAAGATCCCGAGAAAGTGAACGAGATCATTAAACAGATGATCACTCTTCACAAAGAACTTGCCGGAACTTTAAGAGAATACGACCAACAAAGAGCTCTTCTGAAATACCGCTACCCGGAAAAGGGCCAAGTGGAAAAAAGAGAGTATGAGCGCATTGAGCTTAAATCCATCGAAGATATGGAAACTCAGATGAGTCTAAGTTCTTCGGTGAAACGCACGTTAAAAAAAGTCCGTTCGCAATACGGCGACGGAAATAAAAATGCGGATTCTGAAGACGGCGCTCATGACGCTGTAAAAAAGAAACAGGCTCAAGAACCCGCACCGAGCCTAGTTGACCCTGTGATTTTAAAAAAATAATTAAAAGCAAAATATTAAGAGATTTAGTGAGTGAAAACGAAAGTGTTTTAAAAGAACTCTTTGTTATCTAGTATTTAGTTCAAATCCAAATACTCTATTCATTATAAGTTGTTTACCAGCTGGGGACTTTTTTTATTCTATGTTGTTTCTTCACTCAAACCTTCAATTTATAAACAAACAAAAATTGATGCATTATGATAAATAAAAAACTGTTGATATTTGCCAAACTTGAAATGTTAAAATCTGATGATAAACAAAAAATAATTCATGGAGATGGCAATGTTCAAATACGTCCTAACATTGATACTAATACTTGTGGCGCAGGCAAGTTTCGCTGCTAAAGCGAAATTTTATTCCACGAGAGCTTCAGCTTTTAATTCATTTATTCAAGCTTTGAATGAAAGCCCGCAATTCTCTTTGGCATCAATTAGGCTTTCGCCATTGGATCCAAAACAAGGTGATAAAATAACTGCTTTTGTGGAGCTTAAAACGGAATACGCAGGCAATGGTCAAATCCGTCCAATTGTTTCCGGTAAGCTTGATGGCAAGGATGTTACTCTTCTAAGTCGCGGTCCTGGGCTTTGGATTCTACAGCCCACGCTTGTGCAAACCTTGGGCGAACATAAGCTAGATCTGCAACTGTGGTTGGAGGATCAAGCGGCAGCTCAGGAAATTAGGAAAGCAATGACAGCTCTTAATCAAGAGCTTGTTCGTCTTAGCTCAGATCTGAATCGTGAAAGAGATTCTAAGAAGAAGACAGAAATTCAACGATTGATTGACGAAAAATCTCGACAGAAATTTGATCTTGAAAACACATTGAGCGCTTTGAAGCGTCCAGTTGGTACGAAGACTGAAAGATTTTATGTCATGGAAGCAGATTCTTCTAGTGCCGTATATCCAAAAATCACTGCAGTTCAACCGCAGAGTGGTGATATAAATGGTGGCACAGGTGTGACAATCCATGGGCAGAATTTGGATAACGTTATCTCCCTTAAAATTGGAACTACAACTATCCCCCTTTCACAATTGAATATCTCATCATCGAAGATTGAATTTATAACTCCTGCACTTGCTGCAGGGCTGAATTCAATCGAGGTTACGAAAACCATCAACGGAGAAGATGTAATCTCAAAACTAGAGAATGCTTTCTTTGCATTGGATGGGAATCAGAACTCTCAACAGGCATATCCTACAGCCTTCGCTGGTTTGCCGACCAATGGTAAAGTCGGCGAACCGATTCAGTTAGATGGGTCACAATCTTATGATCCTGCGGGTTCAAACTTGTCTTATAGTTGGTCAATTGTCTCGAGACCCGCATTGGCTAGTGGTGGTGACGGTACTTTTTCTGGGAATGATGTTGTGAACCCAACCTTTGTTGCATTAACTGAGGGAACATGGGTGCTGGCTCTTACGGTGAACAATGGAAGTAAATCGAGTGTACCTAGTTTGACCACCGTGACGGTTGGATCGCTAGCGCCCATTACTATTATTCCTTCCTCCGTTGATATTACAGGACCTGTGAGCTTGCCTGCTGGTGGAACACTAACAATTTGTAATAACAAGTCATCGAAAATTTCTTTGCAGCTGGTTTCTGGTGTTGGTTTTTATCTTGGACTTGGCTTTACCGAAATACTTCCCTTAGCTTGTATTCATACATCTTGGAATGGACAAATCGGAACGGAAATAAAGAGCGGGAATGCAAAAGTGGTTATACTGGAGAAACCGCTCACGTCTATAGATCTTCCATTTGTATTCCGTCCGCAAGAGTCAATTGTTAGACTTTATGCTGATTCAGCTAACTCCAACGAGATTATCTCATTTCTTCAGTTGGCCCCAACATATGATGAAACCTCTGTCACCAATGTCTTTGTGAAGAATACTTCTAATCGGACGGTTAGCTTAACGAGTGAGCCTTTGGTTACTCTTATTGGAGCATCTACTAACTTCCCGCAAGAAGGAATCTCGTTGTTACCCGGACAGGTTTTTGAACTACAAATCATGACACCATTAGAAAACTTTCCGGTGAACGGCGAGGGCAAATTAATCTGGAAGACGACAGATGAAGGGCTTCCCCTGATTGTTAATTTATCTGGACAACGATTATCGGCACCTCAGAATACATCAATAACATTTAACTTTAATGATACTCCACTGGGCCAAAACTCAAGTTTAGGAATGATTGATTTTTGCAATAGGTTTATCGGCTACTGCCCTGGCGTATTTCGTTTGACTGAGGTTGAGCTTGTGCAAATCGGAGGTCCATCACAAGGAGTATTCAGTTTTAATAAATCGTGGAACTCTTTACCTTTCGATTTCGGAAACGGCTGGGAGCCAAATGCTCTGTGGATTGAACCAATATTTACGCCATCTCAGGCTGGAGCTTATGGGGGCACTATAATGCTGAAAGTGAGAGGTTACTCGCAGCCATTTACAATCTCTTTCACTGGAAATGCAACGGAGGTAAATTAATATGAAACGCTTCTTGCTAGCTTTATTATTTCTGAAGTCGAGTTTTTCTTTAGCGGCAGCCCCGGCCTTTGTGGAGTTGAGCTCTGATAAAGTTTTTTATCAAATCGGAGACCAAGCTGTACTTATGGCAACAGTATCTACCCAGCCGAATAATCCGGCGGTGGAGGTCTACTTGGAAGGTAAGCTCGATGGAAATGCGATCAAGCTTATAAAAATATCCGATTCGATTTCTTCTGCAGTAACGCCAATATTTAATGCAGAAGGAAATTTCGAATTTGAGATAAAGGCATACTTTCAGGATAAAAAATTTGCGAAAGATACCACGATTGCCATGGCGGGTCTTCAAAAGGAAATCATTTTTTTGCAAGAAAAATTGAGCACTGAAACGAATCCGACAAAAAGGAATTTGCTTCAGCAAGCTATAGACCGAGATCGCGCAGATTTAATTTCTTTAGAAAATAACCTGATCGTTCATCGTCTTTTAGTCGAGACCAAAGCAATTAATCTGTCGGTATCAAGTGCGCAAGAAAGCCGTGCTCCACTACATCCTGCTCTCGTTATTACCACTGATCATGCGGATAACACCTATAGTTCAGGTGAGACTGCTGTACTAAATGCTCATGTCTATACTAACTTAATTGGTCAATTGGATGGGCCTCAAGAAACGATTATTTCAGCAACGATTGATGAAGAAGCTATTTACGAAATTTTCGAGGAGACACCGGATCACTACCTCATTAAAACCACATTTGATGAATTCAATAGCGTGGGTGATCACGAAATTGTTGGCACTCTTTGGGTTCGTAACAAAGCAAGATCCAATAAACTGAGAGATGCAATCACAAAAGCTGAAAAAAGAAGAGCGGAACAGATTGTTTTAAAAGACAATACAGAAGATCCATATCTCGAAGCGTACTACCAAATGGAAATTGATGACCTTTCAAAAATTATCGATTCTTACTATTTGGTTTTGGATGGAATAAAATCTCGCTTCGCTGAAACGCGTATCATCTTATCTGTTACTCAGTAGAACTAGAGAATATACATTTTTAAAGATTGGCGGGCGTTTTATGAAAAATGGAATTTTTAAGTTTTGGACGACCATTTTGCTGTCCGGATTCATCTGCTCAGTGGGAAGGGGAAGTCTACCGTCCACTGAAGTTAGCGTGGGTACCGTGCTTATTAAGGCCGACAGAAATTTCGGAGATGTGGAGATAGGAAGCTCCGCCGCTCTATCAGTCCAGGTATGCGCTGTTTGTCACGCAGAGAGTTGCTCACCACCATACGTTACGGTTGCCGGGGTGCACGCCTCCGGAGCTGGGTTCAAAATGGACTCAGATAGATGTACAGGTAAAAATATTGGTATTGGTCGATGCTGCAAAGAAACCGTTGAATTTGCACCCGAGTCAGAAGGAGAGCGATCGGGGAATGTTGTTTTTTCAATGCGAAATTCTACGAATTCGACTGTGACTTGGTCTTTATCCGGAAACGGTATCGCTGCTGAAGAACTCCCACCAGATGATTCCGCTCTTAGTTGCAATGTTCCTGCCCATTCATCGATCAATGTAGATTCATTATCCTTGGAAGAACAAATTCCTCTGACGGGTGTACCATTCTTCCTAGCCTATTCAAGTAGCAGACTGCGACCGAAGTACCCTTTTAGCGTTAAAGGTTTTGGCCTTGGTGGTTGGTCCCCAAGTATAGTTCATTCTTATGATCCTTTTAAAAGAGTATTGTATTCTGGCGATGGTTCCTCTCGTCCCGTAGAAGCAGTGGAAACCGAGACAGGTTATTACGCGACAAATTCATCGGGTACTGAGATTTACTTCTTTGATTCAAATGGAAAACATTTACAAACAAAGAATACTCTTATCGGAAACTTAATTTTTTTTATTGCTTACGATGAGCAAAATCGTATTCAGTCGATCTCGGATCAATATAATAACGTAACGTCTTTTGTCTTCACCGACGCTCAAGTTGAAATAGTTTCACCTTATGGTCAAAGAACAAGAATTCTTTTTGATAATAATGGATGGCTTAAATCTGTGACGAACCCCAACAATGAGACATATAGCGTCGACATAAATGCAAATGGATTTATTATTGGATTCCAAAAGCCAGCGGGACAAAAGAGTATCGTTACTTATGACGAGGAAGGCCTTGTCGTGAAGGATCAAGGAGCGGGTGGAGATTTCGTAAGCTTTCTTCGTTTATTTGATGCTTCAACATTAAAGCAAACCGTCACAAAAACGACAGCAATGAATAGAACGACCCAATATATCTCCTCAGTAGTTTTAGGCGACTCGCAAAGATCCACGGTGAGTTCGTACGGCGCTAGCTCGAGTTCCACAAATACAAAAGATGGAAGCTCATCTGTGGATTCGCATGGGATTGTACATTCCACGTCATATACAGACGACCCACGTTTTGGTTCAATGGCATCTTATACGAGTTCAGATAGCGTTACATATCCGGATCAATCAATTTCAACTATAATTAGCAAAAGTATTTCTGCTGTTTTATCGGACGAAAATGATCCGCTAAGTTTAGCGTCTTTAAGAGTGACGACAACTTTGCAAAACGATTCTTCGAGAGTTTTTACTTCAGAATATAATTCTTCGGAAAGAGTGTTAACATCTACTTCTGCCGAAGGACGTAAGGTTCATCAGACCCTTAGTGTGAACGGACAAGTGGCAAGTGTGCAAAAGGGAAATTTAACGCCAACACTTTTTAATTATGATGGCCGTGGTCGAGTTAGCTCAATTCAGCAAGGTGATAGAACAATGTCCTTTGCTTACGACGAATTTGGCAACTTAGAATCTAGCACGGATTATTATGGCCGAGTTACGCAGTATAGGTACGACGGTGCGAATCGAGTGACTCAAAAAATTTCTCCGAGCGGCAATAGTGTTTCGATGAGTTACGATGCCAATGGAAACATGATCGGTATTGCTCCTGCAGGTCGTAAGATGCACAAGTTTGTTTATAATTTATTTGAACTTGTCGGTGAGTATTTGCCACCCCAAGTTAGCGCTTGGGTTACGGGTTCAACACTTTATAAGTACAATTTAGATCAGCAGCCCATCGCTATTTATCGACCTGACGGTAAAAAAATTGAAATGAATTATGGAGCCGATACCGGATTGTTAACTTCTATCAATACGGATGGTGAAACGTACCTGTTTGACTATTTGCCACAGTCAAATCTCGTGAAATCTGTTGTTTCACCTTCTGGAGAAACAATTTCGAATCAATATATAGGGAATCTTTTGTCGTCCATAGAGTATGCGGGTCCGGTCCGAGGGAAAGTAGGTTATTTTTATGCTCAAGACAGGTCTCTATCTGCAATTTCCGTGAGCGATAGCAAAGGAGCGACATCTTCTATTGCTAACTCCTACGACAAAGACGGAGTTCTAACATCAATCGGTAATATGGAATATCAGCTAAATAGTGTGGGCGCCATCGTCGGGTCGAATATAGGTATATTGAAAAGTGCTAGCTCGTATGACAGTTATGGCAAGATAAAGTCGAATAGTTACAGAAGCCTCAGTAAGGAAGTTATTGATTATAAATATGTGCATGATAAGTACGGACGAATTTTAGCGATTAGCGAAAAAATTAAAGGTTCCGCTTCCAAGGCTGAATACGAATACGATTCAGATGGACGTTTGGTGGGTGTATATTCATACGGCTCGTTGGTACACGAATACAAGTACGACTCGAACGGTAACAGAGTATACACGAAAAATGGACTAGGACAATTTGTTGGTATTTATGATGAGCAGGATAGATTGCTAAAGTATGGCCCGTTTGATTTTAAGTACACGGCAAACGGCGATTTAAGTGAAAAAATAGAACATGTTTCGCAGAAATCAGGAAAGCAAATATTAAAGAAAACGAAATATTTTTACGATGCCTTTGGAAACTTACGAGCTGTTCTTCTTCCGACAAATAAGCGGATTGATTATATCGTGGATGGCCTTAATCGTCGAATTGGAAAAATGGTAGATGGTAAGTTAGTGCAAGGTTTTATTTACCAGTCTCAAAATCAGATAGCTGCGGAACTCGATAAGGATGGAAATCTCGTTAAGAGATTTGTTTATGGTTCCAAGGCTAATGTACCTGATTACATGATTTATAAAGGACGCGAATATCAAATTATTTCGAACCATGTGGGTACTCCTCGCTTTGTGGTAGACTCTCTAACAGGAAATATTTTAGAAGAATTGCAGTTTGATGAGTTTGGAATTCCATCCACGGAGAGAATTGATTCGATCAGTCCTTTTGGATTTGCTGGCGGTTTATATGATCGGGATACAGGTTTAATAAGATTTGGGATGCGGGATTATGATCCTGAAACTGGCAGATGGACCTCTAAGGACCCTATTCTTTTTGGTGGCGGTGACACGAATTTGTTTGGATATGCGGCCAATGACCCGATTAACAAATTTGATCCCGAAGGAAAGAGTGCAGTTGCAGTGACGGCATGTATTGGTTATTTCGCAGCCACGGGATACAATGATGTAAAAAGTTATTTAAGTATAAATGATGCATTGAAAGCAGCAAGACAAGCTGCAATAAAAAGCCGACAAGCCATTCTCGACGAGGTTTCTAAGCCTTGCCCTGATACAAATAGACTGGCAGAGTTGGAGAGTATTCTTAGCAGAAGCACTCAGGATGCTTTACGTTTGGAGCAAGAAGCTGGCAAAGCATTAAATGATCTTGGAGGATATCCAGAGAGTTTTGGAGAATGTCTTGCCGTGGCGGTTTTAATCCCTTCATTCTAGGATTTACGTTATGAGAATCATTTTTACGGCAGTAACTTTTGCCTTACTTACAATCTCAATCATCATGTCAAGATGGGTAGCAGAGAGCTACCCTGGAAACGACGTTCTAAATACTCACAGCTTTAAAGCAAGATTTTGCGTAAGAATTTTTCCTTTTAGCGGTAGATGGAGGTCTTTTGTTGACCCACGTTTTGAAAAGCAAATGCAGGAGTATTCGCGACGTTTGTTCGCTTCGTATTGTCTATTGGTCATTCTAGTTATATTTTTTATTGCTAAACGTGCCATAACTTGATTTTTTTGGGAATCCTCAAAAGCTTTTGCCAATGGTGTGTAGCAGTTCGGGATCTCGTTCAAGCAAATTTGGCCTGTTATTTGATGTTTTCTTCTCTTTTTATCTTGAATATATTTTCGGTTTTCGTGAGTGAAAATTTATGTATAGATTGATCAATATTATTTTGCTAATCATGATCACGTGTGTTTCGTTATCGACGTATGCTGAAGATGTCAATGTCTGTAAAGCTCTCAGAGCAGCTGTTGGCAAAGTCAGTATAAATAAAAAGTGGAATGCTAAAGGAGTCGAAGAAGTATTTATTGCGTTCCAAAGAAACAAAGCGTGTGATGATGGAGGGTATTCGGAAGCAGTAACAGATATCGTCGTGAAATCTCTAGCAAAAGATTTTGTAAACGTGGTCACGATGATCAATTCAAAAAAAGACCTTTCTCTCTTTGTGAAAAGACATGTTAATGCGACTGCCAATTATGATGATGTTGACAAAATTATTGAGAATGCCTCCAAGATCTGCCCTACACAGTATAAAGAAACTTGTCGAGAGCTTAAAAATGTAGCCGAGGAAGCTTCTGCAGAAGCAAAAAGCGTCCTCAATAACTAGTTTTAATAATAAGTCTGTAAAAAAGAAACAGGCGCAAGAACCCGCACCGAGCCTAGTTGACCCTGTGATTCTTAAGAAGTAATATCTTTTTACATCAACCCATTTCAAGGAGGGCTTATGATTGTCACATTCTTTAAATCAAACCACAGCTCTCTTGGGTTTCAGTCTTAATTCAATTTCGAATTTAAATTCAAAAATCCACGAGAGCTCCGCTTTATTTTTTAATTAAAATTTATTTGGAGTTATTGCGTGAATTTATATTCAAACCTCATCCCATTGGGGTGGGACGTATTTTTTGAACAACAATTAGAACAAAATGAGAACCTACAGATCGCTCGCGTGATTGGTCAGGAAAGGGATTTATATCGTATCGCCATGGGTGACGATCAAACTTTCTGGGCGCAGATCTCGGGTCGTTTTCGCCATGACCACGAACAGGATTCAGGGGCTTTTCCTGCCGTCGGTGACTGGGTTTTATGTAAGCAAGAGGAACATCAGGACAGAGCTTTGATACAAAAAGTTCTAGCAAGACGTTCTTGTTTTTATCGCAAAGACCCTGGTCAAGGCGTGCAGGTCGTTGCTGCCAATATGGACGTGGTCTTTATCGTCACTTCGATGAATAGGGATATGAACTTAAAACGTTTGGATCGCTATTTAAGTATGACGTGGGATAGCGGTGCTTCGCCGGTATTGGTTCTTAGCAAAATGGATCTTGCCGAAGATGCAGCGGCCCTGATTCAGGAATTGGAAGAGACCTATGTAGGTGTTCCTGTTCATGGAGTCAGCGTTTTTGATCCTGCAACGTGCGAGGTTCTAAAAACTTATTTAAAACCAGGCAAGACCGTGGTGCTTATGGGTTCATCGGGTGTCGGTAAGTCGACTTTGACGAATTTCTTTTTAGGCGACGACATGATTAAAACACAAAGTGCCCGTGAAGACGACGATCGGGGGCGCCACACGACGACATCGCGTTCGCTGTATCGCTTACCCGAAGGCGCACTTTTAATGGACACGCCGGGCATGAGGCAACTTGCTTTGGTCGATCAGGAAGAAGGTCTTCACGGACTCTTTGACGATATCGTGAGTCTGGGAGAGTCGTGTCGTTTTCGCGATTGCCATCATCAAAGCGAGCCGGGTTGTGCGATTCGAGCCGCTTTGGAAGAGGGAACTTTGCAAGAGGACAGATGGGAAAGTTATCTGAAGCTGCAAAGGGAAGTGTCCCATCAAGATCGGAAAAATGACCCGCAGAAACTCGCTGAAGATCGAAAGAAATGGAAACAGATCAGCAAGGACCTGCGAGTTCGAATTAAACGAAAAGGCCGGGGAGAAATCTAACCCCGGCCTTGGGCCAAGTTAAAAAACGTTTCAAAATGAGACAAAAGAAAGTGGCGACCTTTAACGGATCCAAGTAAACTGGTAACGTAGAAGGATGGGGGAACTATGCTCCGATATTTGGCTATTCCTGTCGTGTTAGTAGGGCTGCTAACGACAGCTTGTCAGACATCTATGCTCAATCAGTTTTCTGAAGTAAAACCGGGCATGGAAAAGGACGACGTTTTAGATTTGATGGGAACTCCCACTCGCACCCAGCGCTTTCATGGCAAAGACCGTTGGACCTACATCTTTTACGACAAGCGCATCCGTTTTGAAAAAGAAGTTCAGTTTTTTGATGGCAACGCCATTTACGTTGGCGATATCTGGCAGCCCGATACAACAAAGACCGCCGTAGCCATGGATACATTTAACGATGGTAAGAACAGAGAGATTGACGAACAGATTGCTCGCGACGTGGAAAAACACCGCCGCAATTACGAAGCCTATGAAGCGGAAGCTAAAGGTGAAGACAAAGTTCGCTATGTTCCGAGTTTTGAACCTATTCGTTAACAGGGGCCTTGATAATCAAAGGCTCACCTAAGACCGAGATCACTTCATAGCCATTGATCTGCAAAGTGTCTTCAGGATTTTTTCCATAAAATTTAACACCGATCCAGGTCCACTCTGTGGGCCAAAATTCAACGACATTGCGGAAGAAAACACTTCCTTGCTCACGCGAGTTAGGAAGGCTTGTTTTAAATTCATACTGTTGCAAAGGACTCTGTACAATCTGAGAAAAAGGAATGGGGAGGGCTTCGATGTGGGCTTGGTCTGCGCTGACAACGCAAGGGCTGCGCACCACCATTTGCGGAATTTCACCCGAGAAAGCCACACCTTCCGCGGCAAAAATAAGATCGACTGTGGGGTATTGATCACAGACGAAAACTTTGTTGCCACTTTCGTTCTTCATTAAGAACAACCCCAAACGCACGCCGGGACCCGCCGATGTTTCAACGAGAGAAGCGTCCTTTAAAACTTGATACTTAAAAGCTTTTTTAAATTCTTCAGGAGAAGCCTCGGAAAGATCTTTGTCTTCAGAGGCGCTACTGCTTCCGATGCTTCCGTCATTGGCGACATCTCTTTTCGAAGACATTTTTTTATCAAGAAACATCAAACCAAAAGGCAACGCCGCCAATAAAATTATCAGGCTCATCATGCGCGAAGTTTTTTGTAGAGGAGTTTTTTTCTTCATCTCAATACTCGCATTTAATTGTTTCTCGGTCGGCGTTTGTCAGCGTGTCTCTTTTAACGGCACCATTTAAAACCGCCCACATCACGCTGGGAACCGTGCTTCGGTGTTTTAATCCCAAGACGTGGCCTAGTTCGTGGATAAGCAGGCTTTCAAGATGGACATCATAAGGCGTCGTTGCGGTGTCGTTAAAGAAATTAAAATTCTTATTGTTAACTGCAACGTCAGATTCGTAGAGCTGATTGGTTCTCCAATAAAGGTTCGTCAAGGCTTGCAAATTTTTTTGATTATCCGGCCACTCGCGCATCCAATGAACTGTGTTGACGGTGTCTTTGCTGGCCTTTTCAGAGAGGACGTTTTCGCTGCGAACGAAATTAAATAAAGTCATTCCGGCTGCATCATTCCAATGCTGAGCTGCGCGTTTTAACACCTCTTCGTGTTCCGGAGGATAATCTTTGTGGATCTCAAGATTGACGGGAATATTTTTTTTCCAGGAAACTCTCTGTCCGTAAGCGTTTTGTACAAACCCACAGTCCGCTTGAGCGGCGCTGGCTAAATGGTCCTCATCTCCCGGGCCGAGAGTAGGTCTCTGTTGGCACGAACAGAGCGCCAACAAAATGAGAGGTAAAATGAGGTATTTATACATATTTGTCAGTTTACACGAGTTCTTGTCGCATATCTTGGAGGAACTGTGAAAGCTCGACGAAGGTTCTGCCTCTTTGTACAAAATCAACACATTTTTGTTTTGCAATCCACATAAAAGTCCTCTTAGATAGGGGCGTATGATGATGGCAGTAGTATTTTCTTTTCTTCTGAATACCTGGAAGAGCTTTCCTGAGGTGGATTTCGGGGCAGATGAACACGGTGATCGTGTTAAGTCGCTGATTGCGGAAATTGTTAAAGAAGAACAAATTCTTTGCAGTTTGGAACGCCACCATCTGCTTTCTTATGACGGTCAGTGGAGAAAACAGACCAATCTAAAAATTCCTAAAGAGTGTGAAAATCAAGTCGGCAAACAAGTCTTAGCGCAAGTGGAGGTGCGGAGCGAGACTCTGCCGCCGAACCATGATCTGTCAGCGTGGGATCACAAAGTTCAAATCAAAGCTCAAGGCGACACTTCGTTTTCTCTATACACCCGCCAGGATAAAAAGTACGTCGGGGCGCACTCCACAGCCGGATGGTCGATGTGGATTGAAAGAAAAACCGGAAATCTTCGCTATGAATGGAGTGATCCATCGAAAACGCGTCATTTTCGTATGATTGCCAAAGTGAATATGAATCCAGTCAAGGGTGGTGTTTCCAAAGTTCACGACTTGCAAGCGCTGTTCGTTAATCAAGCAAAGAACAAAGTGCAAAAGGCTGTGGTCATCTCTGGAAACTCGGCGGAAGGTTTTAAGTATCTTTCTTATCAGCGAAGCGGAGAACAGTGGATTAAGTCGACCGAGAGATGTTCTCGTTCCAGTGCCTGCAAGGTTTCTGGAAATTTTTCGATGGACGAAGAAAAGTTAAGACAATTCGCTGACGTCTCTTCAAAAAAGTACACTGAGTTTTTAGAGAAGGCCCGGCCCTTGGCTTTTGCGAGTGTAGAGCCCGAAGAGTTAGTGCCTCCCATGGCTCATTTTCGTTAGTTTTTAGAAGTAAGAATCCGCCCAATCAATCAAGGTACCGTTGATCCAAGAAATTCTCTCTTGGCTGGTGATTTTGCGGCCCTGGCGTAAGAAGTTCAAAACTTCAGTGCGCAATTCTTCCGCTGTAGGTTCATGCAAGATCAAAGCGCCACTTTCCGTGTCATGAATAAAACTGCGACGGTTTAAATTCACGCTGCTCACAAAGCTCAGCTTACGGTCAATCACCAAAATTTTGGCGTGCAGAATGGACTTTTCATCGGTCCATTCGTAGATATCGACATTACTAAGATGTCTATTTACACCTTGTTTGTTCACGTCTTCCGCAATTTGTGGAGTTCCATCTCCTGCGAGATGAATGCGCGTTATGATCTTCACTTTTACTCCGCGTTGAACGGCACGGTCTAAAGCCGCACTGATAGCCACAGAAGGACGGAAGTAAGGCGTTGTTAGGAGAAGTTCAGTCTGAGCGGAATCAATCATATTGATGTAGAACTTCTCCAACTGATAGCCGTCGAAAAATGGCAACGACATGATATGACGAACCAGTGGATAGAGTTTGGGTAAAGCCGTTAGACGACTGACCTGATCGGCGTTCGCCACTTGCGGAATATTGACGTTTGTAGAGCGGAAACGTTGAGTTTCTGGATCACGCATCCAGAACGCCAACATTTGTGACATCACGGATTTGACAAATTCATATCCGCGCAGTTCCATCTCGAAGTCATTATAGTAAATATAAGCTTCTTCACCCTCGCCATAGTTTTTCAAAAACTTATAAGCTTTATAAAAAGGCGTATCACTAAAAATGTAAGAGTCGCGAATATTGCGACCGCCGGTGATGAGGAAGCTTGCTTTGGGATCTGTCGCCGAATGACCCATAATAAGTTTGGTATGATTGACGCGATGGAATTTATCCAGCCAACCACCATCGTTCTTTTCTGAAAGACGGTATTTATAGTATTGCACTTTGACATTTGGCACGCCGACCTGCAGCCACTCCAGAATATGTTTGTCTTTCTTGGTCATCGTGACTTCAGGAACCAGAATGCGAACCTGTGTTCCACGTTCTGCGTGGTAGCGAAGTGCTCTGGCCATGATCATTCCGTAAAAGTCGGCAGAGAAGTTCAGTGAAGAAACCCAAAGCACATCAAAGTGTGGCGCTTTTGAAAAATCCAAAGGCGCCATTGGGTTTTTATTGTTGAACTCTTTGCGTGAAAGTCCTGATCCCGTAATTGCAAGAACTTTTCGATTCATGGATATATATGGATCGCGCAAGTTCACCATTTTTTCAAAGGACTGAGGGCACGTCGTGAAATTAAAATCTTGCTGCCAGAAAAACCCTTGGGGAGTTCTGCCAAAGTTTCCTTCTGGACGTGCGCAAATATCGATTTGATTGGTGAGTTTAATCCATTCGTTTGTCGATTCGGCGATATCCATAAGTTCAAAGCCGTGAGTCCACGTTGACGATACTTCTGGATCGTAAAACTTGAACTGGCAATGTTTGACTGCCGATGAAAACTTCACGCGAACACGTTGGCCGTTGACCTTGTTGTAATACCAGTTGAATTCGTAAACACGATTGCGGCGTTCACTTGTGAAGAACAAGAAACCATCGTCATAAATAATATCGTTGTTACACTCAAGACGCGCCTTCAAATACTTCTGACGATTGTCATCCCTGTCTCCGGCAAAATGGCTGCTTTGAGCCGGCAACAGATTGAGAAAGCGGACGGTGTAAGAGCGATAGAAATTGTGCTCCAAAGGGAATGCATTTCTTGTTAAGCCCAGTTTAAAATCGTCGAGGTTTTTAACTTCCATCACTTCTTCTTTTTCAAAAAGACGCTGACGGAACGTGGCTTCAAACCAGGGACCTAAACCTGACCATTCGCGCAATTGCAATTTGGAAGAAAGTTGATTGATGTGAAGCTGTCTTTCGTTAACCAGAGCCTGCACTTGATTTCGAGTCGTTGGATCATTTAAAAGGTTGCCATCAAAGAGAGTTTGATTCGGGGAACCTGGCTTTTGCGTTTGAAAAATTTGTTGGCTTGCGCGCCAATCGTTATTCCAATACTTAGAAAGTTCGAGATCAATTTCTTGCACGCGACTGGCGCGATCTGCATCATACATTTCAGAGCTTGGTGCACGTTGAACGTTCGTGCAAGAAGTCAAAATAACGAATGAAAATAGAGATAGAAAGAGAACCGATTTCATTCTTTTTCATTCGGTTATCTATTAGGAAAAGTTTAGGTTTTTAGATTGTCACTCTCAATTTGAGACGGAAGAGTTCGCGCGGGAAGCCCAACCGCGATAAAAGTCGGGGAAGGTCGGTGAAAAAGGCTCATCTGACTTTTTGACCAACCTTCAACGTGGTTAGTTAAAGAAGTCAGCGATTTCGTCGTGATTACGGATAAAAGTTTTGAAGTCTGTTGATACAAAACTTGTTTCGCGGATTGTGCCTTCTGTGCAATTTGCCAGAGTAGACAAATCTTCAGCGTCAAAGTCGCAAGAGCTTGTGTCCCAAGCGCGCTCTGCATAAGTGATTTTGTAACCAACAAGAGAGCTGCCTCTGAAGATGCCGATCACTTCTTCAAGAACAGTTTCGCCATCAGCGTGGTAGTCACCTTCAAGAATCGTATCAGCCCAGATGTAAGCTTGTTTTGTTGCAATCTTTTGTAGAGCTTGTAGTTCGCCATTTTCAAGGAATGCCGAAGTCACTTTTCCGTTCGTGTAAAGAACCGCTTCACGGAAAGGTCTCTTGCAACCTTGCGCGCAAACTTCTTGATACTTTTCGATCATGTCAGCGAATTGGCGTGCGCCCACGAAGTGTTGGTCGGCGTTAGCGTTAAAAGAAAATGCAGCCAGTGTCAGTGCGAAAGCGAGAATTTTTTGAATCATATGGCCTCCTGAGGCGTCTTGGTATAATCCCCGGAGGCAAGAATGTATAATTCAAAATATTTATGATATTATGCGTTTTCGGCCAGTTTTCGTTTCAAGATTTTACCACTGTCGCCCTTAGGCAAAGATGCTAAAAACACAAAGTGCTTGGGAATTTTAAACTTTGCTAAATTTTGCAGGCAATGAGTATGCAGCTCTTCAGCCGTTAAGACCCCGTTACCTGCTACCACAAAGGCTTTCCCGACCTCGCCCCATTTGTCATCAGGAACGCCGATGACAGCGGCTTCCAGGACATGAGGGTGCTTGCGCAGGATTTGTTCGATCTCTGGCGGATACACGTTTTCGCCACCAGAAATGAACATGTCTTTTTTGCGACCCACGACGTAATAGTATCCTTCAGAGTCGCGACGAACCAGATCTCCAGTATAAAGCCAGCCCTCTTTGATTGTGTCTTGTGTGGCTTTTTCATTGTGCCAGTAACCTTGCATGCACATCGGTCCGCGCAAAACAAGCTCACCGACTTCATTGTCTTTCAGTTCGCGACCTTCATTGTCGACAACTTTCGCTTCGATATAAAAGTTCGGAAAACCAATGGAGCCAATTTTACGAAGAGCATCTTCTTCATTCAAAGAAAACACGTTAGGCCCAAACTCTGTAAGGCCGTAACCCTGACGAATTGGAATGCCTTTTTTATCCCACACCTTGATAAGTTCCAAAGGCATAGGCTCACCACCAACGATGGCATAACGAACGCTTTCCAGGTTGGTTTTGGCAAAGAGGGGAGATCTCGCCATCATGTCCATCGTTGTAGGAACACCGAACATAATCGTGGCTTTTTCTTGTTCACTGAGAGCAAGAATTTGGTCCGCATCAAATTTCTTTAAGAACACAACCTTGGCGCCGCGGTGAATGAAGGGTGTCGTGAGAACATTCCATCCTCCGGTGTGAAAGAACGGAAGAAAGATCACCGTGCAGTCTGATTGAGAGATATTCAGTCG
Organism: Bdellovibrio sp. HCB-110; assembly: GCF_047323225.1. Taxonomy (GTDB): domain Bacteria; phylum Bdellovibrionota; class Bdellovibrionia; order Bdellovibrionales; family Bdellovibrionaceae; genus Bdellovibrio. The sequence goes on from NZ_CP178750.1 coordinate 337,530, forward strand.
GAGTGTCGTGTTGATCGAATTCCAGAAGAGCATCTTGTAAGTGAGGATCGCACCCTTCGGAGATCCCGTCGTACCCGACGTGTAGAGAATCATGACGGGATCATTTTCGTGAGAGTTAAATGAATACTCTTCGCCGACAGTTTTTTCTAACTTAGTGGCAAAACTGTTTTCACCTTGCAGAAGAAGTTTTGCAGGCTTTACAGAGGAAGGAAGATTCTCGGCGATTTCACGATACGCTTCCTGGAACAGAATCAATTTCGGAGATGAATCCGTGATGATATGATCCACCTCACGCTGAGTGAGGCGGAAATTCACAGGAACTAAAATAGCTCCAAGTCTTTGTAACGCAAAAAAGAGAAAGACGTATTCAAGTTCATTGGTGGCAAGGACGGCCACGCGGTCGCCCTTGCAGATCCCAAATTCCGTGTGCAGAAGATGAGCTCCACGATTGGCCAACTCAAAAAGTTTAGCGTAAGAAAATTCACGGCCCGTCTCGCCATCTTTGATAGCGATGTTATTCGGAGAATAAAGTTTCCAGCGTTTCAGCCAATCTAATTCCATATAAACCCTCGACTATGTGTCGTATCCCCATTCAAGGGCGAGAGCAGCCATGCTCATACCACCGCCAGAGCCCAACATAAAGACTAAATCGCCTTTTTTCATTTTCTTCTGGTTGGCTGCGTCCGCTACGGCCATGCCAATGGAAGCAGAGCCTGTGTAGCCGTAACGATCCATAACGTAATGAGCGCGATCGCGAGGAAGCTCCAATTTATCCAAAGTCTCATAAATGCTTTGCACATTAAACTGAGTGATGAAGAAGTGTTTAATGTCCTGAGGTTTTTTGTTCAAACGATCTAACAAGATGTTTGTCAAACGCGGCCAGTGAATGCCGTTCGTTTCAGGTGGAATGCGTTTCGGGAAAGCCAGCAAGTGACCTTTGTTTTCAATCACGCTGTGGCTGACAGGTTGAGCTGAGCCACCCGCGTAGATGCCCATGTAGTCATGATACTGACCGTCTGTGTACATTTGACTGTCGATAAAACCAGAGCCGTCTTTAGAAGGTTGAAGTACAACGGCGCCCGCACCATCGGCAAACAATGAAGCAATTTTGTAATCGTCGAAGTTCAAATACTTACTCATGGCATAGGCACCGACGACAAGAACGTTTTTATATTTGCTGTCTGCTGCAATGTATTTCGCAGCGATATCACAACCCACTACGAATCCCGCACAAGCGGTGTTGATATCGTAAGTTCCTGCATTCACAGCACCCATGCGATACGCAACAACAGACGCTGTCGATGGAGAAAGATAATCAGGCGTGTCTGTAGAGACGATAATAAGGTCGAGATCCTTCGCTGTGATGCCCGCTTTTTCCATCGCTTCTTCAGCAGCAGGAATAATAAGATCAGAAGTGCGTTGATCTTCTGTCATCCAACGGCGTTCGCGGATATTTCTATTTTCGCTTAAGAAAGTCCCGATGTCTTTTTTGTAAAGATCGTTGAAATATTGGTTAGAAATTACACGCTCAGGCGCGTACATTCCGGTTCCTACGATTGTCGCTTTTTGTTTGTTCATCGTTATATTTCCTTTTGAGCCTATTTAAAAAGGCCAGCTGACTGCGTTACTCGTCGTCGGCGTACAAAGGAGTACGCCTTCCTCCTCGCGCCTTGCATCTGGCCTTTTTAAATAGGCTCAAGATTTCGCTAGTGTACAAAGCATTTTTCTCGTTTTGGCAAGAAAAGAAATATTGAGTATTTGCTCTATTCACAGAGCGAAAAAGTGCGAATTCCTTTGACGGCCCCTAGGTTTGTCGAGGTAAGCCCACTGTATGAAAAATATTAATTTCGATTTTAAAAATAAAAATGCCATCGTTACTGGAGGCGCTTCCGGTATCGGTTTTCAAATCACACAAAACTTTTTAGAAGCCGGTGGAAATGTTTCTATCTGGGATTATTCTGAACAAGCTTTGCAAAATGCCAAAAAAGAATTGGCGAAATACGGAGCGCAAGTTCACGTTGCACAAGTCGACGTAACAAATCGTGATTCAGTAGCGAAAGCAGCGGGTTCTTTACCATGGGCTGTGGATATCCTTGTGAATAACGCCGGTATCACTCGCGATAAGTCATTTGCGAAAATGGCAGCGGAAGATTGGGATGCGGTTATTAGCACAAACCTGACAGGTCTTTTCAACGTTACAAAAACGTTATTGGAAAAATTCAACGCGTCTTCTACGCACAAACGCATTATTAATATTTCCTCTGTTGTTGGTCTTTATGGAAACTTCGGTCAAACAAACTACGCGGCTGCAAAGTCCGGCGTGATTGGCATGACGAAGACTTGGGGAAAAGAATTGGGTCGCAAAGGATTTACTTCCAATGCTATCGCTCCAGGCTTCATTAGAACAGCTATGACCAATGCGATGCCTAAAGAGGTTATAGATGGTATGGCTGCTAAAGTTCCCGTGGCTCGCCTTGGGGAAACTGAAGATATTGCAAATGCTTGTTTGTTCTTGGCAAGTGAACAGGCTGCCTATATTAACGGCGCTGTTCTAAGTGTTGACGGCGGAATTGTATTGTAATCAATTTTCCATTTTCTAGTGGGGGAATTATGAAATCTCTGATCTTGGCTACTTTGGTTGTTTGCTCTGGTCTTTTTATCTCTATGGAGTCTTTGGCGAGTACTGAGGCTGTCAGAGGTTTCGTGGCACTTTCTGCTCAGAAAGAATTGTTTGTTGATTATGTTCCCGCTGAAGGTAAAAATCCGACGGTCATTTTGATCAACGGTCTTACCTACAGCACTCGTCAGTGGAACAACTTTACAGAGGCGCTTTTGGCAAAAGGTGTTGGCGTTCTTCGTTACGATCCCATCGGACAAGGACAAACGCTTTTGAAGTATGCACCTATCTTGAACGTGATTCCATATCAGGATCAAATCCAAGATCTGAAAGCGCTTTTGACTAAAATGAAAATTAAAGGCCCTTATAATTTAGTTGGGCTGTCTTACGGTGGCGGCATAGCCGCAGGCTTTGCCGCTGCTTATCCAAATCTTGTGAAAAATCTAGTGATGATGGCGCCATTCACGCGTCCACTGGATGGTACAGATAATTGGATCAAAGCGCAGATCTGGGCGACTCGCCAGATTTTCCCTTTTAACAAAATGTCTGATGACGATCTTTATGATTATTATCTTCACCAAATCGTTTATGCGACTTATCCGCAGGCGGAACCCATTGTTTTGGAAAATCCGTTTAAACTCGAAGCGACTTATCGTCTGGTTCAAGGAATTCGCAAAGCACGTCCCATTGACTACACAAATACAATCCCACCAAGAGCTTTGCATTTGATGATTGCTCGTCAAGATCAGTACATCAACACAAGCGTGCTAGATGAGTATTGGGATGCAGTTCCTCAAGAGGCTCGCGCCAGCCGTCTTTATATCAATGGTTCTGAACACAAGATGGTGGAAGCCGTTCCAAACTTCACGGCAGCATGGGTTTATGAAATCGTGACGGGAAATAAAAAACTCTTTAAGGGTTCTGACTTTGAAGGTTATCCGTATCGTGGCGAAGTTCGTACCGGTGATGAGAATATCAAGGTAGGTCGCGAATGATTAACTTTGAAATCAAAGAGGGGTTAGTTCCTGAAGACGTCTTTTTCATTCACGGAAATCTTTCTTCCAACCGTTGGTGGTATCCTTCAGAAGAGTTTTGGAAGAAACAAGCTGCAGGCAAAAACTATAAAGGAGCCTTAATCTATGCTGAATTTCGCGGTTGCGGAAAAAGCACGGCGCCTAAAGATGCGAGTGAAGTGAATTTGCACACGTTTGCGGATGACTTTATATCTGTGATTAAAAAACTCAACCGTGGACCGATGCATGTCGTTGGACACTCCACCGGGGGATTAATTGCGGCGTTGATGATGGCCAAGGAACCTGGACTTTTTAAGAAGGCCATTCTTTTAGATCCTGTCGGTGCGCAAGGTGTTACTTTCGATCGCGCGATGATTTCTGCTTTTGAACAAATGAAGCAGGACAAGAATCTGACGGCGGCAGTGATTGGTTCTACGATTCATAATAATAATCCTGAGACGGATTTTTTCAAACAAGTTGTTGTTGAAGATGCCTTCCATGCAGTGAAGACCGTAGGCCACTGGGTTCTTGAAGCCCTTGATGGGCTTGATATTCGTGGCGACATGAAGAAAGTGAACAACGAAGTTCTGGTTCTTCACGGCGAGCACGATAAACTTCTTTCGATGGATGAATCGAAGGCTTTGGCAGGTCTTTTTTCTCGAGGAAAATTTCAGGTTATTGAAGGCCAAGGTCATTGCGCCAACGTTGAATCTCCTGAGAAGTTTGTGAACATCACTCGCGGTTACCTTTTCTAGTTTCTTTTGGCGCTTGGCGTCGCAATCAAGTATCTCGACGGTGTCGGCGTAATTAGTTGCCGACACTCGGGTTTTACGTTAGTTAGAACAATACATTACAATATTGTGACAAAACTATTTTGCGTCCCCTAGGGAGTGCCAACCTATGTCTGAAAATAGAGATGAATATAATCGTGGCGGTTTAATTGCGTTTGCCTTCTCAATGGCATTTTGCTTCGCCTTCTTCTTCTACCTTGTTGTTGTTAACAAAGGTGTAGATCTTGCGGAAAACGTAGTTGATCCGAATGCACCGGCTGCTGAAGGAGCCGCTCCTGCCTTCGACATCACTAAAGTGACTGAGCCTTGGGTTTCTACTCCTGAGCTTGTTACTTACGGCGCGAAAGTGTTTAAAACAAACTGTGCAATGTGCCACGGTGACACTGGTAAAGGTGACGGCGCTGCGGGTGCAGCTTTGAATCCAAAACCTCGCAACCTTGTTGAAGGTAAGTGGACTCAAGGTGATGGCGCTATCGCTCACTTTAAAGTACTTCAAAATGGTATCAAAGGTTCTTCGATGGCGGCTTACTCTCACTTCAAGCCTGCAGATCGTTGGGCCCTTGTATGGTACATCGAATCTATCACTGAAAATAAATCTAAAGACGATCCTGCTAAAGTTGCTGAGTTTGCAAAAACGGCACAATAATTAGGGATTTATAAATGCTTAACGCTAAGCTTGTTTTGAAAATGAAAACAATGGGAACGGTTCTCTCTGCAGCCGTTCTCGTTTTGTTTTCATTGAATGCACAAGCTTATGATGGCAAGCCGGCTCCGATGGTCGCCAACGAGCAACCCAAAGAACTCGCAGGTGTCGGCATTGATGAAAAGCTCGGTGGAAAGATTGATCTTTCTCTCAAAGTGAAAGACGACAACGGCCAGGAAGTGACTCTTGGTTCTTTCTTCGATGGCAAACATCCCGTGATTCTTTCTCCGGTTTATTTTTCTTGTCCGGGTCTTTGTAACTTCCACCTCAATGGTCTTACGGATGCGTTGAAGTTGATGGATAAGAATTGGACTGTAGGGAAGAAGTACACGATCCTTTCTGTGAGTTTTGACTCAAAAGAAACTCCCGACTTGGCTGCCAAGAAAAAAGAGACTTACATGAAGTTGTATGAACGTGAAGGCGCTGAAAAAGGCTGGCACTTCATCACAGCTGACGAGTCGACGATCCAAGCGATCACGCAGTCCGTGGGATTTAAGTTTAAGTGGGACGAAAAAGCGAAAGAGTGGGCCCATGCTTCTGCAGCGGTGATCATCACTCCGGACGGAACGATCTCACGTTATTTGCCGGGGATTTTATTTAATCCTCAAGATATTAAGCTCGCGTTGAACGAAGCCGCCGATGGAAAAATCGGAACTTTCGTTGAGCACTTGGTGCTTTATTGTTTTAAGTATGACCCACAACAGAGCAAGTACACTCTGGCAGCCTTTAACGTAATGAAGGTTGGCGGAGCGCTGATGGTTCTGGTGATGGTATTATGGTTATTGCCGATTTACATCCGCTCTCGCAGAGCGAAGTCCAAAGCGGCGGGGAGATAAAAGTACATGATGTGGTTTAATTTAGCGAAGGCCCAATCCTTCATGCCCACACAAGGAACAGAGATTGCGAAGCAGGTAGACAATCTTTATGGTTTCTTGTTGATCACAAGCTTCATTGCCTGCGTTCTTGTTATCGGTGGGATGGTCTACTTCGTTTGGAAGTACCGTCGTAGAAGTCCAGATGACAAAACAGCCTACATCTCTCACAACACTTTCTTGGAGTTCTTGTGGTCATTCATTCCACTTGTGATCTTCCTCGCGGTGTTTGCTTGGGGTTGGTACATTTATCACGACATGCGCACGATGCCGAAGAACGCTCTAGAAATTAACGTTCTTGGTAAACAGTGGGCGTGGGAAGTTGAATACAAAAACGGTTACAAGACTGTGAATGAAGTTGTTGTTCCAATTGGACAAGACGTAAAACTTCTTCTTACTTCAAGTGACGTTATCCACTCTTTCTTCGTACCTTCTTTCCGTATTAAGCAAGACGCTGTTCCTGGCCGTTACACAGCTTTGTGGTTCCGCGCTGATAAATTGGGCGATTTCCACATCTTCTGTACTGAGTACTGCGGGACTTCACACTCTGGCATGATCGGTAAGTTGAAAGTTGTTTCTCGCGAAGACTTCGACAAGTACCTTGAGCAAGGCCAAGAGGAAAGAAATCTTCCTCTAGCTAAAAAAGGTGAAAAACTTTTCGCGGTTAAAGCGTGTGCTTCTTGCCACTCTGTAGATTCTCCGGCGGTTAAAGTCGGTCCTCCTTTGTTCAAAAAATTCGGAACAGAGGAAGTTATGGATGATGGCTCTAAGATGGCAGTGGATGAAAACTACATCCGCGAATCTATCCTTGAGCCGAACAAGCACATCGTAAAAGGTTTCCCTAAAGGCGTTATGCCAACATTCCAGGGTCAGTTAAACGAAAATGAACTCAGCGCACTTGTTGAGTACATCAAGGAATTGAAATAAGGAGCGCACCTATGGCTACAAAATCAGCTCATCACGGTGACAACTACATTAATTTTGAAAAAGGCCTCTGGTCTTGGTTAACAACTGTCGATCATAAACGTATCGGTCTTATGTACATGATCACGGTTATGTTCTTCTTCCTTGTCGGCGGAATCATGGCTTTGTTGCTTCGTTTAGAGCTTTTCGCTCCAAACGCGGCAGCAAACGTGGGCGGTGTTCTTAAGAATGGAGATGTTTACAACCAAGTCCTTACATATCACGGTGCGATCATGGTCTTCATGGTTATCGTTCCTGGTATCCCGGCGATCCTTGGTAACTTCTTCTTGCCTCTTCATATCGGGGCGAAAGACGTGGCCTTCCCGAAAATCAACTTGGCAAGCTGGTACTGTTTCATGTTCGGTGCGGCTCTTGCGATTTTGACTTTCTTCTTTAAGAAAATCGACACAGGTTGGACGTTCTACACTCCTTACTCAATCAGAACAGGAACTGCGACAGTTCTTATGGTTCTGGGCGCGTTCGTGATGGGGATGTCTTCTGTATTAACAGGTTTGAACTTCATCGTAACAGTTCACAAACTAAGAGCTCCTGGCATGACAATGCACAGAATGCCTTTGTTTGTATGGGCGCTTTATTCAACAGCGATCCTTCAATTGTTGGCGACTCCAGTTCTTGCGATCACATTGTTGTTGTTGGCAGCTGAAAAATTGTTCGGTGTGGGGATCTTCGATCCAGCATTGGGCGGTGACCCGGTCTTGTTCCAACACTTCTTCTGGTTCTATTCGCATCCAGCGGTTTACATTATGATCATCCCAGCGATGGGTGTTGTGTCTGAATTGATCACAACGTTCTCTCGCAAAGTGATCTTCGGTTACACAGCGATTGCTTACTCTTCACTAGGTATTGCAGCGGTTTCCTTCTTCGTTTGGGGTCACCACATGTTCGTATCTGGTCAGTCAGCAACTGCGGGTATCTTGTTCTCTTTCATCACGATGCTGGTTGGGGTCCCAACGGCGATCAAGATGTTCAACTGGGTAGCGACTTTGTACAAAGGTTCTGTCTCTTTTGATTCTCCAATGCTTTTTGCCTTGGGCTTCTTGTTCCTATTCGCAATCGGTGGTGTGACAGGTATCATGCTAGCGGTTCTTCCAATCGACGTTCACTTCCACGACACTTACTTTGTCGTAGCTCACTTCCACTACGTGATGGTGGGTGGTACTTTGATGGCGTTGATGGGCGGTTTCTACTACTGGTTCCCGAAAATGTTCGGAAAGATGTTCAACGAATCCATCGCTCGTTTGTCCTTCGTGTTCATCTTCATCGGTTTCAACGTGACGTTCTTCCCTCAATTCATTTTGGGTGCGATGGGTATGCCACGTCGTTACTTCGATTACATCCCGGCTTACGAAACTTTGAATAAGGTTTCGACTGTCGGATCTTGGTTGATTCTTACTGGTTTCTTGTTGGGTCTATACGCGATCGTTCAAGGGATCAGAAAAGGTGAGAAGGCTCCAATGAATCCTTGGAGATCTAAAACGTTGGAGTGGCAAACGCCGTCTCCTCCTCCTCACGATAACTTTGCGGTTGAACCGATTGTAACAGCGGGGCCATATGAGTACAGATAACATTACACACACCCATTCAGCTCACGTTTCGCACCACTTTAAAGATGCGAACCAAGAGTACGATGCAGGTAAGCAAGGTATTTGGTTGTTCATGGTAACTGAGATCCTCATGTTCGGAGCGATCTTGGTTGGTTATGCGATCTTCCACAATATCTACCCAGAAATGTTCGCAGAAGGCGCGAAGTCTTTGGATTGGAAGATGGGATTCGTGAACACTCTTGTTCTGATCTTCTCTTCTTTCACAATGGCGATCTCGATTTCTTTCATCCAGAAGAACCAAACGAAGAATGCGGCGATTGCGATGGCAACGACGATTCTTTGTGGAGCGATCTTCATGTGCATCAAGTACTTCGAGTACTCACATAAGTTCCACTTGGGTCTTTACCCAGGTCATTTCTTGGATGCAGCGAAAGTTCACGCAGAACACGCAAACCTTGGTATGTACTTCGGTTTCTACTATGCGATGACAGGTCTTCACGGTCTTCACGTGTTGATCGGTATGGGCTTGATCACTTGGCTTTTGATCAGAACAATTCGTGGCGATTTCCACTCTCAATACTGGTTGCCTGTGGAAGGTGTTGGTATTTTCTGGCACATCGTCGACTTGATCTGGATCTTCCTATTCCCTCTTCTCTATTTGGTGGGGTAATTAAATGGCGAGCAATAACGCACACAACGAAGCAAACGTTCTTCATCCGCACTTAACGCCAATGGCGACTTACCTTAAAGTCGCTGGCGCCTTGTTCGGTTTGACTTTCTTGACGGTCATCGCGCATCACTTCAACGCACAATTGGGTGCTTTCGCAGCCCCGATCGCGTTTCTGATTGCTGCGATCAAAGCGACATTCGTATTGTTGTATTTCATGCACTTGAAGGACGATACAAATATGAATCGCGTGATCTTCGCGACAGGCTTCTTCTTCCTAGCTGTTCTTCTCCTCTTTAGCGTCGTGGACATTGCAACACGCGTTCTTGAGGTAAGTCCTCTATAAGACCGTGTTAAGAATTTACGCGGATCTTACTAAGTTTGGCATAGTCGTGTTCTCGGTCCTTGCGGGATTGGCCGGCTATGCCACTGGTTTCCAAATCGAACAATCTTTTGACTGGAAAATCTTTCTTGAGACTTTGCTGGGGATTTATTTCTTAAGCTCTGGGTCTCTTGCGCTCAATCAAGTTCAAGAGTGGAAACTCGATCAACAGATGCCAAGAACATCCAAGCGTCCGATCGCAGCTGGAAAAATCAAACCAGCAGCGGCGGGGATTTTGGCTGTGAGTTTCATCGTCGTTGGTTCTAACTTTCTTTTTAAACTTCAACCGGTTGCGGGTTGGGTGGGGCTTTTCTGCGTCTTCCTTTACAACGTGGCTTACACGATGTTTTGGAAACGTCGTTGGGTTTTTGCCGCAGTACCAGGAGCTATTCCGGGCGCATTGCCTGTCACTATCGGTTACGCGGTTGCGAATCCTGACATCTTTAATCCGGAATCTTTGTATCTGTTTTTGATCATGTTCTTATGGCAGATGCCGCACTTCTGGATTTTGGCGATCAAGTTTAAAGACGACTACGCCAAAGGTGGAATCCCAACTTTGCCTGTGGCTTTGGGAATGCAAAGAACTCTTTTCCACGTGGGACTTTATACGTTCGTTTATGTGGGAGTTGCTTTGGCAGCACCGATGTTCGTGCACGCAAGTTGGATGTTTGTTCTTTTAACATTCCCGTTCTGCTTTAAGGTGATGCAAGAATTCTATCGTTATTATAAATCCAACGGCACAGAACGTTGGTTGGCCTTCTTTATGTGGCTCAATGTTTCCATGCTGGTTTTCATCACTATTCCGGTTATCGATAAATGGAACTTCCTCTTTATTCATTCGAACTAGGTGCTCTCGCCAGAGGCTGAGTTCCTTGATTCCCTTTGCCCAGGATTTTTAGTCCCGACCTTAGTCCTATGTTACTTGTTGGGCTTTAGGTTGCGGCAAAGTTATTTAAAGACCTTTTAGCTTCGCGATAATCGTCAGAATAAGAATTATAATTATCAACAATGCTTTAGTGATGCTTAATGCATGCCGAATAGTACGTAAGTGTTTGTTACGCATTTCGGATCTCCTTTGTAGTTTCGGACAAAGGGATCACCAACAGCGGATCTGGCGAAAGCAAGATCCGCTGTTGCATTTTCAGGGCCTGATTCTATTTCTTAAATTCTTCTGGCGTGTCGATTTGTTTAAAGGGATGAGCTTTTTGGAAGGCCTCGAGCTTGTTGCAGTTTTCACTGATTTTCACAAGCGTAGGATACGGTGACAAATCTACTTTGAAGCGTTGGCAAGTCACAAGCTGTGGAATCAAGAAGAGGTCTGCCATCGTGATTTGATTTCCAAAGCTGTAAGTTCCAGCGAATTCTTTCAAAGTGGTTTCAAGAGCTTGGAGTCCCTGAGTCGCCCAGTGCTTGAACCATTCTTCTTTCTGTTCTTGTGAGTAGCCATGATGTTTTTCCATGTATTGCAGGGTTTTTAAATTACCCATGGGATGCATGAAAGAGTTGATCACTTCACAAACCTGACGAATGCGGGCTTTAAGATAGGCATCTTTTGGAAACAAAGCGGGCTCTGGGAAAACCTCATCCAGATATTCCATGATGGCGAAAGATTCCGGAATGACTTTGCCGTCATGAACCAAAGTTGGAACTCCGCCCAGTGGATTGATCTTTAAATATTCCGGAGAGCGCTGTTCATGCTTCAAAAGGTTGATGGGCTTGTACTCAAAATCGAGTCCCTTCACGTGCATTGCCAGACGAACTCGGTAAGAGGTAGAGCTTCGAAAATAGTTGTAAAGTACCATTGAGGACATATACGCTCCTAATAAAGATGGCCCATTATTTCACTTGTGATTGCTCAGGCAAAGGACTTTTCTGTGCCGAATAGATTTATCTTTTCGCTGCGTTTTTCAACGAAGGTTTTCATCAAACTAGGCGTTTTAGCTCTGGCGATGATTCTATTCATGACGCTTTTTAGGCTGAATTTATATTTCCTTTCTGTCTTTCACGCGACTCCTGATGCTGTTTTTACAGAGATTGCACAGTCTTTCATTGCGGGATTTCGTTTTGACCTGTTGATCTTTGGTTTTCTTTTTATTCCTCTTTATTTTGTCGTGTTAATCCAAACTTTCACAGAGAAGTGGCCTCGTTCGATGTTTGCGGCTTACAAGGTCTACTTTGTCGGAGTGTGGTTCCTTATTTGCTCCATGACGTTTATTGATTATTTCTATTTTGCTCGTCATGGCGCTCGCATGCGTTTTAATGATTACATGGCATGGACTCCGGATGTTCTTATTGAGCAGGCGCAGGGCTTGCAAAAAAATCAGGTGTGGATTTTCTGTATCATTACAGTGATGCTTTTCAGTCTGGGTTATATGCTGACGAAAAGTATTAAGTTCGGGGAGTGGAAGGATGAGTACTCTCCGCAGCCGGGTTCAAAACTTGAAACAGTATTGCGTCTTTTGCTTCCATTGATCGTTATTGTTTTGGCCGCTCGTGGTACAGTCGAACCGCATCATTTGGCTTTGGAGCATAGCGAAGTATCAAATACCAAGGCTATAAACGAGATGGCGCTTAATGCTGTGTGGTGCTTTGATAAATAAAACAAACTATGGGATTATTTTGAAGCCTTTAAGAGGCCTTGAGAAGGAGTTTTAAATGAAAAAGTTGGCTCTAGTTTTAGCGGCTGCTGTGGGAATGATGTCATCTGCCGCGATGGCGGATATTGATTATGGTTTGGAAGTGGGAATTCGTCAGCAATCTGGTGACGTTGATGGAGCTTCGACTAAATCTCAAATGGGTATGCAATTTGGCGCAACAGCGCACTTTCCAATCTCAGGTCCTTTGCACCTAAGAACAGGAATGCTTTATACGCAAAGACCTCTTGTTGTTGAAGGTGTTACTGACAATAAAGTGACAATGAACTATCTCGATGTTCCTGTGGCGTTGATGTACAAGTTCGAAGAATACGCGGGTGTTTTCGCCGGTATTTCTTTGGGTTTGAATCTTGATAAAAATGCCGATATTGGAACTGTGAACGACGTAAAATCTCCACTTATTCCTATCTTGATCGGTGCGAGCTTTAAGTTCGCTCCAAACTTGGGTGCGACTTTGTACTACGAAAGTGCAAGCGGTGAAGCGGCTGAAGGTTTGGAAAACTACCGTGCCGTTGGCGCAAACTTGATGATCACTTTTGACTAAGGATTTGACGTGAAACTAGGTTCTTTGAAATCCCCGGGCAAGTTGGACGGGGAGTTGTGCGTAATCAGCCGTGATTTAAAAACGGCTGTGAAAGCAAATAATATCTCTGCCAGTTTGCGAGAAGCTCTTGAGAATTGGAAAGAGAATGAAGCTTCCCTTCAGAAGCTTTACACGGATTTGAACGAAGGGAAAGCCGCCGGTGCTTTTCCTGTAAAAGAAAGTGATTTCCATTCTGCACTTCCACGCACATGGCTTTTCGCTGACGGTTCTGCATTTATCTATCACATCAAACTTGTGCGTATGGCGCGCAAAGCTCCGCTTCCAGAAACTTTAGAGACGGTGCCTTTGATGTATCAAGGTGAATGCGGCCAGTTCTTGGCGCCAACGGAAGATATTCCACAGAGAGATTTTTCTCACGGAACGGATTTCGAAGGTGAAGTCGGTGTTGTCACTGATTTCGTTCCGATGGGTGTGACCCCTGAGGACGCTTTGAAATACATTCGTCTTTTTGTTTTGATCAATGACGTTTCTTTGCGTGGTTTGATTCCTGAGGAATTGGCGCAAGGCTTTGGATTCTTCCAAAGTAAACCGGCTTCGGCCCTTTCTCCATTTGCCGTGACGGCAGATGAGTTGGGTGATGCTTGGAAGGGCGGACGCATTCATCTTCCTTTGGATGTGAATTACAACGGTCAGTTCTTTGGAAAAGCGAATGCAGGCGCGATGCACTTTCATTTTGGTCAGTTGATTGCTCACGCAGCTAAAACAAGAAATTTGGCGGCAGGTTCCATCATCGGAAGCGGAACAGTTTCCAATGACAGTCATGATCGTGGTTCAAGTTGTCTTGCTGAAAAGCGCATGATCGAACAGATTGAAACGGGCGAGATTAAAACGCCGTTTATGAAGTCGGGAGATACCGTGGAAATGCAAATGCTCAATGAAAAAGGGCAAAGTATTTTCGGGAAAATTTCTCAAAAGGTAAAGGCCGTTTAAAACGGCCTTTTCTTTTATTAAAGACCGACAATCACTCCGCAAGCTTCTCTAGGGCCTGCGTTTCCTGCAGGTTGAGATTTTAAATCATCCTTGTCTTTATGAATGATCACGGCTTTGCCGATGATGCTATGAGTGCCCGGTGTGACCGTAAGTCCTTCTACAGTGAAAGTGACAAAGGCTTTTCCTTTTGTGTCAGCCATCAAATTTCCAAAATCACCGCCATGACGTTTTTTAGAATCTAAAGCGCCGTGACTTCCGTGACCAGGATTAAAGTGTCCTCCTGCAGAAGAAAAATCTGCCTTTGAACAATCGCCAACTTCGTGGATATGGAAACCATGTGGGCCCGGTTTTAAACCTTCCACCATCGCTTCAACTTTTACTTTGCCGCCGTCTTCACTGAAATGAATAATGCCTTTTACCTTGGAAGTAATAGCGGGTTTCAAGACAGCTTGTGCTTTTGTGAAAGACGCAGGTGTCGCCACGGCTTCCGGAGATGTTGGAGTCGGAGGCGTTGTACTTTTTGTCCCAGTTTTTCTTTGAAATTGCGCACACGAACTTAATACCACAATAGCAAAAGTGGCGATGATCACGTTCTTCATTAGAATCTCCCTTCAGAAAAGTGCTGGAGTTCCTCTAGTTTACCGCTATTCATAAAGAAGTCATTACCGATTCGAAAGATAAGTCAGAAGTCCAACGACAATAAAAGTTGAGAGATAAAAAATGATAACCACTCGGCCTAAACGAATTCGAGGGGCGAGGCGCGCCCTAGTACCTAGAGTCGTCATAAACACCTCCTTCAATATGTCAATTATCTCACAACTAGCCAGAGGCGAACCAATAGATATTATCTAAGTGATATATAGATAAAATCACTGGAGGACCCATGAATATGAATTCATCGAAAACTGTCCAAACTTTGTCCAAAACCCTCTCTGAAGAGTATCTGCTTATGTTAAAAACGCAGAACTTTCATTGGAACGTCGAGGGACCTTTATTCTTTTCTTTACACACTCTTTTTGAGTCTCAATACAAGAGTCTAGGAGAAAAGTCGGACTTAGTTGCAGAGACCATTCGTGCGTATGGCTCAAAAGCGCCAGGAAGTTTTCGTGATTTTTTAAAAACGGCTCTGATCGATGAAGCGCCATCTGACACGGTGACCGCACATCAAATGGTCGAGATCCTCAGCAAGGACCATACGGCCATGGCCACTCGTTTAAAAGAACATCATGAAGAGGCGGAAAAGTCCGGTGATACACATGCTGTCGTTGTCTATGAAGACTTGATTTCGTTTCATGAAAAAGCCGCCTGGATGATTCGTAGCCATAGGGCATAAAGAGATGACATCTGAGTGAGGAGCCGGGGAAGCTTGAAGGGACACAAGGAGCGTCCATGTCTAACTTCCTTCTTTCATTTCTGATGTCGTTGTCCTTTGCTCAAGAAAAAGTGCAGGTGAAAACTTTCACACCGCAGGGATTTGTTAAATCCGCAGAGCAAGTGCGCATTGAATTTTCACAACCTATGGTTCGTTTTGGCGATATCAAGCTGGATGCGCCTGCCACGAGCGAGTGTTTTAAGAACGGTCAAGGACGTTGGATCGACACGCGCAATTGGGTCTTTGATTTTAACGAAGCATTGCCCGGCGGAGTCGTCTGCTCTGTCGCAGTAATGGGGAAAACGTATAAGTTCAATACGGGCGGACCTCACATCAAGGAAACATTTCCTCTTCGCTATCGTCCGATAGATCCTACGCAAAACTTTGTTTTGATCTTGGATTCTCAAGTAAAAAAAGAATCGGTTAAAGACGGCGTCTATTTTGTTGTGGAAGGCTTGGGTGATCGTATCGCTGCTGAGCTTATTGACGGCAGTGAGGCGCAAAAAATTAAAGCAGCAGCCCAAGAAGAGTATGTTTATGAGAAAGACAGCTTTAAAGGAGAGTTCATTGTTGTAAAAGCACAGCGCGCTTTTGCTCCGGGGGCGAAAGTAAGTCTTGTGTGGTCTAAAAAAGTTCAATCAAGCTCCGGTGCTTCTTCGCAAGAAGATGAAGTGATTGAGTTCACTGTCGCTGATGCTTTTAAGGCCGAGTTCAGTTGCGATCGTGAAGCGCCTGAAAAACCTTGTATCCCTCTTTTGGGAATGCGCCTTTCATTCACATCGTCTATCTCCATTAAAGATGCGAAGGCGATTTATCTTGAAGGGGCAGATAAGAAAAAGATTTCTGCAACAAGTCTTGATGGTGGTTCCCCTAAAGACAAAGTCAGCTATTTGGAATTCAAAGGACCTTTCCCTCAGAATGCCACCTTCAAGCTGCATATCCCAACGGATCTCAAAGATGAAGAGGGACGAGTTCTTACGAACAAGGCGCAGTTTCCTTTGACGGTAAAAACGGGAGACGACCCGTCACTTTTAAAGTTTGCGGCGAATTTCGGAATTGTCGAAGCGGGACCTGAAGCCGCGATGGCTGTGACTTTACGTCGAGTGGAAAAGAATATTCAGACTCGATTCTTTGGTTGGTCTGGAAAAATTGAAGGAAACAATTTTAAAAGCATTCTTGCGAATCTGAATGAAATCAATCGCAACCCCACAGGCGACACTCGCTTGTCGACATGGAAAAATCTAGCAGTGCAAAAGATGCAGGTTCAAAAACCTAACAAACCTGCCGAGATGGAAGTGGTGGGAATTCCTCTTAAGCAAACGGGATTCTATATTGTCGAGATGGAAAGCCCGCTCTTGGGGCAAAGCCTTTTAGATAAGAAAGCTCCCTACTTTGTAAGATCCGCAACTTTGGTCACGAATATGGCTGTTCACGCCAAATTCAGCAATAATGAAGCTTGGGTTTGGGTGACGGAACTTAAGAATGCAAAAGTGATCTCTGGCGCCAGTGTGAAATTATATGATGTTGCTGGAAACGTTGTATCCCAAGGTACAACGGATGCAAAAGGTCTCGCGTATTTTCGGCTTAAAAAACCTTTGAGCGATTGGCCTCGTAATAACGAGGGGTCTTTCTATGATGGTTTTTTTGCCGTGGCAGAAAAGGGAGACGACTTCAGCTTCACGCATTCTTCTTGGGATCGTGGAATTGAATCTTGGCGTTATCAATTAGGAATGGGCGATTCGGCGTCTCCTCTGATTGGTCATGCTATTTTAGATAGAACTCTGCTTAAGCCTGAGGAAACTCTTTCAGCAAAATTGGTTTTAAGAAAAACGCAAAGCAAAGGTCTGACACTTCCGAGCGAAAAAGAGTGGCCGACGACTTTGAACTTGTCCCATGATTCGGGCTTGCAATCATTTAAAATTCCCTTGCAATGGAGCAAGAAAAACGGTGTTGCGGTTGTTAAGTGGACGTCCCCTGCTGGCGTCAAAATGGGCCGATGGACATTGAGCCTGGATCGAGAAACTCCGGCGATTTCAATTCCTGTCGGGGATTTTTCTATTGAAAGTTTCCGCGTACCTTTGATTCAAGTGCGTTTGAATACGACCTCCCCTTCGTTTGTTTTGGAAAAGAAAATTCCTGTACAGGTGAGCGGAACTTATTTTGCCGGAGGTCCCACAGCGGATCTTCCTATGAAAATGCGCTGGAGTGTGGAGCCGACTTACTTCAGTCCTCAGGATGACGATTTCCAAAATTATTCGTTCGCCAACGGTGGAGTTAAAGAAGGTCTTTTCCGTTCAGGTGAAGACGAAGGAGCCCGTCATATTCCGCAAAGTGGAGTTGAGAGTTTTAATCTCAATAAGCAAGGCACTTCTGAAATTGATGTTAAGGGCTTGAGGTATGGCGCGGGTCCTCAGAGATTGAGAACCGAGGTGGAGTTTAAAGATCCTAACGGTGAAATTCAGAATGTGATTCGTTCCTTCGCGATGTGGCCTTCCTCGGTTGTCTTGGGAATCAAGGCCAAATCTTGGTGGGCAACACCTGACTTGGTGGAGTTTGATGCTGTCGCTTTAGACTTGCAGCAAAAGCCGATCAAAGGTCAAAAGTTGCAAGTCGATTTATATACCAGTCGTTTTTACTCTCATCGTAAACGTTTGGTGGGTGGATTTTATGCTTATGAAGACTTCCGGGAATACAAAAAGGTTGGAGAGCTTTGTAAGGGTGAAACCAACGACAAAGGTGTTTTTAACTGCGTCGGTAAATCTAAAGTCAGCGGTTCTGTGATCGCGGTGGTGACGGGAAAAGATTCAGAGGGGCGTGCAAGCATCGCGAACGTGAATCAGTGGATTATTAAGCCCGGTGAAAATGCGTGGTTTGGCTCTGACGACAATGACAGAGCAGACCTTATTCCGTTTAAGAAAACTTATGAACCCGGAGAAGTTGCAGAGTTTCAATTACGCACTCCATTCCCTGAAGCAAAAGTATTGGTTACAGTAGAAAGAGACTCTGTTCTTTATTCAGAAGTCGTGGACGTCAAAGGGGATCGTCCTATTATTCGTATTCCGATTAAGAAAGAATACGCTCCCAATGTCGTCGTATCGGCTTTCGCTCTTCGCGGTCGTTTGTCTGATCCTAAGCCGACAGCTCTTGTCGATTTGGGAAAACCCGCATTTAAGCTGGGTATGACAGGAATTAAAGTCGGTTGGAAAGAAAATACTCTTAAAGTAACCGTGAATACAGATCGTAAGAGTTATAAAGCTCGAGAAAAATCTTTAGTTACAATCAATGTTAAAGATGCTTACGGAAAACCAGCTGCTAAAAGCGAAGTGGCTTTGATTGCTGTCGATGAGGGATTGTTAGAACTTCGTGACAATGACTCTTGGGATCTTTTAAGCGCAATGATGAAACTTCGTCCTCACACTCTATCAATAGCGACTGCTCAATCCTTGGTGATTGGGAAAAGACATTTTGGTTTGAAGGCCGTGCCTATCGGAGGAGACGGCGGTGGTGCCCTTCGCCGTGAACTTTTCGATACGCTTCTTTATTGGAATCCTTCCGTCACCTTAAATGCTCAAGGGCAAGCGCAAGTGGAAGTTCCACTCAATGATTCCACGACGAGCTTCCGCATCGTTGCGGTGGCTTTGCAGGGGGCCGATCAGTTTGGAACGGGTTGGACGTCTATTCAATCATCGCAAGATTTGATGATTCTTCCGGGGCTTTCAGGAATTGCCCGTGAAGGGGATGATTTCTTGGCAGGATTTACGGTCCGTAACGCTTCTAAAGAAATTCAAAATCTAGATTTGAGTTTGAAAGTCAATTCTAAGTCTGAAGGATTTGCTGTTCAGAAACTCCGTTTAAATCCAGGCGAAGCCAAGGAAGTGCATTGGAAGATCCGGGCGCCTCAAGGAAATTCGCTGGAATATGTGATGATTGCGAAAAACGAAAAAGGAAAGACTCTGGATGAAATTAAAAAAGTTCAGAAGATTTTGCCTGTGCGTGTAGCGCGTATCTATCAAAGCGAATGGGGGTCTTGGCCGGAGTTTAGTAAACTCTCTTTGCAACAACCTGCGGGGGCAGAGGTCGACAAGAGCTCTATCATCGTTGAATTGGCAGAAGGGTTGGGAGGATCTCAGGCAGGTCTCAAAGACTTCTGGAAAAATTATGAATACAATTGTTTAGAACAACAGATTTCCAGAGCGATATCCCTTAATGATAAAAAAATGTGGCAGAAGCTCGAAGGCAAACTGAATACGTACATGGATGCCAATGGACTTCTGCGCTACTTCCCAAGTTCGAATGCGAAGGGCAGCGTGAATCTTACGGCCTATGTGCTCAGTGTTGTGCACGAGGCAGGATTTACTTTCACGGAAGAAACAGAAAATCGTCTTTTGGATGCTCTGAGCTCTTATGCAGAAGGAAAGATCAAAGAGGAAGTCGAAGTCAGTCGTGCAGATGACACTCTTAAAAAGATTACGACATTTGAAGCTCTTTCCCGTTTCCGTCGTTTGAATTTGGATCTTTTAACTTCCGTTGAATATCAGGGAACTCAATGGCCTCTTTATACACTTGTGGAGTGGTATCAAATTCACTTGTGGGAAAAGAACATTCCACAGCGAGATAAAAAACTCGCGGACCTTGAAGCTCTTTTGCGCAGCCGTTTCTACTTCTCGGCAAAACGTTTGCAGTTGAAAGAAGAACAAAGAGAAAGCATGCCTTGGCTGATGCGCGACTCTGAAAGTTCTATTCTTAGACTTATCATTGCAACCTTGCCGTCAGCAGCGTGGAAATCGGATACTCCTCGCTTGTATCAAGGAGTTCTGGCTCGTCAAAAGGACGGAGCTTGGTATATGACGACGGACAATGCGTGGGGTGCCATCGCCATGAGAAAAGTCCAAGCGGCTTATTCGAAAGAAAAAGTTCAAGGATCTTTCCAAGTAGAAATGGGGAAAGAAAAGGTGACTCATGATTGGTCGAAAGGAAACTCTGGCCTTTTTGAATTGCCATGGAGAGAAAAAGAAGCCCAGGTTCAATTAAAGCAGCAAGGTGCTGGGAAGCCTTGGATCACGGTCTCAGCTAAGGCTTCGACGCCAGTAATGAAAGCCACTTTTGCTGGATTTAAAGTTGAGAAAACTGTCACTCCTGTTGAACAAAAGACCAAAGGTGTTTGGAGTGTTGGCGACGTCGCAAAAGTGAAACTCAAAGTGACATCTCAAGTTCCACAGACATGGGTGGTTGTAGAAGATCCAATTCCAGCGGGATCAAGTGTTTTGCAAAGCTCTTGGGCTACCGCCGTTGAAAGAAAAGAAGAATTGATTCGTTTTTATTTCTCTTGGTTTACGTCGGATAATACGGAGATTGAGTACACGGTGCGTTTTAATCAAGCGGGCACTTATGTCTTGCCGATCACAAGAGTTGAAGCGATGTACAGCCCTGATCTTTTTGCGGAACTTCCAGAAAGTTCATGGACAGTGAAAGAGTGAAGAAAAAGTTCTTCGCTTATTCTTTAATAGGACTCGTAGGGGGAAGCGCCATCTTAGGATGGTCTTTCTCAAAGACTTTGCCGTCATTAAAATCTTACGGTGAGGTTCGGGCCTCTTATAAAAGTTCCGAACTGTTCCTTTTGGATCGAGATGGGAAACCTCTTCATCAATGGCGGCACAATTCAAAAGAGAGATCTTTTGCGTGGGTTCCTCTTAAAGAGATTTCCCCTGTTATGATGAGTGCTGTTCTGAAATCTGAAGATCAAAACTTTTATCAACACCCAGGTTTTGATTCCAAAGCGTTGCTGGCAAGTCTTTATCAACGAAGTTTTAAAAGTTCATCACGGGGTGGAAGTACGATCACGATGCAAGTTCTGAAACTGATTTCGTCGGATAAGAATGCTTATCAGGGAATTTTAGGAAAGCTTCGTCAGGTGATCGCAGCTCCTTTGTTAGAGTCTCATTGGACAAAAGAACAAATCTTAGAGGTCTATTTAAATTTAGTTCCCTTCCGTGGGGAGTATCGAGGTTTGACCAGCGTCTCTTGGGCTTTCTTTGATAAAAGACCGCAGGGGCTGACATTGAAAGAGGCCACGTTGTTGTCGGTTTTAATTCGTTCACCCAATGCTAAACCCCAAGATTGGGCGCAAAGGGCTTGTTGGCAAGAGCCCGCACTTTGCGATGAATTTCGCAATAACACGAATGAAATTGTAAGTAAGTCTATGAGTCCCTTTACTCAACAATACGCTTTGCATTTGGCGCAGAAGTTAAGTGCGAGAGGAATGGGCGGCGAAGTCGTCACGACTTTGCAAAAAGATTTGCAAGCTTATGTGCAGGAGACGATTCAATCACAAATTCGCAGCCTTGAGGCACAGAATGTTCACGATGCCGCGGTTTTGGTTATTGAGAATAAAACAGGGCAGGTGTGGTCCTATGTCGGCGGTCGCGGAGACAGTACAAATAGTCTCTACGTGGATGGCACGCAAGCGCTTCGCCAGGCAGGGTCTACTTTAAAACCATTCCTTTACGCCACGGCTTTTGAGAAAAACATTCTGCACGGGGACTCTTGGATTGAAGATTCCGCCGTGGACATTGTTTTTGATCGTGGAGTTTACAAACCTCAGAATCACGATCGACAGTTCTATGGATGGGTCAAAGTAAAAACAGCTTTGGCATCTTCTCTGAATGTTCCTGCGGTGAAAGTGTTCAAACTTCTTAACGATGAGACCTTCTGGACGAAGTTAAAGGACATGAACTTTAGAAAGCTTCAAGAGCCCAACCACTATGGTCCCGCATTGGCGTTGGGAGTGGCGGATGTGACTCTGGAGGATTTAACTCAAGCGTATCGTGCCTTGGCTCAAGGCGGAGTGTATTCGGAAATTCGCTACGATCTTGGTGCAGAAACCTCGGAAGTAAAAAGAGTGTTCAGCGAAGAAAGTGCAAAGGAAGTGACCGCCATTATTTCTCAGAGCGAAAATCGCGCTTTGGGATTTGGATTAGATTCCGCTTTGTCATTGCAGGGAGCCGCTGTGAAAACGGGAACAAGCAAAGACATGCGGGACAATTGGTGCATCGGTTTTAACTCGCGTTTTACTGTCGGTGTTTGGGTTGGAAACTTTTCTGGTGAACCCATGTGGAATGTCATGGGCGTGACAGGAGCGGCACCGATTTGGAAAAAAGTGATGGAGTGGCTTCACGAAAAGTATCCAGATGTCGAAAGCAAAACGCCGATCTTGGCAGAACAGAAAATCAATTCTGCGCCACAAACTTATCCGAAAGCGCGGATCATTTATCCTCAAGATGGAATGGTCTTAGCGCTAGATCCGGCAATTCCCTCTGTAAATCAAAAAATGCCATTGTTGATTGAAGCTCTTCGTCACGAAAAACTGCACTGGAAGATTGATGGAAAAAAGAAGATTTCCGCCCAACAGGCACATCTGTGGACGCCGACATTGGGACGCCATACTTTTGAGCTCTATCAAGGTGATGAGCTCAAAGAAAAAATCCAAATCTTAGTGAAATAATCTAGATATCGTAGTGGAAAACCACAGGCATCTGAAGTTCCGGGTGAAGGCTTAACTTCACAGGGCAGTTCAGGGCGATGGTCTCTAACTTTTTACGATAGTCATGGGGCACACTTTGTGGCAGATGCAAAACCACGGTGAGTTTTGCAATACGACGAGGGCTTGCGTGCATTTCTTTTTCGACCTCGACGCGCGAACCTTTAAGCTCGACACCGTCTTTATCCGCAGCAATGGCCATCACAGTGAGCATGCAACTGCCTGTGGCTGCGCCGACAAGATCTGTAGGTGAAAACAATTCGCCTTTGCCGTTGTTGTCTTTGGGAGCGTCCGTTCCGATGTGAGAGCCTGAAGGACCGTGAGTAATTTCGCAATGCTTTTGGCCTTCATAGACGGCCGACATTTTTACCATGAGTGTAGAATCCTAACTTGATGACGACATCTCTTCGATAATTTTACGTAGGCGCATCTCGGAAGATTTAGACATGTCTGTATAGATCTTGCGTAAGTGAGTTGAGCGAACGGGGTCATTCTTGGAAGCTTTCATCTCGCGCCCGAATTTTAGAGCGGCACAAACGCTTTCAATGACCAATTTTCTCTTAGAGTCTTTAGTAATAAAATCAAATGCGCCGAGAGAAAGAGCCTCTAGCGCGCGCGAGTGATCTCCGTGGGCCGTCAAAACCACAAAAGGCGTCATTTGTCCCAAAGAACGAACATAAGCTAAAAATTTAAGTCCGTTCATCTGTGGCATTTCGATATCTGAAAGAATCGTGTCGAACTCTTGCGATTTAACGTATTGAAGAGCCGCAGCTCCGTTTTCTGCCTCGACGATTTCGTCGACAAATTCTTTGAGGAAATGCTTAAGAAGCTCACGAATATCGGAGTCGTCTTCAACGATCAGTAGACGGCTTTTCTCTTCTTGTGGCACTAGTATCTCCTACAATGAATAGCGGTTGATCACTCCCAACAAAGTATCCTTCTTAAAAGGTTTGGCGATATGATCGTCACAACCTGCTCGCAGGGATTTTTGTCGGTCCTCAGAAAGAGCATGGGCGGTCAGAGCAATAATCGGAACATGTTGATGATGAGTTTCCTCTTCCCACTTCCGAATCGAACCCGTCGCCGCGTACCCATCCATTTCTGGCATTTGTACGTCCATAAAGACGATATCAAACTGTCCTGACTTTATCTTATCTATAGCTTCAAGTCCATTCTCAGCTTCAATAATTTCGTAGGGGCCGTTTTTTAGATAATGAGTGAAAAGTGTCCGATTGTCTTCCGTGTCATCGGCAATCAAAATGCGGATGGTCTTGTTCGGATCACGGGGTTTCTGTGCGACAAAGTCCAGTTCCCCTGCGTGAAGCTGAACAGGCTGGTGTGTCACAGGATTGTAAACCTGTTCTCGATAAGGAATAGTAAAGAAGAACGTCGTTCCCATATTTTCGCGGCTTTTGAACCAGATTTGGCCGCCCATAAGTTCGATAAGACTCTTGGAAATCGCCAAACCCAGACCTGTGCCACCATACCTTCGGGTGATTGAGCTGTCGGCCTGAGCAAATTTTTGGAAAATCAGATGCTGCTTATTGGTAGGAATGCCCACGCCAGAGTCGCTGACACTGACCATGAGTGTGTCCTTTTTGGAGGGATTTTTACTCAAGGACACTCGGATATAACCGCTTTCCGTAAATTTAAGGGAGTTGCTGACAAGATTAATCAGAACCTGTCTTAACTTCGTCGGATCTCCCATCAAATAAGGAGAAAGACCAGCGGCCATTTCAAAGGAATAATTAATGCCTTTTTCCAGCGCGCGTGGCTTCATCATGTCTTCAACGTCGACCATGAGTTTTTTCATATCAAAGGGAATGTTCTCGATAGAAACTTCACCTGCTTCAATTTTCGAAAGATCCAGAATATCGTTGATAAGAGCCATCAATACTTCGCCGGCTTTACAAAAAATAGTGACGTAGTACTGCTGATCATTATTAAGTTTTGTTTCTTTCAGCAGTTCGGCCATCCCCATGATGGCGTTCATAGGCGTGCGGATTTCATGGCTCATACGAGCTAAGAACTCAGACTTTGCCTGAGAGGATTTCAAAGCATCATTTTTTGCAGCGATAAGAGACTGCTCAACTCGACGAAGTTCGGTGATATCTTGAGTAGTGCCATACATGAAAAGGGCATTTCCGTAGTCGTCGTATTCGGTACGGCCTTGTGCGCGTACCCAGATGATGTCTCCGGTGTCTTTTTTGCGCATGCGAAAATCGGAGTTGAAAGGGTGGATGTTCTGATGAGCTTCATGCAGAGCTTCGTCAAAATGAACGAGATCTTCCGGAAGAATTAACGATTTAAATAAATCAAAAGTGGGAACCGTCGTCGCTGGATTTAAACCGAGAAGGTGAAATTCTTCTTCCGACCATAGACACTTACCCGTGCGAATATCCCAGCGGAAAGATCCCGTTCTTGATAACGACTGAGACTCTTTTAAAAGGTCCTCTTGGAGTTTCAGTTCTCTTTCAATTTCTTTTTTCCAAAGAATATCGCGGCCGACAACCACAAGAGTCGGATTTTTGCCGGTGGAATTTTTTAAAGAGGCCCAAGAAAGTTCCAAAGGAATTTTTTCTCCGGAAATCTTCTTCAGAGTTCCTTCCACGGACAGAGGCTCATGATTATCCGTCTTTTCTTCCAGTGAAGAAAGAATTTTGGAGTAATCCGTCTCAATCCACATTTGCAAATCAGTTCCCTTAAGAGGAGCAGCCTCTACTCCCAGCATATCTGAAGCCGCCGGGTTCAGATCACGAATCTGAATGCCGACTTTGTCGTTGTCAGGATTTCTTATAACTTCCACGACAAAAAAGGCTTCGTGGATGGATTGAACCGTGTTTTTTAGAAGGTCTTTTTCTGTTTTGATCTTATTAAAATTTTCAGAGACGTTATTGAAACTTTCCGCAAGTTCCTTGAACTCGCCTTTCTTTTCAATCAGCTTCGGGCCGAAACTCAAGGACTCTAAATTGTGCAGACTCTGCTGAAGGCGTTGAAGAGGATGAAACATGCGACGAGCGAAAAAGTAAGCGGCAGCCAGAGAGAGAATTGTCAAACCCAAGGCCGCTAACAATAAAGGAATTATTTTATTTGTTAGTGGAACTAACGCTTCCTGAGCATTCATTTTCGCGACGATGATCCACTCGGTATTTCCGGGGAGCGCGATTTTGCCGACGGATTTCAGGGTGCTCGTGCCTGCGTAATCCGGACCAGTCTCTAGGAGTTCCTTGTTGGTCAAATACTGTTCTAAAGTTTCCTGAGAAAGTCCGATGTTCAATGCCGTCGATTGGTTGCGCCGAACCAACTCAATCGTACTGGAGAGACCGTCATGCTTTTGATAAAGCTTAAGAAAGTTCTCGGGACTTTCAAAAAAGAGTCTTGAGTTGTTACGCATCAGACCCTCGTGCCCAAAAGCTACGATTTCGCCGGTTTTGCGTAAACCCAAACTTTCCCAATCGTGTTGATTGCTAAGAATAGTGTCGATTCTTTCCAATGGAATTTGAAACATCAATGTTCCAACATAATTGGAACGATAGAAAAGCGGTGTCGCAAGAAAGCCGACAGGGAGATTCCAGAAATGTGTGAATGGAGAGAAATCGAAAAACTTCGTAGCACCTTGTGAAGCGTTCATCGACCAGCGGAAGGCTTGAGCCATTCGTGAGTTGGCGAAAGTTCCAGATAGAAGATTGGCTCCGAGATTCAATTCCTTTTTTACTGTGTATACGACATTGCCCTGAGGGTCGACCAGTGCAATGTCGCTGAGTTGGAGACGTTCCAATAAACTGGATAAAAAGGGATGCAAGGTCTCATGGTTTTTAAAATAATTCAGAGCGAATTTATTTGAAGATTTGGTGATCTCATAAGGTTTTTTATTTTGCGAGATCGCTTCTTGGATGTAGTAGGACTGCAGAAAGACCGCTGTAGGGGACATTTGTCCGATGACTCGCGAGAGCTCAGAAGATTCATGAGAACTATGGGCGCGAACGACAATGGAACGCCAGGCTCCCTCACTTCCATGAGCCCGCAACCATCGGCGCATTTGTTCTTGGTCTTGGGGGGCCTTCAAAAGGAAGGTATTAAGAATTTCGGTCTCTGAAGTTGTTAATAGGGAGCTGTTCAGATATGCAAAATCTTTTTGAAGCTCTTGTGATTTTGCGCGACGAACCTGGATTAATTTTTCTTGAGTACTCTCCAACACGGAGGACACGCCCATTTTGTATCCCACAATTCCTGCTCCTAGCAGCGTGCCTAGAATAAGGGATGCGGTAAAAAGAAAGAGGCGTCTCCTGTGAGTCATAAACTCCCGTTACATAGATACGTAATGAATCTCAACGTTCAGAAAGTGTATTCTCATTTGTTTGACAAGATCCTTCAACGGATTGGCGTCATTGTTCTTCGCAGCTTTTTCCATTTGAGATGCAAGATTGCTCAACTCATTGAATCCATAACCAGCAGCTGCACCCTTGATTTTGTGAGCTAACTGAGCAATGGCAACGAGATCATTCTTTTCCACAAGTTGTTCCAGAGACTCGATATCTTTTTTTCGATTCTCCACGAACTGAGGAATCAGATCCTGCAAATCAGCATCGATTTCAACCTTCACTTTTGACATTTCCATGGACTCCTTATGCTCGACATTCACCCTCGGATACAAAACATTTTAGTTTAGAATAGTGTTTATTGCATACATTTAATAACGAGAGTAAATTCATGAAGATATATTCCAGGAGAAAGTCTTGTGGTGAAGAAAATACTCATCCTGATGTCCTCGTGTTTTTTAATGTCTTGCACATCGCATGAGCAACTCGGAGGCGAAAAAAATCCGATTCATTTTGCTCTCGTGCCAGGACAAGACACTGCCGTTCTGTTAGAAAATGGTAAGCTTTTAGAAAAATGGATTCATCAGCAGACAGGTCTTCATGTGAAGATGCAAGTGCCCGTGAATTTTGTCGCGGTGGTTGAAGCTTTGGGTTCTCAGCGCGTTGACGTCGCGATCCTGAATACCTTTGGATACCTTTTAGCTCACGACAAATATGGAGCAAATGCTCGCCTGATTGGTGTGAATCTGGGGCGCTCCGAATATTGGGGGCAGATCATCACGAAAGATCCCAAGATCAAGACCTTGCAGGACCTTAACGGAAAAAAAATCGCGTTTGTCGATCCTGCCTCCACATCGGGATATGTGCTTGCGGCAAAACTATTCAAAGACGAAAACATTAAGCTAGGCGAAGTGATTTTTGCGGGAAAACATGACAGCGTTGTAACCATGGTTTATCAGGGAAGAGTGGATGCCGGCGCAACTTATCATACTCCCGCCGAAGACGGAGTTCCGCAGGATGCGCGTCGCTTGGTGAAGGATCAATATCCCGACGTCTTTGAAAAAATCCGAATTCTTAAAATGACTGGGCCTATTCCGAGCGAGCCTGTGGTCTTCAGAAAAGATTTTCCTAAGGATCTTCAGGAAAAAATCGTCGTCGCACTCAAGTCATTTCCCACAACTCCAGAGGGAGCAAAGGCTCTTAAAAATCTTTATCATTTGACGGGTTTTAAGGACTGCACAGACAAAGATTATGATGAAACTCGGAAAATTCTTTTGGACTTGGGCAAGAAGGTCCAGGATCTCGTAAAGTAATCAGACACTTAGCAGGTGGAGCGGAGGCCCTTGATAATTTTTCTTCTTTAGGGTCTAATAGATTCATGTGCCGTTCAACGTCTAAAAATCCAATTCTGAGATTTTGTTGCAGCAGAAAATTTCTGCTGAAGGCCGTTTAGTACTCTTTTTGCTCCCTCATATTTAAATAAATTCTCTACCACATTCTCATTTAGGAGGACTGTATGAACACAGAAAACCGCATTTTTATTACTGATCAAGATTATCATCGTTTAACGGCGTTGGTCTCTCAAGTAGAAGGTCAATGGGCGGAAGCTCTCGAAGAGGAACTCAGTCGTGCTAACGTTATTTCACAAAAAGAAATTCCTCACGACGTCGTCACAATGAATTCACGCGTGAAATTCTTGGATGAATCCACGGGCTCAGAAAGTGAAATGACATTGGTCTATCCACAAGATGCAAAACTGGAGGCGGGCCGCATTTCTATTCTTGCACCAGTGGGAATCGCATTGCTGGGTTTGAGTGCTGGACAGTCTATTGACTGGAAAATGCCTAACGGAGCGACAAAGAAACTCAAAGTTCAGGAAGTTATTTATCAGCCCGAAGCTTCAGGTCAGTTTGAACTCTAGTTGCGCAACTCAACGCAAATAAGTCCACGCCGTTCTGAATTTTTATTGTAGGTCGCGCGAAACTCTCGAGAGCCTTGGCTGTAAGAGAGTTGCGCGTCGACTCGAAGATTTGGTGAATACCAAAGTTGTACGTAAGTTTGATTGTCTAAAAGAGGAATTTGGTAAACTTTCGTGGCTGTCGATTCTGTCACGATAAAGTTTTGAATCAGATCCACTTTTCCTAACTCCATATTCGCAGTCACATCAAAATATTTTTTCATGCGCACAGAAGAAAATCCGTTGGGGTCTTCCTCGAAGCGGCATGTGTAGACTGAGCTTTCGTCCGCGACAGCGATCGAGCTCAATAAAGACGCGGCAAGAAGGAAGTGCTTGATGAATCTCATACACTCCTTATCGAAATTTGCGGGAAGGACTTAACGCCAGGACACTGGTCTATGGGCTAGAAAGCTTCTGTGAATAATGCATTTTGACTCTCTTAGAGCCTGAGTTAATGATAGGTCCGAGGTGAATATGCGAGTCATTGAAATCAAAACTCCTGGTGGCCCCGAAGTTCTTCAATTGCAGGAACGAGAACGTCCTGTGCCGGGACCGCATGAGGTTTTGATTGAAGTTCACGCAGCTGGCGTGAACAGACCGGACTGCGCTCAACGACAAGGTACTTATCCTCCGCCTCCGGGAGCTTCTGATATTTTAGGTCTGGAAGTCGCAGGAAAAGTGATCATTTGTGGAGACAGGGTGGCTCGTTGGAAAGTGGGTGATTCTGTTTGCGCTCTCATTTCAGGGGGAGGCTATGCAGAGTATGTCACGGCTCCAGAAGGACAATGCCTGCCGATTCCTAAAGGCATGGATATGGTTCATGCAGCGGCTTTGCCCGAAACTTTTTTTACGGTTTGGACGAATGTATTTGAAAGTGGGCGTTTGCAAAAAAGCGAAAGTATTTTGGTTCATGGAGGTTCTGGAGGAATCGGAACAACGGCCATTCAAATGGCTCATACTTTGGGTGCGAGAGTTTTTACCACGGTTGGAAAAAAAGAATCCGTGGAGCCATGCAAAGCCTTGGGCGCAGAGAGAGTTATTCTTTATAAAGAAGAAGATTTTGTAACGGCGGTGAAGGAAGCAACAGAAGGACGGGGAGTTGATGTTATTCTTGATATGGTGGGCGGAGATTATTTCGTTCGCAATCTCGAGGCTCTTGCTCCCATGGGGCGACTGGTGCAAATCGCCACTTTGAAAGGAACTCACGTCGAGCTTGATTTAAGAAAAATGATGTCCAAGCGTTTGACTCTGACGGGGTCTACGCTACGAGCAAGGTCCGTATCGGAAAAAACGCATATTGCTCAGTCCTTGGAAAATAATATTTGGCCTCTTTTAGCTCATGGAAAAATGAAGCCGGTGATCTATAAAACATTTCCTCTGGAGAAAGCGCGGGAAGCCCATGAACTTATGGAGTCTAGTGCGCACACGGGGAAAATTGTTTTGGTAGTTAAACTTACGTTCTAAGTATCAAAAACACCTTTTTGCACGACGGCCACAAGAGCCGTAAAATTCTTTAAATCATTTTTATTCATGGTCAGTTCTTCACCTTCAGAGTCCTGAACCGCTTCGTCCAGGGCTTTTGAAAGGCGTTTTAATAGTTCGTTGTAAGCATCTTGTGAAAGCTTCATGGACACTAGACGGTGAGTGGAGTTCTCATTTTCTTTCTCGGCTAAGGAGCGACGCAGAGTCAGCTCGGACCATTCTCGATTTAAAGTTTTGGCAAGCTTGGATTCGTCGGACCATTTAAATTTCCCAAGATGTTGGGCACGATAATGTCCTTTGCGAGAAGTCAGTAAATCCAAAGCGACAAGTCGATCTAAAAGTTTTTTAAGTTCTGATTTACTCAAGCCTTGAAGTTTTTCAATTTCCGCAAGGTCACATTTTTCAATGACCAAGCGCCAGTAGACGGCGAGAAGATGACGGTTCTTAAGAAGAGCATCTTCTTGTTGTACGGTCAGTAAAACTTCAGAGATGGACGTTTTTTCGGAAAGAGAAAAGAGCTGACCCGGCAAAATTCCCAGGGAATCACAAATTTGCAAAACACGACGAAAAGAAATGTCTTTGGCGTTGAGCATTTTTTTAACACCAGACTCTGTCATTTTCAGTTGTTCAGCTAGATCGGTGTAGGTCACACCGCGGGCTTTGAGAGCTTTTTTAATAGCCGAAAGATACTGAGAATGTTCCATGGTCTTCTCCTTGTCAGGACCGTAAAGTACCTAAATAGGGAACTTTGTATGTTACTATTTAGAATATAGTATCCCTTACCTATACTCAAGGTATGGAAACATCCGTATTTAAAAAAAGAAGACAAGACCTAAGTTCCCAGTACTCGCGCACACTCTTTGTTATTTCGTCTGGAAGTGAGGCTATGCGCTCTCACTCCGTGGCCTATCGGCATAAAACGGCCGGAGACTTCCTCTATCTCTGTGGTGTTGAGGTGATTGATGCCGTCTTAGTTGTTGTCGGCGCCACAACCTATCTGCTTTCGGAGGCCTTTAATAAAGAGGCCTCCGTATGGGACGATGGTTTTGCGTTGACTGCGACGGACAAAGAAAAGTTGGCGGGAGTTCGTTTTGAGAATCTTGAAAAATTAGAAGAAATTCTTCGCTCTCACTTTGATGAGTGCGATCGCATCGCCTTGCCTATAGGACGAAATCGGAAAATAGATGGGATTCTTCTTTCGGCAGTGTCTTATGAGCACCGACATTGTGGACGTGTTTCTAATACACCACTGGCCATTTGTGATTCACGAACACTCGTGGGATCTTTAAGACAGATAAAAACGGCTGAAGAAATTTCTTTTATGAAAGAGGCGGGGGCGCGATCTTCGTTGGTGCACACGGAACTGATGCGCCAGAACTTTCTGGGTCAATCTGAACGAAGTGTTGTGAACTGGATAGAGTCCCGCTTTATGGAACAGGGAATGCAATGGACGGCTTATGAAAGCATTGCGGGCTCGGGAGAAAGATCGACGATTCTGCATGCGCGAGGCACTGAGAGAATTCTTCAGGCAGGGGAAGTCTTGCTTGTCGATGCGGGCGGCGAGTGGAAGGGTTATTGTTCCGACATCACACGAGTTCTGCCAGTTGGAAAGACTTTTTCAGACGAACAAAAAGCCATTTATCAGATTGTCCTAGATGCCCAAAAAGCGGTTCTGAATGCGGTGAAACCTGGAGAGTCTTTAAAGAGTTTGCATGAGTTGGCTTTAACAGTTCTGTCGGAAGGTCTTCTGAAAGAGGGATTTAGCAAAGACTATGTCCGTGAATCTCTTCGTCAATTGATGCCGCACTCGACGTCCCATTGGATCGGTCTCGATGTGCATGATCCTTCTCCTTACTTCGATGATTCAGGAAATTCATTGAAGTTGCAGGAAGGAATGTGCTTTACGGTGGAGCCAGGAATTTATTTCCGCAAAGGCTTAGGTGCTCCGTCCAAGTATGAAGGCATTGGTGTACGAATCGAAGATGATGTTGTTGTCACTGCTAAGGGATGTGATCTTTTGACTTCAGTTCCTAAAGAAATTTCAGAGGTCGAATCCCTGAGAGCAAGCTTGTAGTTAGAATCAATTCGAGAGAGGATAGATCTGAAAGAAGGATCTATGTTGGCTCAAATACTTATTCCTGCCGCAGCTCTCTTGTGTTTTGCTCCTTTTATTTCCTCGGGTGTGGCGCTTTTTATGGGGGTGGCTCTGGCCATGTGGTTGGGGAACCCTTATTTGGAGAAAACTCGAAAGATCACTCATTCCCTTCTTGGCATTTCCGTTATGGGAATGGGAGCGGGAATGAATTTGGAAGTGATTGGCAAAGTCGGCTTGCAAGGAGTCGGTTACACGATCGCGGGAATTTCTTTAGCTCTGTTCATGGGTGTTCTGCTTGGTAAGCTGTATAATACCGAAAAAGACACCTCTGTCTTAATCACCGTGGGCACTGCGATTTGCGGAGGAAGTGCTATCGCCGCTGTCGCACCTGTTATCAAAGCCAAACACCACGAGGTGTCTGTCGCTTTGGGAACAGTCTTTTTGCTAAATGCCGTGGCTCTTTTTATTTTTCCGCCGTTAGGACATTTTCTGGGTTTATCGCAACACCAATTTGGTTTGTGGAGTGCTTTAGCGATTCATGATACCAGCTCCGTTGTCGGTGCATCCATGCAATTTGGTGCGGAAGCCTTGCAAGTTGGCACGACTGTAAAATTAGCGAGAGCTCTTTGGATTGTTCCCGTAGCCTTTGCGATTGGATATGTTTATTCAAAACAGAATGAGGCCGGACCAAAACAAAAAGCCAAGAAGCCGTGGTTCATTTTAGGTTTCTTGATTGCGGCAGCGATTGTCACTTGGGTTCCAAGTCTTCAGCCCGCAGGGGAGATGATCAACTCCGTCGCAAAAAGAATGTTGGTCGTGACTTTATTCTTGATCGGTTCAAGTCTCACTCGGGACACAGTTCGCGCCGTCGGTGTGAAACCATTTCTACAAGGAGTCACACTGTGGATCGTTGTCGCCAGTGGAACGTTGGGTGCAATTGTATTAGGTTGGATTCATTAAGGGGTGTGTATGTTTAAATCTTTGATTTTAGTTTTTGTTCTTCCTTTCGCAGCCCAGGCGCAAACGACTTTGCAAGTGTTTGGTCCCGGCGGGCCGGCTCCAGCGATGAAGGCGTGTGCCGGAGCTTTTGAAAAAGAAAAAGGAATCAAAGTGAATGTGACGGCGGGCCCTCTGGAAAAATGGCTCCAACAAGCAGAGAGTGCAGATGTGTTTTATTCTGGATCTGAAAACATGATGGATTCATTTGCAGAAAAAATATCCAACTTGGATGCGCAAACGATCCAAACTCATTATTTAAGACCTTCGGCTATTTTGGTTCGTCCGAAGAATCCTAAGAAAATTCGTGGCATCAAGGATCTTGTTCAAAAGCCTTTGAAAGTTATTGTTGTGAATGGCGCAGGACAAGTGGGAATGTGGGAAGATATCGTCGGCGGTCTTAAAAGTGCTGAAGCTTTAAATAAGTTCCGTGCGAATATCGTCTTTGCCGCAAAGAATACCGGAGAAGCTGAAAAAAAATGGAATGAAGATTCTTCTATCGATGCCTGGTTGGTTTTCAATATTTGGGGAACTCGCAATCCTGAAACGGCGCAAATTATTCCCACTGAAAAGAATCTGACGATTTATCGTTCAACAGGAACGGCTCTGGCTAAGACTTCAAAGCAAAAAGAGCAAGCGATTCAGTTTGTTGATTTCGTAAAATCAAAAACATGCCGCAAGCTCTTTGAAAAAGAAGGTTGGTTTTAGTAAAGGCCTCGGTCTTTAAGAATTGCCAGGAGGGCCTCTTTCGCCAGACGCCCTCCGCCGGTTTCAGAAGTTGGAGTCAAATCATTCAAAGTGACGACGGCCAGATATTCCTTTCCTTGTCCCTCGATATGGGCCACAAACCATCCTAAGCGTTGTCCGTTATCTACACCAAAATTTCCAGATCCCGTTTTTCCGTGAAGTGTGAACCCACGAGGAGTTGTCTCTAGGAAAGTGAGTTTGCGAGTCAACTCCAAAGATTTTTGAGAAACTGGCAATGAGTTTGTCCAAAGTTTCTTCCAAAATTCAATTTGTTCATATCCCGAAATCAAGACAGAGGCCTTAGGAGTGAGCCAAGCGTCGTCCAATCCTCCAGAGAAGTCCTTATTACCGTACTCAAGTTTGTTCAAATAGGACTGAACTTTCTTTCGTCCCATTTTTTCTGTGATTCGTTGTGAATACCAAACAGTTGAATATTTCATCCAGCTCGCTGCCGTTTGATCTTTATTCCAATCTGGGAGCCATCTCTGTTTGCCATCCCATTTGTACAGAGTGTTTTCGTCCTTTAAAACTCCCGCATCAAAAGCGGCGAGGGCCAAGGGAACTTTGAATGTGGAGCAAGGGGCCGTTCGCTCTTTGCATCGCTCAGGATTGAACTCTTCCACCCATTTTGAGTTCTTCATATCGTAAAGTAAAAAACAACCGTTCACATTGGGAAAATAACTTTCCATTTTCTTAGGTGCGGGTTCTGGCTTCGCCATTTCTTTGCTTGAGCAAGAAAGGACATTTAAAGCTATCAAAGTTGAAATTAGAATTGTGGTTGTGTTTTTCATTCTCTCAGTATTTATCTCGCGGATAAAAAATGCAATAGGCATGGGCTGCTGAAACTAGGCCACACCTTTTTAAAGAGAAGCCTGAAGACTTAAATAAAAACTGCGAGCTTCTCCCGGATATAAATAAATATGTCCGTACTGAGTTGGCGATTCTTTCCAGTAACGTTGGTTTGTCACATTATCCACAGAAAGACGCCACATTAATTTTGTTTCTTCCCAAGTGTGTGCATAAGATGCCCCTAAGTCCCAACGTGTCCAGGCTGGAAGCATGATGCTATTGTCAGCAAGAACGGCGCGCTCACTTTCATGAGAAAGTCGCGTATTGAAAGCAAGACCCGGGACTCCAAGAACTCTGTAAGCCGCCTGCATACGCAATGTGTTTTCAGGAACATTTACGGGTTTTTTCCCGTTGAGATCAGGAAGAAGAGTGCTGCCTTTGCGAGTGGCTTCAAGCCTCATGGCTGAAACTCCAAGCTCCCAAGAGCCCCACTCTGTAGAGGTTTGTACTTCGACCCCGCGATGTTCGGCCTCGCCGTCGATTTGGTAATCCGGTTTTAAGTCAGTCACAACAGGACGAGTGATTTGGAAAGCTGCGATATTCCAATGAACCTCTTTCCCACCACGCAGGCCCACTTCGATCTGTTTGCTGGTCACATCAGGAATAAATTCCCCGGGGTGAGTGTAGTCATTTTTATTAGGAGTGACGAAAGATTCCAGACCCTGACCGAAACTTGTGTAGGCCATCACGTTTTCAAAATCATAAGAAAGTGCGGCCCACGGAGTTGCAAAATTTTGAGTATAGTCAATGTTGCGAGATCCATCTGTGCGGAAACTGCTACGATTGAGATTTGTATAACGAAGTCCCAACCAGCCTTTCCACTTTCCCAGCTTTGCAGAATCAGAAAGTGAAATTTCATAAGTGGCGGTGTCACGATTTGTACTTTCGTCATTCAAAGTGGGGTTCGGAGTTCCTACGCCGGTTCCCTCAACATTGCCAACACCCGCATAGTTGTAAGCCTGACGTTGAAAGCGTTCACGTGTCGAGTTTCCCAAGAAACCCAAAGTTAACTGATGGGAAACATCTCCAGTGATAAATCCACCTTGCAACGCCGTTTTTGCAGCGTAGGTCTTGCGCGTTTCATCTTCACTGCGATAGTCGTACATATCGTAAGTGCCGTCAGAACAATAACGGTCATAGTTGTTTTCAGCACTGCAACCAAAAGGATAAGCCAAACGATCATTGGTTGTGAGATCTTGAGCTCCAGCGGCAAAAGACCAACTCCATGGCGCACTTAAGTTTTGAGTGTATTTGACAGAACCTGTGAGACCGAAAAATTCCACGGGTTCTGTCCAAGATTGATTGTTGAGATTTAAAGTAGGCTCAACGGGATCAGGAAGATTATTTCCGAGAAGACTAAATCCGGCTTGGCTTGGTTGAGATCTTTGGGACCATTCAATTTCAGCTTCCAGAATAGAATTACTGTCGATACGCCAGTCCGTTGCGATGCCAACGAGAGAGCGAGTTCCCGAAGTTTTTTTAAGATGTGGCTCAAGTTTTTCATGAGCAAGATTAAGTCGATAACCAAACTGTTCAGCATTCTGAAAATGACCGCCGACATCCACGGCTGTCAGGACGTTTCCTTGTTCACTCACTTCTGTACGCAAAACTTTCAAAGATTTATTCGTGGGGCGTTTGACTACATAGTTCACCATGCCGCCCGGAGATCCCGCTCCGGCTTGAATTCCCCCCAGGCCCTTAAGTATTTCTACGCGTTCTTTATTTTCAAGACCGATGGAAGTTTCAGCGCTGATAGGAAGGCCTTCGCGTTGAAAGTTATAACGGTTCTCTAAAGTAAATCCACGAACGGAAAGATAGTCCCAGTAACCAGTGGCGTTGTAGCTATCCGTGGTGGAGGCATCAATCAAGGTGATGTCAGACAGGCGATGCAGGCCGTTTTCTTCAATGGTCTTGGTGGAGACCGATGTCGCAGAAAGTGGAAGATCTTTTTCGGGGATGTCACCAAAGCCAGAAATATCTAGGACTTCAGGGGTTGAAGGATCTGTAATTCGAATGGTGGAGATTTCAGATTCAGCACGTGCTTGAGTAGCATTGAGAAGAAGAAGAAGTAATAATTTTTTTACCATGATCCATCCTAATGGCAGGAAAAAGTCATGGTTTAACCATTACTTGCTTCCCTGCGCGAGCATTATCTCTTTCAGGTTCAAAGGGTTTTTCTCAGCCAGCAAAGACATCTTTACTAGCACCCCTAGCGTTTCAGGTGTGGGTTATGTGGCAAGATCAGAGTTCAGTCAAATGATATTTATGGATGGGCCATTTTCTCCTCGCACCATTCTTTAATGCGCAGGCAATCTTCCACGGGTTTTTGAATGTGAACGGGCTCGCCGAACTCGATTTCGACTTGCAGGTGTTTGTGCTTAACTAGTCGGAATAAGTGCAGAATAAAGTTGTCATCATCAATGTAAGCGACTTCGCGTAATGGTGTGTAATGAAGACGCACGGGAACTACCGGAACATTGAGTTCGTGGGCAATTTCAAAAACTCCTTTGCGCCATTTTTCTGCTTTAAAGATCTTTGTCGTTGCGGACGGAAACACGATGATTTTCTTTTTTTCTTCAGTCAGTGATTGAGTCAAAGCCTTGCGAACTCCCTCCCGAGAGCTTTTGCTTTCACGTTTTACGAAGACAGTTTCGATACGTTTTGCCGCCAGACCTATGAGAGGCCAGTTGGCCACTTCACTTTTACTGACGAAGCAAGCTTCCGGTATTTGATTCATCACCAAGGGAATGTCGAGATAGCTAATATGATTACAAACATAAATGGCCGGATGCGAGAGAGCTTTTGCCGGATTGTGTTTCTGAATCACGCGCAAATTCAGATGCTGAATGAGTTCTCGGGTGAAGCGTTTTTTTAGATCTCGATAACTGGCGCCTTCATAATCAGAAAGACGGAGATAGCGCCACATTTTGCTAAAAATCTGAATTGTCCGTTGAGTTTGAGTAAAGACAGCCATGGAAATCCCTCCTCGTCGATTTAAGGCTATCACTTTGATTTTTGTTGAATTGAAAAGATTGTGTTTGGATTTGGTACAGAGAGATCCCTTATGATTTAAGAAGGAGTACTTTATGGAAATAGAGAGAGTTGCAGATAAGAAATTTTCGACGAAAGTTGAAGGCGGGGAAGCCGTTCTTATTTATCGAAGAGGGCCAGAGAACTCATTTGATATTCTTGGTGTGGAAGTTCCTCCTCCGGCGAGAGGAAAAAATGTGGCTGATCAACTGATGCGCGAAGCCGTGAAGGCCGCAAGGGCAGAGAACGTAAAAGTCGTTGCTTCCTGTTCCTATGCGGTTCACTGGTTTGATACACATCCCGATGAAGAAGACATCCTTCTTCACGAGAGATAATCAGTGCGCCATCATTCCCGCATCTTCAGGGCCGACTTCCACCTTGTGAGAGATCTTACGGCTTCCCAAAACCAAGGTGCCAAGGGCCAACAAAGACGACACTGTGAAAATCGCAGCGATGGGGAGGATCTGTTGAGCCTTCAGAATGCCCACGCTCACAGAGGCGAGCGCGCCAATTCCCATTTGTAAGAATCCCACCAAAGCGGAAGCGCTTCCGGCGTTTTTTGCAAATGGAGCTAATGCCAACGCAGCGGCATTGGGGTTGGCAAGACCTGCACAAGACAAATAGCAAAATAGAATCCCGATAGTTCCTGCAAGCCCGTACCAACCTCCGGAAGCACCCAATAAAAAGATAAATCCGAAAACAGTGAGACCGCCTAAGGCCGTCAGTAAAACTTTTTCGTTACTGAACTTACGAAGAAGATAAATATTAAACTGACTTGCGCCAATGAATCCCGCCGCGAGGAGTGCAAAGATCCACCCATACACTTGCTCACTGACTTTGAAGATCTCCATAAAAATAGTTGGAGACGCAGCCAAGTACACAAACAGTCCCGAGAACGCCAACGCTCCTGCCACAGAATAAGTATAGAACTGCGGATCTTTAATAATGGAGAGATAGTTTTTAAAAATAAGACCGGGATGAAGAGAATGCGATTTATCAGGAGTATATCCCGTCGGCAGATAAAAGACGGAAACACCCAACATCAAAACACCAATCACAGTAAGTACGACAAAGACAGACTGCCATCCAAACGCCGTTGCTAAATAACCTCCGGCTGTCGGAGCCAAGAGTGGAGACACACCTAGGATCAACATCAAAAGAGAAAAGACTTTTGCACTTTCCTTTGGAGAGAAGAAATCCCGCACCATGGCCATGGCGGCGACATTCGCAGCACAGCCGCCCACGGCCTGAATAAAGCGGAAGATCACAAGAGTGTCGACGGATTGAGAAGTCAGACATCCAATAGTCGCAAGAATATAGAGGATCAATCCAACATAGAGAGGCTTCTTTCTGCCAAAACGATCTAAGAGAGGTCCATAGAAAAGTTGACCGAATGCCAGTCCGATAAAGTAACTGGAAAGAGAAAGAGAGTCTTCAGAAACACTGGTGTTCAAACTCTCTGCCATTTTTGGAAACGCGGGGAGATACATATCAATGGAAAATGGACTCAGAGCGGTGAGCGCCCCTAAAACAAGGATCAAAGAAAAGTTACTATGTTTTGTTGAATTCAAGGGAGGCCTCTCTGGAGTCGACGAACTTAATGTAACTTTTATAGATACATTAATGATGTTTGTCAATAGTAAATTGTACGCGAAGTCACATATAGTGAAAGAGGGTTAGACACAAGTCTTGATAGTTGCCCTCGCGAACAGAATAAAATTTTGACAGTTTTTTCAAGAGTCAAGAGCCGCCAATTTCTGCCGATGTGGTACCTATGAAAAACACCACACTACAAATCACATTTTTATTGGCGGGTTTATTAATCTCTAACACTGCGTGCTCTATGGCGCAACGTCCTCCGACGTCATCCGATTCTTCCTCGAATTCTTCAACATCGACTCCAGAAACGGAAACTCCTCCTCCAGCAACGACCGTAGATCCTTTGCGTGAAGTGATTCCTCTTTGGGAAAGTAAGAACTCTAAGGGTAAAGAGTGGTCCGCGCATGTGGATCGCGAGCTGGATAAATTGGGACAAAATCTTTTGGACGTTATCCCGGCGGATGCGAGCGTGTTCTGTCCTAAATACAAAAGTCTTTCTTATGCACAACGCAAACAGTACTGGGCGTTTTTGATTTCTTCCATGGTTCGTTTTGAAAGTAACTTCAATACCAACGCTTCTTACACAGAGGCCTTCAATGACAGCAACGGGAAACGTGTTGTGAGCCGCGGTCTTCTGCAAATCTCAATTGAAAGTGGTAATGCATACGGTTGCGGATTTAGAACTGCCCAAGAGCTGCATGATCCCATGAAAAATCTGAGCTGCGGTATTCGTATCTTGGATCGTTGGCTAGGTCGTGACGGACGAATCGCAGGTAAAGTGAGTAATGCTTGGAGAGGTGGGGCGCGTTATTGGTCGGTATTACGCTCCACAAACTCGACTCCGTATAAATCCATTGTCAGTTGGAGCCAGAATCTTTCCATTTGTAAATAATGGTGATACCGTCCCTAAAAAAGGAGCTTTCATGGCATCAATCACACTTAAAGGAAATCCTGTAAATACGTCTGGTCAACTTCCTGAAAAAGGAACTGTGGCTAAAGACTTTAAATTGGTAAAAAACGATTTGTCTGAAGTTTCATTGCAATCATTCGCGGGTAAGAAAAAAGTTCTTAATATCTTTCCAAGCGTTGATACAGGAACTTGCGCGGCATCTGTTAGAAAATTCAATCAAGAAGCAGCGAAGTTGAACAACACTGTTGTTTTGAATATCTCTGCGGATCTTCCATTCGCACAAGCTCGTTTCTGCGGCGCTGAAGGTATCAAAAATTGCGAAACGATCTCTAGCTTCAGAAGCACATTCGGAAAAGACTGGGGATTGCAAATCACAGATTCTCCTTTGATGGGGCTTTTGTCTCGCGCCGTTGTGACACTTTCTGAAGACAATAAAGTTCTTTACGTAGAACAAGTTTCAGAAATCGTGGATGAGCCAAACTACGAAGCAGCTTTGGCTTCTATCGTTTAAGAGTTTTAAGACGGAAAAATCAACGGTGGAACTTCATTGGTTCCGCCGTTTTTATTTTTAGGGAACGCTATGAGCAAGTGGACAATTTATTACAATCCTCAGTGCAGTAAATGCCGTGAGGCTTTGAGTCTTCTTCAAGACCAT
Source organism: Bdellovibrio sp. HCB-110 (assembly GCF_047323225.1). Taxonomy (GTDB): domain Bacteria; phylum Bdellovibrionota; class Bdellovibrionia; order Bdellovibrionales; family Bdellovibrionaceae; genus Bdellovibrio. The sequence continues at coordinate 378,839 of NZ_CP178750.1, forward strand.
AAGATCGAACCTCAAATTGTCGAGTATTTAAAAGCTCATCCCACGGAAAAAGATTTACGGGACATTGTTGGCAAACTGGAATCCCCTGTTTCCTCGTTAGTACGAACGAAAGAGGCTGGGTATCAAGAGCTGAACTTTGATATCAATTCGACTGAGGAAGTAGTTAAGAACTTGGCGAAACATCCTCGCTTGATCGAGCGCCCGATCGTAATTAAAGATGATATCGCCGTGATTGGCAGACCTGTGGAAAATATTAAGAAGCTCCTGTCTTAGGAGCTTCTCGTAGAGTGTCGATTTACTCTTCCATCATTCCATGACGGCCTTTTTTATCCATCATAGGGCAGGCCTCTTTACCCATTTCTTTGCATGAAGTTTTCATCTCAGCTCGACAATCATTCACGGCTTTGTTTGTGCGTAAACAGGTCGCCATATTCTCATGCATTTTCGCCATGTTTTCGCGTTGAACATTGGTCCATTCCATCTTAGGCATTTTTCCCATCTTGTCTTTATCGGCGCTCGCAAAAGGTCCACTGAATGTAAGGGCTAAAAGTGTCGCAAAAAATAAATGCTTCATGATTTGTCCTTTCGTTAAATGAATTGCGCTCTCAAATACTAAATCTCGATCCCTCAAAGGAAAGCTCTATTCAGTGAAGTTGAGAAAATGCATCGCACCGATCAGCAGAGAATGTTAGGAAGCATGTTCAACTGCGAAATGATTATAGGGGTCGAGTTTATTTTTATGATCAAAGCTGCGGTGATCGACTTGAAGGTATATTCCAGTCTAGTAATTTTATTGATGTATCTATTATCAGCTATCGGTGTTCTAGTGGGGATACATGTCGTTCTCATCCTTCATTAGATGTCCTTTTGTCTGTTGTGAATGGCCCCTAGGCTTTTAATGGAGGCATCAATGGGAAAAAAATTATACGTAGGAAATCTTGCCTACACAGTGGATTCAAACCAACTAGCAACACTTTTTTCTGACTTCGGAACTGTGGACTCGGCAAACGTCATCACAGATCGCGAAACGGGCCGTAGCAAAGGTTTTGCATTTGTTGAGATGTCAGCAGACGGTGAAGCTCAAACAGCTATCTCGAAACTTAATGGTATGGAGTTGAGTGGTCGTGCAATGAATATCTCTGAGGCGAAACCTCAAGAGTCTCGCGAGAACAACTCTCGTGGCAGATTTACGTCACGCAAATCTTACTAAGCAAATCTTTTTAGATCTTCTGGAAAGCCGTCGTTTTCATGGCGGCTTTTTTCTTTTCTTAAACTGAAAGTATTGCGAAACTAATGACAAAAACACGCTGTCCGAACATGAATCACGGAAAATCAAATGCCCGAGTCAAATACTGTCCAAACTGTGGGGAGCTTTTCAACTCTTCCTTGATTGGTCAATGTGATGAAGCCAAACATCAATATCTTCGCAAGAACCGCAGTCTGTTTTGCACTGATTGCGGCAAGAAGCTGATAAAATAATCCTATTCAACATAGGACCTCATCAGGCCTTCGACCCAATCCATAAAGAGTTGAACTCTTTTGGCAAGATTTCTTCTGTGAGGGTAAACCAATGACACTGGCATGGGGTCGGCCTTGAATTTGGGAAGAATCTCAATCAATCGTCCGTCCTTCAAAAGTGTTTTGGCTCCGACATAGGGAACTTGAATAATCCCTAAGCCCGCAAGGCAAGCGGAGGTGTAGGCATCCGTATTATTTACGGTGATGCTGGCATTCATTTTTATTGAGCGATATTTTTCCCCGTCAAAGTATTCAAACCCGTCAGGTTTCGTTCCCAAAGTCGAAACATAGTGAATAAGATAATGATCTTTGAGATCCTCAAGTTTCTTTGGTTTGCCATGGTCTTCTATGTAAGAAGGGCTTGCGCAATTAACCAGAGTCAATTTCCCTAAGTGGCGTGCAATCAAGCCGGAATCTCCAAGGCTTCCTACACGCACCACGCAATCGAAACCCTCCCGAATCAAATCCACTTTCCGATCTGAACAGCTGAACTCTATTTCAACGCCCGGATATTTTTTAAGAAACTCAGGCAAGCGGGGAAGAACCAGGTTTCGTGCGACACCGACACCCATGTCGACACGAATGCGACCTGTGACGTTTTCAGAGCTTGCGCGAAACATCGATTCCACATCTTCGACATCAGCTAGAAGATCCTTGCAGCGTTCATAGAAATTAAGTCCGTCTTGAGTCATTTGTACTTTGCGGGTCGTACGATGGAGAAGGCGAGCTCCCAATAAAGTTTCGAGTTGTTGAATACTGGTGGAGATAGTGGCCTTTGGCAGACTCAGGCTTTCGGCTGCTTTCGTGAAGCTGGCAAGGTCTGCGACTTGTACAAAGATTTGCATACTTTCCAAACGATCCATTAGGGTTCCCTCTAATATTGTTCGTTATTTTTGAACAGTGTTATCAAAAACACCGTATTTATCAAATATATCAGAACAGTTATTCTTAAGCCATAGGAACGATCTTATCAAAGGAGACATTATGAAAATCGCATTGGTGACTGGTGGCAGTCGTGGCTTGGGAAAAAGCACAGCATTGGCTTTAGCAAAGAAAGGTGTCGGTGTTATTCTGACTTACAATAGCAAAAAAGAGGAGGCTGAAAAGGTGGTTTCCGAGATCATTGGTGGCGGTGGAAAGGCTGTGGCTCTTCAATTAGATGTAGGGAAAAGCGATACCTTCGCAGGGTTTGTTAGAAATGTACAAACACTCTTACAAAGCAATTGGAATACCAAAACTTTTGACTACCTAGTGAATAACGCAGGAATTGGTATTAATGCGCCATTTGCTGAATTTACAGAAGCGCAATTTGACGAACTGATGAATATTCATCTCAAGGGACCGTATTTTTTAAGTCAGAAACTTTTACCACTTATAAACGACGGCGGACGCATTATTAATTTCTCATCGGGCCTGGCTCGTTTTGCAATTCCTGGATATTCCGTTTACGGCGCCCTGAAGGGAGCTGTCGAAGTACTGACTCGCTATATGGCGAAAGAGCTGGGGTCTCGCGGAATCACGGTGAATGTTGTGGCACCTGGCCCGATTGAGACGGATTTTGGTGGAGGTCGGGTGAGAGATGACAAAAATATGAACGGATTTCTCGCTTCACAAACTGCGTTGGGAAGAGTGGGTGAAGCCGATGACATCGGATTGTTAGTGGCGCATCTTTTGTCGGAAGAAACTCGTTGGGTGAATGCGCAGAGAATCGAAGCCTCGGGTGGTATTTTTATTTAGTATATTGAAATTAAGAGCGCTTCGACAGAAGCCAGTCTAGGCCTCGTTGAAGCGTTTCTTGAGGAACAGACTCTGCAAGATCTTTTCCGAGCATTTCTAAGTTCATCGCTTGAAGTTCTTTTCTCCAGGCGTCGTCGGCGCGATTCATCACTTTAGCGATCACGCAGACGCCTGAAATTTTGTCGGACTTTTTCAGACAAGGATTGTTTCTGCGAATTTCCATGCAGTTGAAGGTTCTACGCGTTCCTTCAACTGCTTCTACGATGTCTAAAAAAGAAATGTCTTTAGGACTCTTTGCAAGTCGATACCCTCCGGTAGGGCCAAGAGTAGTATCCACAAGGCCTGCTTGGGCTAGGGCTTGCAGGGCCTTGGATAGATACTCTTTAGGAACTCCATGGAACTCCGCCAAATCTTTGGTTGAAATGTACTGATCGGGTGGAAGCCCGCTCAGTACACTACAACAATGAAGAGCCCATTCGACTTGATTGCGAAGAACCATTACACCAATCCTATTTTATCGACGCCGAAAAGTTTGTCTAAAGAACCTGCTTCGTTTCTGAAGGCGACACCGAAACGATTCCACATATTTATAATACCAATGGTAAAGGTCAAATCAGAAAGCTCTTTTTCAGAGAAGAAAGTTCTCGCTCTGTCAAATTGAGCGTTCGAAACTCCTTTTGGATCAATGCTTGTCAGAAGCTCCGCCCACTCCAAGGCCGCTTTTTCTTTTTCGGTGAAAAGATTCGACTCATGCCAAAGAGCGAGATGGTGAAGTCTTAGTTCTCGCTCGCCGTGGGTGCGTGCTTGTTTGCTGTGAAGATCCAAACAGAACAGACAACCGTTGATTTGTGACACGCGAATTTTCACCAGATCGCGGAGGTTGTTGTCTATTGAAGACGTGTACTGTGTTTTTTCTAACTCGAGAAGACTTTGATAAGACTCAGAAGAAAGTTGCGGGTAGTTTAAACGAATGCTCATGGCAGACCTCATTTCTAATTAAGGATATTATATATCCTTAATTAGCGGGTCCGCAAGAGTGTTTTTGATGGATGCATAAGTATCTGATTATACTTGGTTTAATTGTTTTCAAGGGTTCTTGATGTTTGTGTGCTCACACAAAAGGCAACTATTTGGTTGCATTTAAAATAGGGTGGATATACTATGCAACCAAGAGGTTGCGTATGGAAAATCGTATCGAAAAGAAGATTGAACTTAAGGCTTCCATTTCCCGCGTGTGGCAGGCCCTCACGGATCATCGCGAATTCGGCGAATGGTTTCGCGTAAAACTAGAAGCCCCCTTTTCGCCTGGAAAAACTTCGGTGGGATATATTACCTATCCTGGGTACGAGCATCTTAAGTGGGAAGCCGTTGTTCAGAAAATGGAACCAGAAAAGTTATTTTCATTCACTTGGCATCCTTATGCCATAGAGCCTGACATAGATTATTCGCAAGAAACACCAACGCTTGTTGAGTTTCGTTTAGAAAAAACAGCGACGGGAACATTATTGACTCTCACAGAATCCGGTTTTGATAAAGTTCCAGCGGATCGCCGTTCTATGGCGTTCCGAATGAATGATGGCGGCTGGACAGAGCAAATGAAGAATATCGAGGCCTACCTTGCGCAAAAATCTTAGTGGAGCAGCCGCAAAGATCCAGACCCATGCTCCGATCTTTGCGGCTCTCGGCGATGAAACCCGTCTGCATTTAGTAAAAAAACTTATTGATGGAGAAACTCATTCTATTTCGGATCTGACCGAAGGTTCCAAGGTCACTCGCCAAGCTATCACCAAACACTTGCGAGTGTTGCAAGGCGTGGGACTTGTTGAAAGTGTGCGCTCGGGGCGTGAAACACTTTTTGAACTCAATCCTCAGCCCCTTCGGGACATTCAAGAATATTTAGATTTGGTTTCAAGTCAGTGGGACCAAGCCTTAGGAAGACTTAAGGCCTTCGTGGAAAAATAATCTTCCGGTTATTCGAAACGAACGTGGTCTTCCGCCACTTTTTCGCCATTTACATGAACGGTGTAAAAAATCGGACAAGCTTTGGAAAGCATAGCGGCTGTCCCGCTATATTGGTGCGTCGAGCGTTTAGCAGCCTCTATAACTTTTGTTGCATCAATGGATGAACCTTTGACGAGGTAACTAAGATCGATACGAGAAAAGACTTTCGGATGCTTATCAGTAAGAGGAGCTTTGGCTTCTAATTCCAAACTGTCATATGCGACCTGAAACTTCGCAAGCAGATCAATCACGTCAGTCCCCGTGCAGGCGCAAAGAGCTGAAAGCAATAACTCCTTAGGAGTTGGTCCCTGGGGTGTCACTTCGGGCGGGGTGACATCAATGTCCCCATGCATGCCGCGAACTTCAAATTGGAAATGGTGTCCGTCGATCTTTTTTACTCGTGCGCGCATATTTCCTCCGCTTGAACGTCTTTATGAAACGTGTGAATATAGTTGTCATGTTTTTTATAACATATGTCTCTCTTATTGTGACATTAATGCTTTGTTCAACTTTGGCGGTGAGGCTTTGGCCTTATCGTCACTCTCTCATGCATCGGCTCTTGTTGATAAACCAAGTCGCCTTTATTCTGTGGACCTTTTGGCTTTTATGTATATTTGCAATTCCGGATTTTGAATCCCGGGTGTTATTAACCCGATTGCGACCTCTTGTCGTCGCCATCACTCCGCCTAATTGGGTGGTGATGGGTTTGATGGTTTTTTATCGTGACCAATGGGAAAAATGGAAAAAGTGGGCGGTTGTTATCTACATCATTCCAGCCCTAACGATTTTTGCGGCTGCCTCTTCCATTTTAAACTTTTCTTATGCAGAACACTGGGTCTTTTATAACTTTGCTGAGATGCCCTCCGGGCGTGGATTTTTGTCTTATACTTTTGGACCAGTGATTCGCGTTTTCTTCGCTTTTACTCTTGTTTGCGTTAGCAGTCTTTATATTATGTATGTTCATACGGCTATCAAAGAGAGAGGAATTAAGCGTCGTTATGCAATTCTCTTTGCTTTAGGCAGCAGTGTGCATATGTCCTTGGAAATGTATGCGCGTTATTACGTCAAAGACATGCTTCTGATGCAATTGAGCGTTGCTTACTCTTGGCCCATGGTGATGATGTTCTACTTTGCCGTCAGAAGACACGAGTTTTTGGACATTAAAACCTTGGCGCAAGAGCGAGTATTTAGAAATCTTCCAAATCCCGTGATTACGCTGACAGCACAAAATGAACTTTGGGATTTAAACAATGCTGCTAGCAAGTTACTTCAATTGGGTCCTTCTGATCTGGGAAAACCAGCTCGTCAATTCCCGCAGCTTGCAAAATTAACGGCGAACTCAGAAACGGTGGAGTACGCCGGAAGAATTCACCAAGTTTTCTATCACGCCATCAAAGTGAGCGGGGGAGAGCAAACTGCTTCGGTGTATGTTCTTAATGACGTCCATCCCATCATGGAATTGAATCAAGATCTTGAGGAAAGTAATGCGATTCTAAGAGAACTGAATTCCGAAATTTTGCGCATGACTGAATTTAATAGAAGAATTCAAACCGTGCTCTCGCATGATATGACGGGAGCATTGTCTTCCGTGAATATTCTTTTGCATGGCACTCGTGAAATAGCCGAAGAGCGACAAGAGACAGAGTTGGCGACACGACTCGAGAAAATTCAACAAGCCAGTTCAGGCGCAGTGTCTTTGCTAAGAAATATTTTGGCTTGGAGTAGTGACGAAGACCATGCTGATAACGTCGATCTTGAAGCTTGCCTGGATGCGGCTTGGGCACAGTTGACACCGCAGATTCTTCAAAAAGAAATTCAGTTGCGAAAAAATATTGTAACGTCAGGACTCGTCGTGAAATCGTCGCGTTTTATGATCGAGGCGATATTTAGAAATCTTTTATCCAATGCTGTTCGCTATAGTTTTCCAAGTTCTTATGTGGATGTGTCTTTGCTTTCTTCGGGAAATGAAATTGAGATATCAATCTCCGATTCGGGACGCGGCATGAGTTTAGAAGTAGTAAATTCAATTTTAAGTCGTGACTCCAAAAAGCCAATGGGCAGTGAAGGCTTTGGACTGGGTATGCATTTTACCATGGGCTTTGTGGATAAACTGCATGGCAAAATCTCTATCAGTTCCAGTATTGGCCAGGGAACGACTGTTAAAGTTCTATTACCTGCAACTTAAACATCTGGTAAAACCAACGAACTAGGGGAACGAGCTTATGGTTAATCAACAAAAAACAGTTCCAGATCACACAGCAGTACGAGTGGCTCTTTGGCGCGCGATGCATGCGCAAATTGATTCATCTCCGCACGTAATGGAAGATGTCGTCGGATTGCAGCTGATTTCTCCTGATGAAAGCTGGAAGAGTCGCCCTGATATGCATCCGCAGGGCACTCGTGGTTATCGAGCTTCGATCGTGGGTCGCGCCCGCTTCATCGAAGATTTGGTTTTAGAGCAAATGAATCATGGTGTTGATCAATACGTTATTCTCGGCGCGGGCATAGACACCTTTGTGCAGCGTCGGCCTGAGGTTGCTGCAAAGCTGCGTGTGTTTGAAATCGATCAACCTGCGACGCAGGAATGGAAACGTCAGCGGTTGATAGAAACGGGATTAGGTATTGCGAAGAATCTGAGCCTTGTGCCAGTTGATTTCGAAGCGGGGGAATCCTGGAGAAAAAAACTGAAGGCTTCGGGTTTTGATGAAAGCAAACCGGCCATTGTGGCGTCTGCCGGAGTCTCTATGTATCTGACAAGAGAAGCAAATAAAGCAGCCATGGCCGAAGTTGCGCAGCTTGCTCCGGGTTCGACACTTGTGATGACTTTTATCTTACCGCTGGATCTTCTCGATCCAGAGGATCGTCCTCAACATGAGATGATCTATGAACGAGCAAAGGCTGCGGGAACTCCATTCATCAGTTTCTTTAGACCGAATGAAGCAATCGCACTTGCCCGTGAAGCGGGCTTCAAAGAAGCCAAACACGTATCTCGTGCAGATATTATTCAACGCTATTTTACGGGTAGACCCGATGGTCTTCAGCCTTCAAGCGGAGAAGAATATTTAGTAGCGACTACGTAGACTCAGCGATCTCAATGTCGAAAGTGCTTAATTTTTTCGGATCCATCACAATCTCAATATCTGAAATCTTTCCGTCCTTAACTGAGAAGCAGAATGCAACGACGGGTTTTCCTCCCGGAGCCCACGTTGCGCCGGTAAGACCATTGATAAGAGCGAGCTGAGCTGCCGCCGCTTTGCCATTCATTGTATCAGCCACACTCTTCGCACCTTTGATTTCTTTCTTAAATTGTGGTGCTCCTTTGGCTTTATTGGCTTCAGCAATCTTTACTGCTGTTTCATCAGCTCGCAGAGTCGCATCGGGATGAAGTAATTTGATAAGAGCTTCAAAGTTGCCATCTCTTGAAGCAGCCAGAAATGCAGAAATCACTTCTCGTTGGCGTTCGGAATCTTCTTGAGAGTTTTTTGCTCCTCGGATGCGACGGCGGGCCCGGCTTGCGAGTTGTCTTGCGTTTTCTTCGGAGCGATCAATAATCGGAGCGATTTCTTCAAACGATAAATCAAAAAGATCATGAAGAACAAAAGCGATCCGTTCTGCCGGAGTCAACATATCAAGCACTATGAGCAATGCAGGCCCCACGGCGTCTGCTAGCATAAAGTGAGTCTCGGGATTATCAGACCCATCACTTGGAATTTCATAAATTTCATCATCTAGTGATTCTTCGCGTTTTGATTTTTTTGAACGGAGCATATCGAGGCAAACGCGTGCAACGACGGTTGTCAGCCATCCATTTAGGTTTTCGATTTGTTCTGATTCAGATTGAGAAAGCTTGGTCCAAGTTTCCTGAACTGCATCTTCAGCCTCACCAGCAGAGCCCAGCATTCGATAAGCAATGGCCTTCAAATGACTGCGACGTTCTTCAAAATGTTTTGCCAGCCAGTCTTTTTTTTCCATTTTCAATTTTCTCACTCTTTTTTGTCACGTTTGTCTTTTCCAATCCGTCATCCCTATGACGAAGGTGAGATATAAAACGTGACAAGGATTTCCGCTTGCCGTGAATTATCTCATAAATCGGTGAAATAACTAATAAATTATAGGAGGCAATATGCAATTCGTACTTTTAATTTATCAAGGAACAACGCCACTTCCTGGATCAGATCGTTGGAATGCTCTTTCCGCAGAAGAACAAAAACGCATCTATGCGGATTATGCGGAGTTCAGCAAAACTGCGGGTCTAAGCCCGGGACTTCCTTTTGGATTACCGGATGTTGCTAAGACAGTTCAAGTGCGAGACGGAAAGATTGAAGTGAAAAATGGAACTTATCTTCCCGAAGGTGTTGGTGGATATAGCGTGTTTGAGGCAGAGAATATGGAAGCTGCTGTGGCGCTGGCCGCAACGATTCCTGCGGCCCGACTTGGTGGAGCGATTGAAGTTCGTCCTGTGGAGAAGTATTGGTAACACTCCACCTTGACGCTACGTCATTCGTAGTGATGGGATGAATGATATAAAGAAAAACGTCGTTACAAAGAAAAAAGTCAGCTCTAAGAAAGACCTATCTCCAGCCAAGCTTATTGATGCGAGAATCAAGGAGTTGGCCGATTGGCGTGGTGAGGTGCTTTCCCGAATCCGTGCCCTGATTAAGCAAGTCGTTCCCGACGTAGTTGAAGAATGGAATTGGCGAGGGGTTCCGGTGTGGGAGTATAACGGAATGATCTGTACCGGCTTCATGAAGGCGAAAAGATTGACGAGCGTGCGTTGAAGGCCTTGATCCGCGAAGCTGTGAAATTGAACGAAAAAAAGTAAGGAAGCTCGTTGTCCGAGTCAGATCAGCTTTTCACTTTATAAGTAAGTTCAAGAATGCCGCTCTTAGTGGTCTTTGATTTTAAAAGCTCAAAATCTTGTTTGGGACCATCCTGATGAAAGAGGCGTTTGCCTGCACCGAGAGTCAGCGGATGGATCATCAGGAAATACTCGTCGATAAGATGATGGCGCATGAGGGTTTGGCAAAGATCACCGCTACCAAACATATAGATATTATTTCCAGCTTCTTCTTTGATTTTGGTCACAGCTTTAGCAACATCACCTTCCAGCAATATCGAATTTTGCCACTCCGTTTTTTTCAGAGTATTGGATGCGACATATTTGGTGACGTTGTTCATAAACTCACCCCACCATTCCATACTCTTGCCTGTGGTTGGCCAGTAGGCAGCGAAGATGTCATATGTTTTGCGTCCTAAGAGCAGGGCTCCAGCTTTGCCAATATCGTCTAGCATGGCGCTATCGAAATCTTCCATGAATGGTAGTTGCCAGCCGCCGTACTTAAAGCCGCCTTCGGGATCTTCATCCTTGGCACCTGGAGCTTGCATCACTCCATCGAGAGTTAGAAATGATATGACGATTAGTTTTCTCATTGTGCCTCCGGGGAGTCTTTATTATTGGAACTGTATTTCTGTTTGAAATTGGGGTCATTTTTTTTAGTGGTGATTTCTGACATGGGGAGGAGAGTTAGTCGGCTTTGGCTTGCCTTCGGCAAAGAGCATAAGTTTAGCGACGCACCAAGCCTGCCAAAATCATTTGGTTTATGGACATTCAGAATCCAATTCATTATTTTGGTCACATGAGAAATGAAGTATTTCAAGGCCAGCATTGTGAGACTACTGCAACCGGAAACCTTCTCTACCATCACGATATCCACCTATCAGAACCCATGATGTTTGGTTTGGGTGAGGGACTCGGATTTATCTTTTTGAATTTGAAAACCTTAAATCTTCCATTCGTTGGAGGACGGAGTAAGCCATTCGAGCTTACGACCGCATTATGCAGCAATCTTGGTTTAAAGCTGGAATGCCGAGAGACTAGTTCGCGAACAAAAGCCCGGGAAAACATTTTAGACGTCGTCGCAAATGGTACTCCGGTAGGCTTGCAGCTTGATTCCTTTTACCTCGATTATTTTTCTTCAAAGATCCATTTTGCTGGACATGCCGTCGCTTGCCTTGGAATTGAGGCAGATCGTGCTGTGATCGTGGATACGAAACAGCAAGGCGGCATCCATAAGGTCACCCTTTCTGATCTAGAGAAAGCGCGATTTGAAAAGGGCCCAATGTCGGCAAAAGCGAGAAGTTGGACAATTGAAGCACCGTCTAAGGACATAGACCTCCCTAAGGCAATTACAAATGCTATTCGAAAAAACGCGAGGACATATCTCAAGCCTGCATTTAAGGGCATGAGCTTTCTTGGGATTGAAAAGCTGGCCCATTCCCTGCCCACGTGGCTGAAACTTTGTAAAACTCCCGACGATCTTGTCTTAGCGTCTCGGTTAATGGAACGGGCAGGAACGGGAGGTTCAATTTTTCGCTGCTTTTATCGCGACTTTTTGGCCGAGAGTTCTAAATTGCTGAATTCTAAACCCCTGAATCAATCACATCTTTCTTTTATAGAGATCGCTGAAGACTGGCGAAATGTGGCCGCACTCATTGAAGAGTCAGGAAGAACATCCAGCGAGGAACCGCTAAAGAGTGCTGCTCAAATTTGTGCGACTCTAGCAATTAAGGAAAAAAAGGCTATGGAAGTACTCAACAGGATTTAGGAGATCCCTTTGTGGCTTTTGATTAATGGCGGAGGATGCGAGATTCGAACTCGCGTTACGCTTTTGGCGTAAACTCGCTTTCCAAGCGAGCGCCTTCAGCCACTCGGCCAACCCTCCGCAACGGGAACTTTTAAGAAAAGCCAAGATAACATAGCGCATTGTGGCAAATCAAGGGCTCGGCCTCATTTTCAGATTATTCACTGAAGTATTCATAGAGTTCTTCCTGCTGAACGCGGGCATAGTGGGCCTTTTGCTTGGCTTTGCGGGCGCGGACTTCCAAGAAGTTCCAATACACGATTTGATAAACTAAAAAAACGAAGACTCCGCCAGCCACAGCCAGGAAGGCGGGGCGACGGTCTTCCCATTCGACGTAGCCAGTGTAAAGCACCAAGGGATGCATCATAAAAAGAACGGCATGCAACCACATCTCTTCGGCCGAGCAGAATTTGCGATGCACCCATTCGTCCTTGGTCACGAGAAGGGAAGAAAATGCAGCCATACCGAAATAGATTTTTTCAGTGGTCGGAGTTTTTTCAACCAAAGCTAAAAACAACAAACACGCGATGACAGACAAAGTGTCAATGGGATGGCCGATGATTTCCCAGCGAGGCAGTCCGCGCTTGCGGTGAAAAAAGAATTCGTCAAATAAAATTGCGGCTCCTTGCAACGCAGATGCAACTAAAAAAACGCTCATAGTTTCTCCATTAAACTCGCACAGATAGTAAGACCGGGACCGAAGGCATAACTCACAATGGGAGTGCCCGACGGAACGCTGTCGTCTTCAATCAGTCTTTCCCACAAATGGGGAAGTGTTGCTGACGACATATTGCCCCGATCTTTTAGTAATTCACGGCTGGCTTTGACTTGGTCTTCAGAAAGTTCCAACTGTTTGGCAACTTGATCGATAATTTTTGGACCACCGGGATGCACGGCAAAAAGAGCATTCTTCACGACGTGATTTAAAGTGTCTCCACGGGTCTCCAACCATCTTCTTGTGAACTCATGAATTTTCTTTCCGACCATCATCGGAACGTCTTTAGAAAGAGTCATCTTCATCCCATAGTCAGAAACCATCCATTCCATGGCGTTTGCTGTGTCAGGAACAAGTTCCTCATAGAGTGAAATCACACGCAGCCCTTCTTTCGGTTTTTCTGTCGTCATAGAGTAAGCGATAGCACCATCAGCAAAAAGACTTTGAATCACCATTTGTTCTAAAGTCGGATCTTGCGGATTTAAGTGCAGACTGCAAAGTTCTGTATGTACGAGATCCACGGCTTTCTTTTTTCCTAAAATATCTGTGCTGCTTAAAAATCCCGTCGCCATTCGCAAAGCAGGGAAAGCACCATAACAACCCATATGATAAGAGTGTGTGACCGTCACGGTTTTCGGAGCACGGACGGCCACCATCTGTGCGGCACTCGGGGAAATGTATCCGGTGCAACTCACATGAATGATGTCATCAGGGTAAGGTCGAGTGTCATAGATCTGATCAAAGATATCATTCACTGCTTTATGAAAGAATTCGTGACGGCGTTGCATACTGACACCGCGCGGACTTTCTTTGACTGGATAAATAATTTGTTTTTCCCACTCCATGTGTTGAGAGTCAGGCAGGAAGAATTTCCGTGTTCCTATTTGTGACTCTGAACAAGCGACTCTTTGTAGAAGTTTGGAATATTCCTCTTCTGTGTACGCTTGATCCTTCTGAGCGATCTTGTAGGCGGCGGCAAGCCACTTGAGACCGTCAGTTTGGTTTTTTGGATAGGGCGGCTGTATGGAGTAAAAATTTGTTAAGTACATACCCAAAGGCTAAGGGGGGCCTCTGGGCTTGAAAAGATCCAGTGTTACGATACAGGCGTCTTAATTTTTTGAGAACGCCATTCTTTATCTACGATCAATCGAGCGCCACGCTTAAATGTGAAATATGCGTAAGCCCATTGCCAGATAACGAAAATTTTATTTTTAAATCCAATCAGATAATAAACGTGAATAAATAACCATAAAATCCATGCGAAAAATCCGCTGAATTTTAAATTATGTATTTGTGCGATGGCTTTTCTGCGCCCGATCGTCGCCATTTGTCCTTTATCGAGATAGCGAAAGTCGGTCCGCGGCTTTCCGCCAATTTCGTGTAAGATTTCACGAGCCGCATGTTCACCTTGTTGCATGGCTACGGAAGCAAGGCCCGGCAAGGATTTTCCATCCTCAGTTAAATAACAAGCTTGATCGCCAAGAACAAAGACTTCGGGATGATCTTTAAGACTTAAATCTTTTTCGATGATCACACGTCCTGAACGATCCAGCGGCACACCTAAACTTTTATTTAAGCTTGAAGGTTGAACTCCGGCAGCCCAAAGGATTGTTGAGGCTTTTACGACTTCATCACCTAAGACCACAGAACTTTCTTTCACTTCAGTGACACGTGTGTTTGTCCAAATCTGCACTCCCAGATCTTCAAGATCACGGGCGGCTTTGCGGGAAAGATCCGCATCAAACGCGGCGAGAATTCTGGAACCTGCTTCAATTAATAAAACACGAGTTTGCGAAGGATCAATATGACGGAAGTCTTTCATCAATGTGTGACGACTGATCTCTGCAATGGCTCCGGCAAGTTCGACTCCCGTAGGGCCGGCTCCTACGATAACAAAAGTCAGATGCTGTTTTTGTTTTTCAGGATTGGTTTCTTTTTCTGCCATCTCAAAGGCGATCAAAAGGCGACGACGAATTTCTGTGGCTTGTTCAAGAGTCTTTAACCCTGGCGCATTTTCTTCCCATTCAGGATGAGCGAAGTAACTGTGTTTTGCTCCGCAAGCGAGGATCAAATAATCATAGTCAATTTTGCGATCCGTGATTTCGATTTTCTTTTCAGCAAGGTCCACGGACTTCACATTATCTAGAAAGACAGAGATGTTTTGATACTTCGAAAGTATTCCGCGAATGGGGCCAGAGATTTCCGCAGGGGAAAGTCCCGCCGTCGCAACTTGATAAAGCAAAGGTTGGAAAAGATGATAGTTACGACGATCGATCAGAGTGACGGAAACATCTTTTTTATTTCCGAACGCTTTAGCGGCTTTGATTCCAGCAAATCCGCCACCGACAATAATGACCTTCTTGCTTGCCATAGAAACCTCGTTTGAACGAGGTCGATTCTATCACGAACCTCAAGACTGACAAGAGTCGGAAAACCAACAGCAGATTGTTGTTATTTGACCACAGCCTTATTGCTTCGAACTAGCAAGATACACAATAGCAAGGCTGGTATTCCCACGAGAGCGGTGCTTAAGAAGAACAACGCATATCCTTCCATCAATGAGCGACCCTCAGAAAAAGTCTGCACCATGACGCCCGAGAAGCCTTTAAGGACCTTGCCTAACAAAGCATAAAAAGAACTGAGGAGGGCGTATTGAGTCGCAGTGTATCCAAAAGTTGTTAAGCTCGACATGAAACCAACCAACGCTGTTCCTGCAAAACCCGAAGCAAAGTTATCAATGACCATAGCTGCCGTAAAAACTTCATTGCTAGGTCCCATCATCGCAAGAACTGAAAAGCCTAAATTCGAAGCCGGCCCAATAACCGCGCCCACCATCAGCGTCGTGATAAAACCAAAACGAACAGCGGCAAGTCCTCCGGCGGCAACACCAACAACAGAGGCAATCAAACCGACAGATCCGCGCACGGCTCCCACGGCTTCTTTTGTAATTCCGATATCAGCATAAAAAGGATTGGCCATCGGTCCCATCATGAAATCAGAAAGACGATACAAACTCACGGCGGCAAGAATCAAAAGAGCTTTGCTGCCATGTTGTTTGAAGAATGCATTGAAAGGACCTGTGAGCGCATCAAGAATGCCCGATAGACTCCACACTGTTCCTGTTTCGCCAGCGGTAATATTGCGACCAGGCTCAACCGCAAGAAGAGTGGCAATGAGACCCACAGCCATCAAAGCACCCATCAAAGAATATGAAAGAGACCAGCCGATGGCAGCGGCGATAATTAAAATCAAGGCGTCCGTTAAAAGCAAAGAGGCGCGATAGCCTAATTGATAAGCGGAAGAAAGCAGAGCCATGTCTTCACTGGCATCGGAAACTTCGATCCTCCACGCATCAATAACAATGTCTTGAGTGGCCGAAGCAAAAGCGGCCAAGGCAGCAAAGCCGATGAAAAGCGCCAATCCACCTTCAGGTTTTATGACGGACATTCCAAAGAGGGCAATGGCAATGAGGATTTGTGATAAAACCATCCAACCGCGGCGACGCCCCAGCCATTTGCCGATCAAAGGGGCATTGGCTTTATCAATAAGCGGCGCCCACAAAAACTTAAGGGAATACGCAAGTCCAACCCAAGATAAGAAGCCAATCGTCGCAAGAGCGATACCGCTTTCACGCAACCAGAATCCCAAAGTGTTTCCGACCAACATGAAGGGCAGGCCGGAAGAAAATCCCAGAGCGAGCATGATAGCAACCTTGGGACGAGTTACCGAACGAAGAGTTTGCATCCAAGAGGGTTTCGAAGATTTTTTTGCAGTTGTCGTCACTAGAAGTTCTTTCTTAGTTTTTTTCTCATCGTCCACAAAAGGTGACTGATGTAAGGACGGCGAGTTTCTCCAGTTGTTACCATGAGTAGCTTGGTGATCTTAAGATTTACGGCGTCGGTGTAAAGTAAAATCAACATTTCATGGATAAAGTTGGTGTTCAGAGTCACGTAGTTGTCCGTGCCGACTCCGAGTTGCACTCCCTTTTTTTCCCACCATGAAAACGGATGATCTTTGTAGTCTTCAAATTTACCCGTCAACTTATTATTGGAAGACGGTAAAGAAACAAGAGTCACACCTTTTTGAATCATGCGATTCAGAACGTCATGTTGATAGTGTTCAACTTCGCGGGCGGTGTGGAACTTTGCTTTGACGAATAAGATGTCTTCTTCCGGAGTTAATTTCGTCCCATTTAATAACTTATCTAAGACGTCGCGGTTAAATCCCCAGTCCAATTCTGACAACTCGCGGAACAAAGGATCTTTGTTCGTGATCGCCAAGCCCTGTTGATTTTTTTCGTGAATATCTTGGTAAATGCGATGGAAGTATTTATTGGGATTAATACCCAAACTAATCCCGTGTTCCAGAGTGTCGATGTGCCAGATGTTCATCGCATTGTCGACCGCTTGAATTCCTTTTTTCAAAGTGTGCCAAGTTTCGCCGTGATGCGAACGGATTTTAAAGCCGCGATATTGCAACTTGCGAAAGCCGGATTGCATTTCGTTGAAATGTTCTTTGCGGTAAAGTTCTCTTTCGTCGCCGACAGTGTCGACGTCCGTCATATGGCGAATCAAGAAGGGATATTTATCGAGCATGTGCACGATCTCGTTGATCTGCTCCATAAAGTGCGCCTGACGGCTAGAGAACTTTTCGGCATCAAAGTGATTCGCTTCCTTACGGAAAGAGGGGGACAGAATAAAATCAAAATGTGGATGTTGTTCCTGGAATTTTCTAAAACCGTCGTAGAGCCCCAAAACAACGTCTTCGGAAGTCACATCGTCAATGCCCGGAATTTGTTCAGAAGAGCTCGAAGTAGAGCGCGACAAAGAAAACTTCAAACGCACGCGGCCCACGTTGTATTTATGAAAAAGCTCATGGGCCATATGATAGGCGGCTTCGGCGTGGGCTTCGCGAGAAATAAAAATCAGTTTTGGAAGATAGAGAATTTTTAAGTAGCGCGAAAAGCCTTCGTTTTCCTGAAGACGAATCAAGCGATCGACGTCTTCAACAGAACGAATTGGCAATGCTTTGTCGCCGTACACTTCGCGGATTTTTTCTTCGTAGATTTCCTTATGGGGGCCTTCCAAAAGTTTTTTCAAACGAGGATAAATAAACTCGGCAGTGAGCGCACCTGTCAGATGAATATGCTCTTCATTGTATTTTAATGGAAAGTTCTTGAAGAATTCTGACAGCGCCGCTGACATCGGATGTTTTAAGAGTGCGCTGATCGAGACTTGGTTGATTTGGAAACGATTCAACAACTCACGAAACTCTTCGACGAGTTTAAAAGCCTCAGGATTGCGTCGTTTTAAATCTGAAGAGATCAGCAAATCCATTGTGTCGGAAAGCGAAATTCCGTTGGTTTCACTGATGATCGTCGTGATAGCTGCGGTCAATTGTGTATGAACATCCGTATTCATACATGAAGGTTATCGGGGAATAAGAGGCTTGTACATGACTTTATGGGGACCGATGTCTTTCATCTCGAATAGTGGTCCGTGATAGTAAAATCCGAGTTTTTCATAGAATGGAAATGCTTTAATGCGGGCGTTGAACCAAAGCAGATCACAGCGTTTCGTGCGCAGATGCTCGACTCCGTAGCGCAAAAGTTTTTGGCCAAAGCCTTGACCTCGATATTTGTCGTCTGTCGCCATTCCCCGCAGGCGGTAAGGAAATCCGGCAGAGAATTCGGGGTGTGATTCGAGTAAAAAAGTGGCGACAGAGACGAGTTTGCCTCCGTGAAAAAGACCGAAATGATAAGTAGTCACAAGATCATCCCCGACGTTGATACATTCGTCGGGGCGTAAGAAAGGTTTTAGAACTCGTTGACGTAAAGGGAGCGTTTCGGCGGTTGTAATTTCTCTGATGTCGTACTGTAAACTCATCCTGCAAAATCATCCTGTGTTAAGCCGTAAGTAAGGGGCCCAATCAGGGGGCACATGGTCTTCGCTAATCTCAAGTTGTAGTGTTGGTAACCAGTTTGGTGCGCGGGGCTCTGCGAGTAAAGGCATATTTGCAGTGCGCGGAGTTCGGTTGGCTTTTCTTTGATTACATTCTCTGCAGGCAGAAACGACGTTGGTCCAGTTTTTGGGGCCGTTCTGAGAGGCAGGAACGACATGATCAAGAGTGAGCTGTTTTGCGGGAAGTTTGGTATTGCAGTACTGACAGGTGTAATTATCTCGGATGTAAACGTTTTCTCGGCAAAACCGAACTGCGTTAGATGTCCGGGGTCGTACGTAACTTTTCAGCCGCAAGACACTGGGCAGTTGGAACCTTCGTTGGACAGATCGGGCAAACGCAGAGTGATATTCCAGTATCTCTACCTTACCCTGAAACCACAAAACCAAGGCCTTTTGCCAACTTACAACCCGCATGGGTTCGTAACTAGAGTTGAGCAATAAGGACCTCAGTGAGGATACGTGCATCATGCTTTCCCCCCTCAGGTACTTGTTTAATTGTAACTAATGTCGGTGTTTCATTTCAAGCCCCCTCGTTAAATATTAAAGAGAAACTGGGCGTTTTAGATTGCCTAAGACGGGCAATAATGGGAAAACCGCCCCTATATTGAAAAGGAGCATCAAAATGAGAAGAGTTTTGGCATTTAACTATGTATTAAAAGGGCCTGATGGAAACGTATTGGATGCTTCTGAGCGCGGACAACCACTTCCATTTTTGGAAGGTGCAGGACAAATCATTCCTAAATTAGAAGAAGAAATCAAAGACCTTAAAGAAGGCGATAAAAAAGTTGTTAAACTTGCTGCAAAAGATGCTTACGGTGAAGTGAAAGACAACATGTTCATGGAAGTACCAAAAGAAGAACTCGCGCATCTTCCGCAATTGGAAGTTGGCAGCCACCTTCGTTTGGAGCTTGGCAATGGTGCACACATCGTGCGTGTTTCAAAAATCACAGACAGTCATGTGACATTGGATGGAAATCATCCTTTGGCGGGACAAGATCTTGAGTTCAGCATTGAGATGGTTTTGGTTCGCGAAGCAACAACTGAAGAAGTGTTGCATGGGCACCCACACGGTCTTCACGGAAACGCAGGACACTAGTCAGCGGAGTTAGTAGCATGCCATCATTTGATATTGTTTCAGAAATTGATACTCAAGAAGTGGACAACGCTATTAATCAGGCGCGCAAAGAAGTCGAAGGTCGTTATGACTTCAAAGGCAGTAAGGCTGAGATCCAATGGGACAAAAAGGAAATCACCTTACTGGCTGAGGACGATTACAAAGTGGAAGCTATGGGGAGTATTTTACAAACCAAACTTCACCGCCGCGGCATAGATATTAAGGCGATTAAATTCGAAAAAATGGAAGAGGCCGGCGGTCGCATGCTGCGCCAAAAGGTCACCTTGGTTCAAGGTATTGACCGCGAAGTTGCTAAAGATGTGATTAAATTGATTAAGGACTCCAAGTTGAAGGTTCAACCCGCAATCGCGGACGATAAAATCAAAGTTACGTCAAAAAGTATTGATGAGTTGCAGGCGTGTATCAGCCTAGTACGTAATGGGAGTTTTCCGATTCCCTTACAATATAATAATATGCGCTCGTAAAATTGGGCTTGCACGTTTTTTGGGCTGTGCTAGCCTAGGTTTAGTTAAAGTTCCCCGTGTGAGTGTTCTCGATTTTTTGCTGTTCGAAGGCTTCCTCGGGTTTAAAAAAAATCCACAGGAGGTCTTTGTGGCTAAGAAGTTATACGTAGGAAATTTGCCTTACTCTATCGATGACGAGGCACTTCACCAACATTTCGCACAATTCGGTGCGGTTGATTCTGCAAAAGTAATCATGGACAGAGAAACAGGTCGTTCTAAAGGTTTCGGCTTTGTTGAAATGGCTGATGACTCTGCTGCTGATCAAGCAATTGAAAAAGCAAACGGTATCGAACTAAACGGTCGCGCTATCAACGTATCTGAAGCTCGTCCACAAGCTCCTCGTGAGGGTGGTCCTCGTCGTGGTGGTTTCGGTGGCGGTCGTGACGGCGGTCCTCGTCGTGGCGGTGGCTTCGGCGGTGGTCCTCGCGGTCCTCGCAACTAGTCTCTAGTTCGTAGGCAGAAGTTTGACGAAGTCAGACTTGAAATAACGAATCTTCAAAGGTCTCATAGGAACACTATGAGACCTTTTATTTTTTCCCTGCTCATTATTCTTTCGTGTTCATTTTCTTTTGCGCAAAAAAAATTAATCGTGCTGGGTGATTCACTCACTGAAGGATTTGGTGTTGCCAAAGAAGCTGCCTATCCTGCTGTGCTTGAAAAAAAATTGCATGAGGCTGGCAAGAAAGAGTGGACGGTTATTAATTCGGGTGTCAGTGGCTCGACAACGGCTTCTGCGGTGACGCGGATGAAGTGGTTGTACAAGTCCAAGCCCGATGCCGTGCTGCTTGTCCTGGGTGCGAACGACGGCCTTCGTGGACTTAAAATCGAAGACAGTGAAAAACATTTGGCAGAGGCGATTGAATATTCGCAGAAGCAAAATGTGCGTGTGATTTTGGGTGGTCTTTATATGCCTCCAAACTACGGGGCGGCTTATACTGACAAATTCAAAAAGATGTATGAGTCGCTCGCGAAGAAGTACAAACTGACTTTCATTCCTTTTGTTCTGGATAAAGTCGGTGGAAATCCAAAATACAATTTGGCAGACGGAATTCATCCCAATGAAGCCGGTCATAAAATTATTGCTGACAATATCTTCCAAGTTTTGAAGGGGGAGTTGTGAGTTTAGTCCTGAACGACGTTCGTAAAGGGTTCCGCCAAGGCGAAACGGAAATCCAAGTTTTGAAAGGTTTGGATGTTACGATTGAGCCGGGCCAAGTTGTTTCCATCGTTGGTCAGTCGGGTAGCGGCAAATCCACTTTGCTTTCCTTGCTAGCAGGCCTTGAGCGCGCTGATGGTGGGGAAATTCTTGTGGATAAAGTGAATTTGGTTCCTCTAACAGAACAAGAAATGACGTTGTTCCGTGCGCAGAATATTGCCATTGTGTTTCAACAATATCATTTGATTGCCCATCTGAGTGCTCTTGAAAATGTCATGCTCGCTTTAGAAATCCTTAAAATGGAAAATCCGCGAGAGCGTGCAGAAGAAGCTTTGCAAGAGTTGGGATTAGGTCATCGTTTGAATCACTTCCCAAGTCAGTTGAGCGGTGGTGAGTGTCAGCGTGTGGCGATTGCTCGGGCTCTAGTGGTGAAACCTAAAATTCTTTTGGCTGATGAGCCCAGTGGAAACTTGGATACGCAGACGGGCGATAAGGTCATGGATGTTTTCTTTGATATCGTCCGCAAACATAAGATCACGACGATTCTGGTGACTCACAGTGAAGTCTTAGCGAAAAAGTGTGAACGCATCTTGCGCCTTGAAGAAGGTCATTTGAGGGAAGTCTAATGCTAGTCCGTTTGGCTTTGCGCGAGCTTTTGCGTAGCTGGCGTTTTGGTCTCTTTTTTATTTTTAATTTAAGCTTGGGTCTTACGGGTTTTGTTTCTTTACAAGCCTTCAACACGGCTTTGGAAACCCAAATCAAAGCCAATGCAAAGTCCATTCTATCAGCAGATATGGCCGTGGCCGCCCGTCGTGAATTGACGGAAGAAGAAACAAAAAAAATGCAGGCCGTTCTTCCACCGGGAACGGAAGAGTCTAAGATCTATGAATTCTTTGCGATGATCAGCTCTAAAAAAGGATCGCGTCTGGTTTTGGTGAAAGCCATCGACAAGTCTTATCCTTTTTATGGAGAACTGGTTCTTCGCTCTGGAAAAGTCATTCAGAATGGTTCAGAGAAGGAAATTCTTTCTGCACCGAAGGCATGGATTTATCCCGAGTTGAAATCGCAGCTCGGTTTGGACGTTGGCGATGAAATCAAAGTTGGAAATTTAGATTTACAGATTTCTGACTTGGTTGATAAAGACGCGACACAAACTTTTCGAGCCATGAGCCTTGCGCCAAGAATTTTTATCAATCGTGATCTGCTGCCACAATCAGGGCTCATGCAGTATGGAAGTACGTTCTCCCTTGCATATCTCTTTAAAATTCCTGCGAACACGCAAGAGGAGGTTCTTCAGGAGAATCTTTATCAAGCTTTGCAAGATCCGGCGATCAATGTCGAAACTCCTTCTTCGGCGGGGGAGGATTCAGGCCGTCAGTTGGGATATCTATCGGACTATCTGGGGCTTGTTTCCATCGTCGCTCTTTTCATGTCAGCGTTGGGAGCGGCTTATATCTATCGTCTGTTCCTTTCAACACGTATGAAAGAAATTGCAATCTTGAGAACCCTGGGGTTGCAAAGTGGCGAAGCGGTCGGTGTCTATATTCTGCAAGCGTCGCTTTTAGGGTTGCTCGCAACTTTGCCGACACTGCTTTTTAGTAATTTGATTTTACCTCTTTTAAGCAAATTGTTATCGAGCTTTACGCCGTTTAATTTGCAGCCCCATGTGAATTTAGAGGCCTTCTTGGTTTGCCTGTTCATGGCGGTTTTTGGAAGTTTCGTTGTCAGTCTTCCTTTCTTAGTAAAAATCTTTGATCTGAAGGCGGCGAAACTATTTAGTGAAGAGAAGTTTTCAGTTGGAGAAGGGCAAAGACGTTTCTGGCCATTTATTCCGTGCCTGATTCTGTTCTATTTCCTCTCAGTTTATCAGGCGCACTCTTGGCAAATCGGAAGTATTTTTGTCGGCGCTATGGTTGCGGTGCTCATTGCTTTGCTCGTGATTGGTTTTGCCACAGTAAAACTTGCTGGAACGATCAAAGGCTTTCGCCGTTGGTTTTTTAAGTTCAGTTTCTTAAGCCTCTCCCGCCGGGCAGGAGCAAGTCTTGCGATCTTTGTCGCTTTGGGCTTGGGCGCTTTGTTAATCAATATTTTGCCGCAGCTTAAGAATTCTCTTCAGGCGGAATTCCAAGTGGAAGGTCGTAGTAAAATTCCTTCGCTCTTTATGTTTGATATTCAAGATGAGCAACTTCCAGGGGTGGAAAAGATTCTTGAAACGAACGATGTAAAACCTTTGGGTCTTTCTCCCTTGGTGCGTGCAAGGATTTTGAAGGTCAATAATCAAGACTATGAACGCAAAATCGAAACTCAAGGGTTCAAAACTCGTGAAGAAGAACGAGATGCTCGCTTTAGAAATCGCGGCGTGAATCTTTCGTATCGTCAGGATCTTTCAGGAACCGAGAATATCGTTGATGGGCGTCCTTTTTCGGGAGTCTTTAATCCTGAAAAACAATCTCGTGCAGAACTGTCAGTGGAGTATCGTTTTGCGGAGCGCATGGGCTTTAAGATTGGTGATACTCTGGTCTTTGACGTTCAAGGAGTTGAGGTTGAAGGGGAGATCATCAACCTTCGTAAGGTCAAGTGGACAAGCTTTCAGCCGAACTTCTTTATCTTGGTTCAAGACGGTGTTTTAAATGAAGCTCCGAAAACTTTTATTGCAGCGATTCCTTCGCTAGGGGATGAGAGAAGAACTCAATTGCAAAATGCCATTGCTCAGGAGTTTTCAAATATCTCTGTGGTCGATGTTGTTCGCACTGTGGATGAAGTTCTTAAAATGGGCGAGCGCATGAGTTGGTCTTTGGAATTGATGGCGGCCTTGGCTTTGTTAACGGGATATATCGTTTTATTCTCGATCGTGCGCAGTCAGATCAAGTTGCGTCGCTGGGAATTGAACATGCTGAAGATTCTGGGCGCTTCCTGGGGAGAAGTCGCAAGCTTTATTCTGGCGGAATTTTCTTTCTTGGCCTTCTTGGCGGCGTTAACGGGGGCTTTGCTCAGTGTGGTTGTGAGCTTTTCGCTGAATATGTTCATTTTTGAAAGTGACTTCAGGCTTTCGTGGATTCAGCCTCTTACTTCGGTTGTTCTTATCACGGGGCTCAGTCTTTTGATTTCATTTCTGGCAAGCTTGGACATTGTCAGGGAAAGTGCCTTAAGCATTCTACGCGAAGAAAAGTAGGCGGAAATAAAAAAGGAGAAGGGGGTCCTTCTCCTTTTTTGTTTTCTTATTTCTAAGATCTGATTATTTGTTCCAAGGTTGGAAAGCTGTTTCCAAACCTTTTACTTGAGGAGCTAGCTCAGGCATGTGTCTTACGATCACTTGAGCCAAAGTTCCTTCGTCGTCAATGTAATCAAGTCCAGCTTTTGTGTAGTATTCTTTTCTGTAGTGTGAAGTAAAGAACTTGTCGGACATCAAACGGCGAGACGCCATCAAGATAAAGATTTGGAATTGAGTTTCACCAAATCCAAAGTTCTTAGGACGTACTTCTTCTGACAATGTTCCAACCAAAAGGTCGATCATTTCAACGTTGTCGTTGCCATCTTTGTCTTTGCCATACACTTTATAGAACTTTTGAAGAACCTTCATTTGTCTGTCATCCAGATTTTTGCTTGGTGGGAAGAAATCTCTGTATGAAGCAATAGGTTTCAAACCAATAGCTCTTCTGAATTGATTGTAACGAGGAACGCCTCTTTCGCGGTCTCTGATGATATCAACCATTCCCAAATCCATCACGCCGTGACCAGGGATGGTCAGCTCTTGCATGAATTTAGGGAAGTTGTTAAGCACCAACTGACCTGGAAGTTGCGTACCGAAAGAGTAGTAAAGGTCTTTCAAATCATGGCTAGCCATAACTGAATAACTCTTTTCATTTCTCGTGTCTGCAAAGTCCACGGCTTCAACTTGAGATTTGTTGTTCAAAGATTTGAAGTTCAATTTCTCTGGCAACAATGAGTGAAGTCTGTAAACAGACGTGAACTCTTCAGTGATGCTGAATGGAACACCGAAGTTGTTTGTTTTATCGCCAACAACGCCGCCGAGCAAGTAACCTGAATTTGTTCCGCTGAACCAGTCTGTTTTATTTAGCACAGGGATCTTTTTAAGGAACTTCGACCAAGTGTTTGGATTTGCAAGCCCGTACCAGTTTGTGAACATGGCTTTTCTAAGAGTGTTATTAGGTAAGATCGCCGGAGTCCACTCAACTGTGTGGATTTTTGCAAGAATCGCTGTGTTGATAAGACGAGCTGTCTGGAAGATTTGTTGATCAAGACCTTTCTCGTCCAAAACCTTCACGTCCTTACCATTTTTCCATGTGAACATTTTCGTGTTCGCATTGTAAGTCACGTGCTTGTTCATCAACATATCAGCAATGGCGTTATGCTCTTTCACGAAAAGAGTGTGCAACATGCTGAGACCAACCCACCAGTTGTCTTTAAAACCTGTGACCTCATAACCGCGGCTTTGTCTGTTGTTAGTCACGTTGAGAGTTTCGTCTTTTGGAAGAAGTTCTCTGCCGTTAACCATTGCAGTACGCATTTTGCCGCGTGAGAAAGATCTTACATTGTTTTGTTCTGATTGATTACTACCGTAGATTTGCGATCCATCCCACCAGTGAGTCGCATCATTCAGAGTTACTTTTCCGAATTCATGCTTGTATTGATGAGGACTTGTTGGATTTTCTTTTGTTTTGTCGACAGTAACTTCGCCATGGGCCGTTTTTACAACGTGCGGATTGCCTTCCATGTTTGGTCCATGCGTAAGCCAATCGTGATTCATGAATTGAATCCAAGATGCCGCAATCATGTTCAAGAAAGGAACGGGCTTGAATTCATCGCGAGTGAAGAACTCTTTTGAAACAAGAGCCGGATTTGGAGACATTAATTTTTCTGCGGCGTCTTTGTCGATAAATTCAGGGCCTACGTTTCTTCCGAAGGCAACGCCAGCGGCTCCCATATGAGGATTCTTAATGTCATTGCAGGTTCCATCAGCCGTTCTAAAATTTGCATTAATTTTAGAGCAATCAACGGGAGTATATCCGGAATAGTTCACATGAGGATCGTGAAGATTGTTTTTAAACAAGTTGTCGCGGATCCCTTTAAGAACAATCAGACCACCGACTTGTCCTTTCTCAGACCACGTCGTCCAAGGTGTATCAGCCAAAGTTGAACTTGGCGTTCTTGTTTGTTGCTGAAAATTTGCGACAGGCTCTTGCTCACTTGGTGTACTTGGAGGTGCGTGGGTGCAAGATGCTAGCACCTGACTGACGACAGCCAGGGCAATAGGAATCCTTCTTTTCATGTAAACTCCTTATTACATAATTTTTTGGGCGTAACTTATTTCGAAAAAATTAATTTAAACTCACATTCCAAGTATATTTAGGATTTCTTATGATTAGTAACAGTCTTTGTGAAGACGGACCTGAGACGAGCACCTAGACTCGACCAAGGTGGGTCTAGTCTAGTGACAAAAAGAGTCTCATGACCAAGAAATCCGACTCCTGCTACTATGTTAAAGAGCAGCGGAGGATGAATGAAAATGAGAAATGTTCTTTTTGTCGGATTCTTCGGAGTTCTGGCATGCGGACTACTGACTTACGTTCTTGTAGATTCTGTGGTGGAGCCGCAAGTTTCTCGCGAGCCCGCCTCTGTTCCCAACAACTACGAATCTTTAAGAGCCTGCGAAAAGCAGGACATTCTTTGGGAAAAAGTGCGAGCGACAACTCATAAAGAACTTCCTGAGTATCGTAAGTTTGGTTTCTTTCAACTTCTAGCTCTTAGCAAACAGGAAATCAGTATCAAAGGGAAAAACTATTCGGATTTTGCTCCGGCAGGTTGGAAAAAATATCTTCACGGGCGCGGAGCTATCGCCAAAGTTAAAATTGTTCCGCATAACAGTAAGTATACTGGAATCTTCCAAGGAGCTGACTGCGCTTTCCTTCGTTTGTCCTTAACATACAAGGCGACTGGAAGCATGCCGGTGGCACCGGGACTTGCGTTGAAAGTTTTAAGAGACGGTATTTATAGTGCGAACGTTTCGGCGTTGGTTTCATTAGATGGGCAGGGGAAGAACTTCAATTTCTTCAGTCATCCGATGTCTAATATAGTTCCCATCGGAACTTCCTTTGGACAAAAGCTAGTCCACAGGGTCTTTAATAAAGTGACGACGTATCCGGAAGAACTCTTGGCAAAAGATATGGCGGGTATCAATGCCCACGGTGAAAAACTTCAAGAGGTCGTGGCACCCAGACAGATTTTCTTTGTTCCTGACCCGAGTCTTAAGTTTTCTTCCGAGGAACACGAAGTCCGAGATGACTTTATGAAGATCCGCGAAGGCACAACGATTTATCAAATCTATATAGCTCCTGAGAAATACGCGAAGTTTAACTACGCAAACTACAAGCCCGAGAACGTGAAAGGCTTTTTAAAAGAATCCGAACATGTTGCTGATATTGTTTCGACATCCGAATTTATCGCCTCGGAGTTTGGCGATGATGGAATCTTCTTCCGTCACCAATTAAGACCGTAGTTCAACGGCTCTAAAATCAATAAACCTAAAAAAGAAAAAGGGGGATTTTTTGATCCCCCCTTTTTTATTCATTCAGTTTTACTTGTGAACTTTATTTCTTCGGTTCTACGCCGACATTTTTAAGATGTTCCGGATGTTCGTAGTACATCATGAAATCTTCAGGGTCTTGCGGGTTTGTGAAAGCAAGTTCTGTTACAAGGTGGCTTCCGGCTTCCGGAGCTGAGCCGTCGAAAACGTCCAAGAACAAACCAATTCGACCTGTCATTTCAACGTCACTCGCCGTGTTCTTTCTTTGCGTCGGCACTAGAACATACATTTTAGGGATAGGCTCAGTCACAACATAGTCACCCTCAATGTTTGCAGATTTAGGATTCGTGAAGTACTTCGCTTTTGTCGTATTTGTTTTTACGAATTTTGCTTTGGCTTGTCCGTTGACGGAATACAGTTCAAGGACACCGTCTTTGAAGCGGCCGTATTCTGACAAGTAAGAGCCTTCAAGATCATTCCAGTTTCCGCGCCATGTGGAACCTAAGTGACCTTTCTTATAGACAGTTTTAGCTAGTTCGTATTGTGTGAAGCTAAGAGCGTCGGCAATACCAGCAATAAATCCTTGTTTTTCTTTTGTAGCCGTTGGGAAAACAATTTGTCCTTCACGGTTTCCATTGATCACGGCTCCTGCGAGAAG
The DNA here is from genome assembly GCF_047323225.1 of Bdellovibrio sp. HCB-110. Lineage (GTDB taxonomy): Bacteria > Bdellovibrionota > Bdellovibrionia > Bdellovibrionales > Bdellovibrionaceae > Bdellovibrio. The sequence continues at coordinate 407,407 of NZ_CP178750.1, forward strand.
ATTTTTCTCTGTATTTTTAGGATTCAAATTAAGTGTCATAACGACTGCTGATGAAGGTACGATTTGTCCATTATGCACTTCTAAATTGTGCATATTGTACGTGCCTCCCTTTGAGCCCGGAACAAGTTTGTAAGCAGAGATGCGAGTCGCAATCTTATCAAGGTAACCAATAACTTTATTAAAGAAAGGTGCTTTTTGGCTCGCTAAGTAGGGAAGTCCCATGTTTAACAACTGATCATACTCAACAAGAACTCCATAATAACTATCGGCTTCACCTTGAACGCGATCCAAGTAAAAGCGCATCGCCGGACGACGAAGTCCCTCTGTGCGTTTTGAAAAAAGCGCTTCACCTAGGTAAGCTCCAGTAAGATCGCCGGATGTCGAAGGAGTTCGAATGTTTTTTGCGGGTTGAGATTCAACATTCGCAACTGGTGGATTGGTAGTTGGAGGAACCTGAGCAGAGTTTTGATTTGTCACACACGACGCAAGAAAAATGGTCAGTGCGAGTAACGAAATTATTTTCAAGTGATACCCCTTTAAATTTAAGTATTTACCTTTTCTTAACTCTAAACAGAAAGTGAGGTTTCGATGAGTCCTGACATCTTCGATTTGGACCAAAGGCTGAGTTGACGGTTGCTATGTGCTCTAAAAGAGTTTTGGCGCATATACTTTCCTAGACCCATTTATGAACGCGGAGGTTTTGGGTGTCTGCAGGAGATTGGAAGGAAATGTACGGGGCCGCTCAATCAGGTGACCTTGAACTGGTGAAGTATCATATCAAAAACGGCGTTAATCCCAACTATCAACATCCCGAAATCCTTTCCACAGCACTGGTCGCGAGTATCATCGCAGGCCACATCGAAATTGCGCGCTATCTTTTAAAAAATGGTGCTAATCCGCAATTGCTTTCTGAGTTCGACAATCTGACTCCGTTGCAAGCGGCCCGTAAGTACCAGCGCAAAGAAATACTTGGTGAACTGGAACTTCTTGTTCCTGAAAAGAAATCTTTGATCTCAAAGTTGATGCGAAAGTTCGGATTCTAATTCCAAGCTTTGTCGTTGACCAAGTTTCCTTTTGTTTTTTCATCAGATTTATTTTGCGACCTAGTCACTCTCTTAGGTCCCTCCTATCGTAATGACTTTGGAGGGAATCATGCATCTCGCGAAAATGTTTTTCATAGTCTTGCTATTTGTATCCAAAGGAGTTTTGGCGGCTCAAGAAGTCAGAATTTATAACGGACCTGATATTTTGTACGAGGACCATTCACCCTATGCGCCTCGGGCACAGACTCCTCATGTTGAAGAGCCTGATCTGCCTCAGCCACATGCAGTTTGTGTTACACCTAAAGTGGCTTCGGACTGCTGTTATTATACGATCTATGATGGCCACAACAAAAAAGACGTCAATTACAAAGGCACGAGACCCGTTTTTGGAACGGAAGCGGCGTCTCGTACGTGGGCAAAAAAACAAGTGGCGCGTATGGCATTCTTTCTGCCCTACGATGGGTCGCAAGTTTCTTTGGGTCAGGGCTGGCATTATGACAACGGAGGAGAACACTCCGGCATAGATTCCTGGAGAGAGACCGTGCAACTTGGTAAAGATGTGACGTTTGATGTGCTGGCGGCGGCGCCAGGAAGAGTGGTCACAAAATTGTGGGACAACTGGTTTGGAAATACTGTGATTATCGAGCACACGGCAAAAGATGGATCGAAGTATCGCACTATTTATATGCACCTGCGCGATGGCTATACCCATGATCTCACGGCAGCCCGTGCAATGGTTCCACCGGATCCCGATGCCAACGACAATTGGGCGAAATATGCTCGCTTTGCAAAAAACAATTCGGACAAATTATATTGGGGGCAAGAATCTCACACTATTGCCGTGAAGGTCGGAGACTGGGTCAAGATGGGGCAGTTCATCGGCAAAGCGGGTAACACCGGAGCTGGAGGTGCCGGCAACGGTTTAAAAAATGACGGCACTCCTTCTAATAAAATCAGAGCTAATAATCATCTGCATTTTATGCTCGCTGCACCCAATCCAAAAACAACAGGAGAATGGGTTTTTGTGGATTCCTTTGGCGTCTACGAAAAGGTGAATACGGGTTGTTATGCGTTGATGAAGCAGATTGATTATCCTCGCTTCTTTGCGCCGTATTTCCCGGATTTTCACAATATCAGTTGGGAGCTTTACAAGTTCTATTTTAGTTATTACCCGAATATGGGATTGGGGCCACAAACCCTTAGCGTCTATCGCGCGGGAAGTGAAGTGCGAGCGGCAGGATCGTTCAATGAGTTTGTGAAACTTCCCTGGGCTGTGCGTGGATATTTAACGTCACAAGAATTTGATCAGTGGTTTAATACTTATGGAAATCAAGGCTTGCGTCCTCGTGAACTGCAAGTGGAAGTGGGATCAAATGGTCTTCCACGATTCACGGCCATTTGGAAAAAGACTGCGGGAGAAGGTTATTACACTTGGATCAATATGACGGATGCCGATTTTCAAGCGAAGTGGACTGACCTTGTCGAACATCAAGGCTATCGAGTTGAAGATCATGTTTCATATACCGTCAGTGGACAGCGTCGCCACGGTGCTATTTTCGTCAAAGACGGACAAGGATTTAATCTCTGGTACAATCTGACTCAGCCCGCTTATCAGCAAAAGTTTGACGAGCTGTGGGCGCAAGGATGGCGCACGACGAGTTTCAATGCAGCGGCTCTTCCTTGGGGAGAAAGATACGGAAGTGTTTGGATGAAAAAACCGGGTGCTTGGTCGACGTGGTTTAATCTTTCAGCCAATCAGTACCAACAAAAATACAACGAGCACTCCAATAACGGATTTTATATCTGGAAAGTTCAAGGCTATCGAAATGGAACTCGTTTCGGAGCTATCTGGACGAAATAGTTGTAATGAAAGGGCTTTGATTTCTTTCCTTGTGAGCCGAGTTATTGTAAAAGACTTAGATGATGTCACCGAACGAGGCTCTAAAAAAGGCAAAACAGGTATTGGATGAGGGAGGCGTGATTGGCCTCCCGACAGAGACCGTTTATGGTTTAGCAGCCCGTATTGATATTCCCTCGGCCATCGAAAAGATCTTTACGACGAAAGAGCGTCCGTTCTTTGATCCTTTGATCGTGCATGTGGCCTCCATTGAACAAGCTAAAAAAGTGACGGCGTATTGGGGACCGGCTTCTCAGGCTTTGGCTGAAGTTTTTTGGCCGGGGCCTTTGACTTTGATTTTGCCTCGCGACCCTTCTGTGAACTTGATGATCACTTCGGGCTTGGACTCGGTGGGTATTCGCATGCCGAATCATCCGATGGCTTTAGAGCTTTTGCGGGAAGTGGGCGTGCCTTTGGCGGCTCCAAGTGCGAATAAGTTTGGTCGTACGTCTCCAACATCAGCAGGTCACGTTCGTGTAGAATTTAGAAATGAAAATGTCTTTGTTCTAGATGGCGGAGATTGCCAAATCGGAATTGAATCGACAGTTTTACTTGTTCGTCACCTTCCAGATAAAATTGCACTTTCTATTTTACGTCGTGGACACATCCTGAAATCTGACATTGCGCGAGTTTTGTCTGAAAAAGGTTTTACTTTTGAGTTTATCGAACAAGTTGATAAGCGCGAATCACCAGGGCATATGAAACACCACTATATGCCGCCGGTTCCTTTGATCGTCTGTACGGATATCAATCGCAGTCCGGAAAGTGTTTTAAAGGAAGTGAACGAGAAGATCGGCCAGCTTCCCGATGAAATTGAAAGTATCAAGATCATCAAGCCCCAAGGTGGCATTCACAAACAGGCGATCTTAAAGCTTTCTGAAGATCCATTGCTAGCGACCCGCGAGTTTTACGGAAAATTGCGGGAAGTTGCAGCCCAAGGTCCTGACTGCATCCTGTTTTACCGCGAAGCTCACCAGGATGGGGAACGTTGGGAATCACTTTTTGACCGCTTGAACAAAGCAGCGTCGCTCATCCTCTAAGATTCCAAACTCATTTCGAACACAATCTTAAGACACTTCTGACAATTCCGATTTGTAAAGATAGCTACACTGATGTTGACCACAAGGGGAGGGGCCTTATGATCAACACACTAGCTTACGCCAGTCTTGAGAAAGTATCTTTGAACCTTCAATCCTTTTACCAATTGCGACTCAATCGCATCCACAAGTTCAGAGCTAAAATTGAAATCCGCTCTGAGGTGGGACCTTTCGAGGTTAAAACTGTCACGAATGTGGAAGAACTTAAAGAAGCCTTGGCTTTGCGCTTTGAAGTCTTTCACAAAGAGATGATGGGTAAAAAGGCTCCTCACGGGGTTGATGTCGATGAATTCGACTTTGACTGTGATCACCTGATTATCAAAGAAAAACGCAGCAATCGTATTATTGGTACTTATCGTTTGAATTGCTCGTTGTTCACTCAGAATTTTTACTCTGCCAAGGAATTTATGATGTCCACGATCATGCAACAACCCGGTGTGAAGCTGGAGTTGGGGCGCGCGTGCATTCATAAAGACTTCCGCAGAGGTGTTTTGATTTCACTTTTGTGGAGAGGTATCGCTGAATACATGGCAGCCAGTGAAGCAAAGATGCTTTTTGGTTGTGCGACGGTGAAAACCGATGATCCTCGCGATGCGGCTCTTTTGACTCGTTACTTTGAAGAGGAAGGTCGTATTCTGACTGGATATCGCACTCGTCCGACTTTGAAGTTTACGATGCCGATGTTGAATTATTTTATGGATGAAGTCCGAAGCCCTCTCACGGAGACTCAGAGAGCCCAGGCCGAGGAACTTCTTCCACCTCTTTGCCGTGCTTACTTGAAAATCGGAGCTTCGATTGGCGGGGAGCCTGCGTGGGATCAAGAATTCCAATGCATCGACTTCCTGACCATCCTTCAGCGCGAAGATCTCAACAGAACTCTTTGGAAGAAGTTCAAGTTGGATTCTGCGACTGAAGTATAGTTTTTGATTTCTCACACGACGGACTGAACTGAATTTTATCAGAATGTCCGTCTTCATTTGGTGTCCCTCCATATTCCCATCTACCCTTTCCTCAGGGTAGGAGGGGATATGCGTTCAAATATCTGGAAGGGCTCCATCAGTTTTGGTCTTCTAAATATTCCTGTAACCTTGCAAAGCGCTCAGCAGACTAAAGAGCTGCACTTTTCTTTGCTTGATGAAAAAGATCTCGCGCATATCAAATACCAAAAGATCAATGCGAAAACGGGAAAAGAAGTTCCGTATAAACGGATCGTCAAGGGTTACGAATACAAGTCAGGACAATACGTGATTATGTCCGATGCCGACTTTGAAAGAGCCAACGTCAAAGCCACCAAATCTATTGATATCGAAGACTTTGTTTTGATCGACGAAATCGACACCATGCTTTTTGAAAAGCCTTATTATCTCGCTCCTCAGAAGGGCGCAGAGAAAGGTTATTTCCTTTTGCGTGAGGCATTAGAACATACAAGAAAGGTGGCTATTGCCAAGATTGTTATTCGCACTAAGCAGCATCTCGCAATGATCATGCCTCGGGGGGATTACCTAATTCTGGAGATTTTGCGTTTTGCTCACGAAGTAAAAGAAGTGGATGAAGTTGATTATCTTTATGAGGTAAATAAGAACGTGAAGTTCTCTCCGCGTGAACTAAAAATGGCGGAAGATCTTATCAAAGGTATGACGGCGAAATGGAAGCCGGATAAGTACAAAGACACTTACTACGAAGATATTATGAAAAGAATCCAAGCCAAAGTTAAACAAGGCAAAGGCAAATACGTTGAAGAGCCCGTTAAAGAAGAAAGAATCGAAGAGTCTTCTAACGTGGTCGATTTGCTTCCACTTTTACGGAAGAGTATTGAGTCTCGTCAAGCCAAGAAAACTCGGGCCCCTGCAAGGAGAGTAAGTCATGCCTCTTCGCGAGTACATTAAGAAACGGGATTTCAAAAAAACACCGGAGCCGCGCTCAATGCCCAAAAAGAAAAAAGGCAAGAGCGCTCCTCTGATGTTCGTTGTGCAAGAACATCATGCCTCGCATCTGCATTACGATTTTCGCTTGGAACTTAATGGTGTTTTAAAAAGCTGGGCCGTCCCCAAAGGACCATCCATGGACCCGCAAACAAAGCGTCTGGCGGTGGAAGTGGAAGATCATCCTCTTTCCTATGGAACTTTTGAAGGGGTCATTCCCAAAGGTCAATATGGCGCCGGACGAGTTTATATTTGGGATACGGGGACGTGGGAACCCATCGGGAGCGCGCGTGCGGGTTTAAAAAAAGGACATCTTGAATTTAAACTGAAGGGAAAAAAACTGCACGGCCATTGGATGCTCATCAAAACCCAACGAAGTGCTGGCAAAAAATCGCAATGGCTTTTGATTAAAAGGACGGATGAATATGCGGCTCCTGAAGAGGAGGAAGAACCCGCGAAAGCAACAAAGCGAGTTAGAAAATTACCTCAGTTTATCGCCCCTGAACTCGCGGAACTCGCCAAAGAACCTCCCGAGGGAGAAAAGTGGGTTCATGAAACTAAATTTGACGGCTATCGAACTCAAACGCACTTTGAGAATGGCAAGGTGACTCTTTATACCCGTGGCGGCCTTGATTGGACTAAGAGATATCCAGCCATTGCCAAAGCCCTTCATGAATTGCCAGTTAAAAATGCCATCATCGATGGTGAAATTGTTTGGCTTGATAAAGACGGGCGCACCGATTTTCAAAAGTTGCAAAATGCTTTGAAAGAAAACGACATGAGTCGTTTGGTTTATTATGTTTTTGATTTGCTCTTTCTGGATGGCGAAGATCATCGCGATCTTCCTTTGCATGAACGCAAGCATCAGCTAGAGAAAATCGTCCACTTACTAAAGCATCCATTAATCCGCTATAGCGATCACATTGAAGGGCATGCCGAGGCTTTGTTTAAAGCGGCTTGTTCGTACAATTTAGAAGGCTTGATTTCCAAAGATCGTGAAAGCCCTTACACTTCAGCGCGCAGTGGCTCGTGGGTTAAAACTAAATGCAAAATGCATCAAGAGTTCATTATCGGCGGGTATGCCGAAGGCCAGGGCTCCAGAGCAGGATTTGGAGCTTTGTTGTTAGGAGTGTATGACGGAGACAAGCTAAAATATATCGGACGATCGGGAACGGGGTTTACGGAAAAGTCTGCGGTGGAAGTTTTAAGAAAACTAAAAAAGTTGGAGTCGAAAAAGTCGCCCTTTCAACTGAAGGAACCCAAAGGCAAAGGTCTTCATTGGGTGAAACCGGAACTTGTGGCCGATATTACATTTGCCAATTGGACTGCGGATGAGCAATTGCGAACGGCGGTCTTTCACGGTCTGCGTGAGGATAAACCGGCGGAAGAAATTCATATAGAAAAGCCTAAACCCATCAAAGCTTTTGGAGGGTCAAAGAAGAAATCAAAAATTGCCAAAGTGCCCCAGGAAATTCCAGAGCTGCGTTCGCTCTCGAATCCTACCAAGGTTCTTTATAAAAAAGAGGGCATTACAAAAATTGAAGTCGCTCGGTACTATCAAGATATAGCGCCCTTTATTTTGCCGCACATATCTGACAGACCCTTGGCTCTTTTAAGATGTCCGGAAGGGACGACTAAGAATTGTTTCTTTCAAAAACATATATCTGGAAAAATTCCCGTGGATATTATTCCTGTCACAATTCGCGAGAAAAGTGGTCCGAAATCTTATCTCACCATTGATTCTAAAGAGGGGCTTTTATCTTTGTCGCAAATGCGTGCTTTTGAATTGCATGCGTGGGGATGTCATAGTGATAACATCGAACATCCTGATCAAATTGTTTTAGACTTAGACCCAGGACCCGGCGTTACCTGGTTGAGCGTTGTCGATGCAGCCTTAGAGATTCGAAAAATTCTCGAGGACATAGATCTTAAAAGTTTCGTGAAGGTGACGGGAGGCAAAGGGCTGCACGTACATGTTCCTGTGGCGCCTCTTTACAGTTGGGATCAAATCAAGAGTTTTGCAAAAACAATTGGTCATGAAATGGTGGCGCGACATCCGGGACAGTATGTCGTCACTATGTCGAAACAGCATCGCGGTAAAAAAATCTTTATCGATTATTTCAGGAACGGCCGGGGAGCAACTGCGGTTGTGCCTTACTCTTTAAGAGCAAAAGATATCAGTGCCGTCGCTATGCCAGTTGCTTGGGAAGATTTAAAAAAGATCAAGAGTCCGGATATTTTTACTCTCAAGAACGCCTACGAACATCTTAAGACTCGCAAAGTGGACCCATGGCGGGATTTCTTTAAAAAAGAGCAAAGAATCTCCATTCTCAAACCCGCGGTTTAAAGTATGGCACAAACACTTCCCAAGGAACTTACAAGTCTTGTCGATTGGTCAGTGAGTGAACTCGGTCGAGTGATCGAATCAGAATTGGGCCAAGATGGGTTTCAGCGCATAGAAAATATTCGCCGTCATGTGAAATCGTCGGAAGGACAAACTCTTCAGGGGCTTCTCAAGCTCAAAGAAGAGCTGTCCTATTTATCTTCACAAGATCGCTATTACATTGCTCATTCTTTTTCATTGATGCTGGAGCTTATTAATTCCTGTGAGGCGGCTTATCGCACGTCGCGCTTAAAAGCGGAGTTTAAGGAAGCGCGATCGGAAGAGAGTCACATCTATGGTCGAATCATCCACGTTTTGACGGCGCATCCTACTGAATCTAGAAACCCGGATATCATTTACTATTTTAAAAAGATCCAAACTCTTTTAGAAAAACAACTCGAAAATCCAGAAGACCAAAACCTTCAAGATTTGCGTGTTCTTATCAAATGGGTGTGGCGCATTCCGATGTCCAAGCAGCGTAAACCCTCTGTGATGGACGAGGCCGAGTATATTTACTCGTTGGCTTTACAGAAAGAAATACTGCAAGTTTTTATTGATCAGAGAAAACAGAAGCTGCCATTTTATATTCGCACTTGGGTGGGAGGAGATAAAGACGGCCATCCTGGTGTTGATGAAAAGACGATGCTGGGCAGTTTGCAAATGGCGCGAAACTTCTTGTTGAGGTGGTTGCAGGCGAAGTTTCAAGAGTATCTTGCGGACTTAGAGCCTCTGGCGCGGTCTTCGGAAGAAAATAAAAAGAAAGTCCAAGCACTTCTGGTGCAATCAAAAAAAACAAAACAGCATCTGACAAAAATAAAAAAGATCCGCCATGGAGACTCTCATCGAGTCCATTCCTTTAGGGAATCCATGGATAAATTGGCGAAACACTATAAAACGTGCTTTACGGTGGAATCGCCGACTCTTCATGAAATTAGAGTTTTCATGAAGATCTTTCCGGGACTGGTTGTTCCCTTGGAGCTTCGCGAAGACAGTCACTTAGTTCATGAAGCCCTCAAGAGTTCTCCGCCATCTTTTGCCATTTCAAGAATGCTTAAAACGCTTTCCAAGATTTCTCCCGAACATGATCCAAGATTTTATGTCCGTGGATTTGTTTTAAGCCAAACGGAATCAGCGAAAGACATTGTTGCCGGTGTCGCATTGGCTGAAAAATATTTAGGGAAGGCCCGTTTGCCCGTTGTTCCTCTTTTTGAAAGCGCTCATGCTTTAAGCTCTTCTGTATCCATCGTCGAAGAATTTTTGAAAAGTCCACGACGTCGGAAACTGATTAAAGACTTCTGGTCGGAAAAACTGGAAGTGATGTTGGGGTATTCTGATTCGGCGAAAGAAAACGGTTCATTTCCTTCTCGTTTTCTTATTCACTCGGCCATCCAAAACCTTGAAAACGTTATTAAGAAACATGGTCTCATTCCTATTTTCTTTCATGGTTCTGGCGGCAGTGTCGAGCGCGGTGGTGGTTCTGTTCAAGAACAAACAGAATGGTGGCCGCCTTCAGCGCTTTCTACTGTGAAAGTGACTGTCCAGGGTGAAATGATTTACCGAAACTACACGGCTCCAGAAATTTTGCAAAGACAGCTTGAAAGATTTTGCTCGGCTCGGGATCAAGGTTCCGAAAAGAAGGTCGCGGTTCCACCTAAAAAGAATATTGAACAAGATCTTTTGAAGCTTTCCGACTTTGTTCAGAATGCTTATCGAGAGATGCTTAAAGACCCCCATTTCTTAGAGTTGATCGAGTGGGCCACGCCATATTCTTTTATGAAAGATCTGCGCATGGGGTCCCGTCCCGCGAAACGGCAAGGGCCTGTGAATATAAAAAGCTTGCGTGCGATTCCTTGGGTTTTGTGTTGGACGCAGACTCGGGCTTTATTCCCAAGTTGGTGGGGTGTAGGAAGTTTTTGGCAGACTCTTTCTAAAGAAGAGAAGGCTCGATACGGAAAAGCCTTCGCAGAATCTTCTCTGTTTCGCTCGTACATCAAAGTTTTGGGGTTCACTTTAGAAAAAATCGAGCTCGATGTTTTTTCTTTGTATCTGCACTCCTCGCGTTTACCTAAAGACGTGGCCGACTCTTTTGCTGACAGATTTGAAAAAGAATTTGTCGCTTGTCAAAATGCAGTGAGAGAAATTACGGGCGAAGAAAGTCTGCTATGGTATCGTCCGTGGTTGGAAACCAGTATTTCATTGCGATCGCCACTGATTCATCCACTGAATGTCTTGCAGTTACTGGCTCTTGAAGATCAAGATGTTCCTCTTTTGCGAGAAACCGTGACGGGAATAGCGAGCGGAATGTTAACGACGGGCTAAAATGACTCTGGCACCTTCTTTGAAGAGAGGTTTACAGATGGTTGGTCTGGTGGCAAAAAGCTCCAGTCCATCACAAAGGGGGATTTATGGGTAAAGGCGTTATGTTTCTAGCAGCTAGTTTTCTCTTTGTCGTTCAAGCGAAGGCTTTGAACTTGGGAACAGTCGAAATCGCAGGGACTTCTTGTGAAACTCCGGTGGGGGCTCATGAATTGGCGGAAGTCAGTGAAGGGCGTTTTGTTATTCCAACGGGTCTTTATCTCAAAAAAGAAGAAGACAAGCGTGTCGCCCGAGGTTCTTGCACTTTTGCTTTAAACTTGAAAGCAGCGGCGGGAAAAAAGATTGTGGTGTCTAACAGTCATCAACTTGCCAGCCTTCGCGCTTACCCCTCCCAAACTAAAGCGCGCATGGATTTGGAAATCTTCAAAGCGGCAGCCAAGGTGTAAAACAAATTCTTGAGGTCGAAGCCATTGATCAAGCTTCCAAGGTAAATAAATCCTTGGGACAGCAAGAGGTTCTTATTGAAACTGAATGTGGTGGCTCAGCGATCCTTCGCGGAAATTTAGCCGCGACCTTGATGGGCGAAGGAAAAGCCAGAGCCTTTGCACGCAACCTTTACGTCGACATTGCCGAAGTGGATTGCAATTAGTGCGCCCTCGGTTGTCCGCAAGGATCTCTTGACGATTTTAGGACAAGGGGATTTAAATAGGCTCTGTGGAAGAGTTTCAAGCCGGACTTCGCGGAGTCTATAGATTTATTTTATTCGTTCTTGTGATCGTGAGCTTTTTGGTGTGGTCGTTTCTGTGCCATTGGGTGATTCGCAATCCTGAAAAGCGCCTTCGTCGTTTCTCTCTCAACACGCGGTTTTTCTGCGGTTTGATGATCAAAGGTCTCGGACTAAAATTAAAGGTGATCAACAAGCCCGCTCAGGGCCAAAAGTTTTTGCTCGTCAGTAATCACATGGGCTTCGTTGATATTCTTTCCTTAGCGACGTGTATGCCGATGCTTTTTGTGACTTCGACGGAGATGCGTGAAACTCCTTTCTTGGGTTTACTCACGGAAATGGGCGGTTGCATTTACGTCGAACGTCGCAGTCGTACAAAAATTTTGGATGAAATGAAATCTATCGTTTCCGCTCTGAAAAATGGTTTCCGCGTGGTCCTTTATCCAGAAGCAACCTCCACGAACGGTGAAAGAGTTTTGCCTTTCAAAAAAACTTTGATGATGGCGGCGGCTCAAGCGGGCGTTCCTATTCAACCTGTTGTGATCAACTTTCGTGAAATTAACGGCGAAGAATTTTCTTTGAAGTGGCGCGATCATGTTTGTTGGTATGGTGACATTCCTTTTGTCACGTCGATGTGGAAAACAATGACTTTGAAATCGGTGACGGCTGAAATCGAGTTTTTGGAACAAATCCACACGACTCCAGAAGACGACCGAGGCCTGATTGCAGAAAAAGCTCACGCATTGATCGCGGCTAAATTCGTTCCAGTAAAAGGAATCCCCGACGAGGCCCAGGCTCCTGTCGAGATGGAAGCAGATCCTACTTGATTTTCTGATTTCGATATGTAAATAATATGTAAATGAAGAAGATTATTCATGTCGACATGGACTGCTTTTACGCGGCTGTGGAGGTGAAATACCGCCCAGAACTTAAGGGGAAACCTTTGGGAATCGGCGGACCTCCGAATACACGCAGTGTTTTAACGACAGCAAGTTATGAAGCACGCAAATTTGGTGTGCGTTCCGCCATGCCTTCTTCACAAGCGGTGCGTTTGTGCCCACAGCTTATTTTAGTTCCTCCACATTTCGACTTATATAAAACTGAAAGCCGCAAAGTTCGCGAAATTCTTCAAAGATTTACAAACAAGATTGAGCCTTTGTCTTTGGATGAAGCTTACTTGGATGTGAGCGAGTGTGAGCAATTCGGTGGAAGTGCGACATTGATTGCGCAGGAAATCCGCCGTTTGATTTACACAGAACTCAATCTCACAGCTTCCGCGGGTATTGCACCCAATAAGTTTTTGGCGAAGATAGCCAGCGATTGGAAAAAGCCCAACGGACAGTTTGTGATTCGCCCTCAAGATGTGGCGGCTTTCGTTAAAGATCTTCCAGTTGAAAAGATTTTCGGCGTTGGCAAGGTGACAGCTCAAAAGATGCATGACTTAGATCTTTTCACTTGTGGTGATATTCAAAAGTACACGGTTTTGGAATTGCAACACTGGTTTGGTTCTCGTGCCCAAGAGCTTTATGACTTTGCTCGGGGCGAAGATCATCGCGAAGTTGTCACGGAGTGGGAGCGTAAATCTCTGACAGTGGAAGAGACTTTTAATAAAGATCTGCAAACTTTGGAGGAATGTTTGAAAACCGTTCCTCCTATTTATGAAGACTTCATTCGTCGCTTGGAAAAGGGCGAGTACCAAGATCGTATCAAGGGAATCGTTGTGAAATTGAAGTTCTTCGATTTCAAACAGACCACTCATGAAGAAGTTTATAATGATGTTCCGACGCTGCAAGATTTTGAACGTCTTCTTGAAAAAGCGTGGCTCCGTCGCGGAGTTCCTGTTCGTCTGGTGGGACTCGGAGTTCGCTTGGGATCACAGAAGAAAGCATCCCCACGAACTGACTCGTCGCAGCTAAAATTCGCAATCTAAAGTACTTCCGCTGCATCAAATTATTTTTCCGCAAACCTGATTCTTTTGGAAGTGGTGCGCTTTATTTTGGCACTGAGATTGCTTTCTTGGGGACTTGCTCAATGAGCGGTGCCAAAGAGACATCGCTTCAAAAAAGAAAGGACCACTATGAAGAAGATTATTTTATCAGGGCTTCTCATAACTACCATGTTTTGTAATACAGGCTGTGACTCTTCGGATATTGCAGCAGGAGCTATCGGCGTTGCCATCGGCATTGGCATTGGTGCCAGCGACCATGGCCATGGTCACCATCATGATCGTCGTCCTCCACGTTATCGTGAATGCGGAAGACATCGCTGTTACGAAGCCAACACGCAAATTGATTTGGGAACAAATCCAGAAGCTGTGGAATTCGCTCAAAGGCATCAAATAAGTTTGGCAGCGGCTGAACAAATTCAAGAAGCTTTTGCGAAAGTTCCAACAGAGGGTTTGAACTCGTTTACAAGAATTGGTTTGAATGAGAAAGACATCAAGGCCATCAGCAAGAGACGTCTTCCAGATTCAGACTCTTTGGCTTTGATGGCGCAGAAATTGGACATGTCGCAAGCTCAAGCTCGTGATTTGATGAAAGCTGTTGTTGCTGATTTCGATGCGCAGGCTTCGGATATCAACAGCGCTTACTGGCAATCCTGCATGGCTAAAGGCAAGTGGAAAACTCCACAAAATATGATCTGCAAAAAGACTTTCTGGAATGGTTGCAGCCCGGAAACTGGCGCGACTCTTTGTTACTAGTATTCTCATGTTCGAGGCGCTTTCATTCGGAAGCGCCTTTGTTAATCGGCACAATCTCTTCGATCAAGACCTCTGTTTCTTCGAATTCTCGAGTAGAATAAAGTTTGCGAAGGGAGGTTGTATGATCAGCCTATGGATTGTCATTTTAACAATGGCGATTGTGCTAGCTGGAGCATACTTCGTTTATAAAATGAATAAGACTGATGCTCTAAAAGTAAATCGTCACGGCCGTCGTCATCATCATCCAAAAACTTAGGTTCTCGTTTTGAGACACTTAGTTTTTTCTGGCATGAATTTGGTATTTCATAAATGCATGAAATACTTCTTAAGCTTATTGTTAATTATTTCGTTCTCACTCTCTGTTCAGGCGCAAACCCATGAAGAAGTGCCTTTTTTGGTCTGTGACCGCGCACTAGTTAAGCATGCGATTGAAGTCAGTAAATCCCAAGTGAGTAAGACTCAATATCAGATCCGTCCTCGTAAAAACATTAAACCTGATTTGCGTTTTAGTTGGGCTGCCTTGAATGCTCTTGAGCGCAACGTTTTTGGAAAACGTCTTTTCAACCTCGGACATGACATGGTTCCGGGGGCTGCTATTTCCGACACTTCAATTTCGATTTATCCAGACACTTTGAAAGTTTTAGCAACAGAATTGAAAGACCCATTTCAAGGAAACTTTTTTATGATGGCCCACGAAGTAGGCCACATGGTGCAAAAGCATTTAAGTCCACATCAACTGCAGGCTGACTCCATGAACGGTGATGCTTTCAATATTATGCACGCAGAAACAGATTGTATCGGAGTAGAGTTGATGCGCGAAGCAGGGCAAAAAGATTTTTCAGAAGTGATTCGCTCTTTGGAAGTCGTTCACAAGGACTGCTTATTCTTCAGAGAAAAAACTTTCTGCGATCGCGCCCACGCCATCCGCGCAAAAACCATCGAAAACTATTTGAATCAACCCTAAAAAACTTTCTTCCACTCGTCTTCTTTGAAGCCGACAAGGTGAGTGTCGGCTCCGATGACGAAAGGTCTTTTTACAAGTTTTCCGTTTTCAGAAAGAAGTTTCAAAGCCTCAGCTTCTGTCATGGACGGAAGCTTTTCGCTCAACTTCATTTCTTTGTACATCACGCCGGAAGTGTTAAAAAGATTTCGGATGCTGCCGCCGCGTTCTTTCAGCACCGCGAGCATCTCTTTTAGTTCCTTTTGTGAAGGCGCTTTGTCGACGATAGGAAGTTTGTCGTATTTCACTTTCTTTCCATCAAGAAACTTCAAAGCCTTCACGCATGTTGAGCATTTTGCGTATTCGTAAACCTTAAGCATTGCTCTTCACCAACCAACCGCACATTTTATAAAGGATGCGGGCACCGACGTTTCCGTCCCACTCAACTTCGTGCTCTTCAAGACCGCCTGTTGAAACTTCGTTCAAGTCAAACGCGATGATCTTGCGACCTGAGTTGTGGATTTCTCGGAACATAAAGAAGACTTGGTCAACACTCAAGCCCCCTGGAACTGGAGTTCCAGTGTGCGGGCAGAAAGCGGGATCAAGACCATCGATATCAAAAGAGATGTAAACGTTTTGCGGAAGTTCTTTGATGATGTCCTGGCAAACTTTTTCCCAAGTTTCACCTTTAAGCAAGCGACGTTTCAATTCCAAGTCGTAGAATGTTTTGATGTCTTCGCGTGAGTTGCTGAAGTCATATTCTTCTTCGCAGAAATCACGGATACCGACTTGAACCAATTTTTTTGGTTTCTTAGCGTCGGTCATCACGTTGTACATGATCGAAGCGTGGGATTGTTTGAAACCTTGGTAGGCTTTGCGTAAATCGGCGTGGGCATCAATATGAAGAACGCCGAAGTCGCCTTTAAACTTGTCGCTCACTGCGCGGATCGCTCCCAGGGGAGTGGAGTGGTCGCCTCCAACAAGGCCCAAAAGTTTTCCTTTTTTTAAAACGTCAGAGCATTGGTCGTAAACCCATTGGCTCATTTCTTCGCAAGCTGTGTTCACTTGAGCTGCCAAAGAGTTCATTTTGGCTTCATCATCGCTGAGATTTGTTCGCATTTCGATAAGCTCTTGGGCGACAGCTTTGAATTTATTGTTCATGTTAAGGAGGTCTTCCGGGAAGTCGCGCATGAAGTAGCCGACTTCGTAGGCCTTACCTACTTCGATGTCAAAAAGGTCAATCTGTTCACTGGCTTGGCGGATGATCTGAGGTCCGTGAGAAGCCCCTTCGCCGTAAGAGGTTGTGACCTCCCAAGGAACTGGAACAAGGACGACTTTGGATTCTTCCTCATTCATGGGAATTCCAAAGATACCAAACTCTGCAGAAATGGTCGTGGTTGGATCGAATTTTACCGTCTTTTCAGACATTTATTTTCTCCTTAGAAAGACCAAGATATATAACATTTAAGCATGGCGTCAATCGAGCAATAACTTGATTATTTTTGTCGCATAACCCATTTTAAGCCCACTTTGGGAACTATTGAAATTCCCTACGAAATTCTTTGGAGGAAACACAATGAATATGAAGGGTCTCCTAGCTCTACTTCTGAGCTCAGCTTTGACAGCCCCCGCTTTAGCAGCAGCACCCAATGCGAACGCTCCTAAAGGCGGAAATTTCGTCTTCAACCTTGGAGGAGAACCTCCAACAGTTCACCCGATCACTGCAACTGACGCTTACTCTCGTCGTGTGCAAGAATACGTGTGTGAAGGTTTGGCAACTCGTGATTCCGAGACTTACGATTGGAAACCACGTTTGGCTGAAAAATGGGAAATCTCTAAAGACAACAAAGTATTCACGTTCCACCTCCGCAAAGACGCTGTTTTCCACGACGGTACGCCTGTAACGGCTGACGACGTGAAATTCTCTTTCGACGCGATCTTTGAGCCTAAGTATGAAGCTGCTCACTTGCGTCCATACTATGAAGGTTTGTCAAAAGTTGAAGTTTTGGATCCACACACTGTGCGTTTCACAGCTAAAGATTTGTACTTCAACAACTTCGAATCTGCGGCAACTTTGTCTGTAATCCCTAAGAAAGTTTACGGCGATGTTGAAAAATCTAAGAAAATGAACCGTCAACTTATGTGCGCGGGTCCTTACGTTCTTTCTAAATTTGATCGTGGCCAATTGATCGTTCTTAAGAAGTTCGACAAATGGTACGGCAATAAAGACGCTGCTTACAAAGGCATGTACAACTTCGACACAATCACTCTTCGTTTCTACAAAGATGAAAACGTAGAACTTGAGCGCGCGAAAAAAGGTGAGTTGGATTACCTTGATATGCGTGTTGAAGCTTACATGAAGAAAACTGAAGGCGCGCCTTGGGGCAAAACTATTATCAAACACAAAGTTGAGAATAGCGCTCCGAAATCTTACGGCTTTATCGGCTGGAACTTCCGTAAAGAAATTTTCCAAGATAAAAACGTTCGTATCGCTCTTGCGCACCTTTTGAACCGTGAAGAGATGAACAAAAAGTTCCGTTACGGTATGTCTGATTTGGCGAACGGCGCGATCTACTTGCGCTCTGAATACAACCCAGGCAACAAAGCGATCGAGTTCAATCCGAAGAAAGCTCAAGAACTTTTGGCTAAAGCTGGTTGGACAGACACTGATAAAAACGGTGTTCTTGAAAAAACAGTGGGCGGCAAAAAATCTGAGTTTAAATTCACTTTGATCTATCCATCTAAAGACGTTGAAAAATACTACACTATGTATCGTGAAGACTTGAAAAAAGCCGGCATCGATATGGAGTTGAAATATCTTGAGTGGAACTCATTCTTGAAGCTTGTTGACGAAGGTAACTTCGACGCTGTGACAATGGCTTGGGGTGGCGGTTCCGTAGATCCAGATCCTAAACAAATCTGGCACTCTGCAAGTGCTGTCGTTGGTGGATCTAACTTCATCGCTTACAAAAACCCTGAAGTTGATAAATTGATCGACGAAGCTCGCGTTGAGCCAAATAAAGCAAAACGTGTTGCTGCTCTTAAAAAAGTTTACGCTAAGATCGCTGAAGACGCTCCATACGCGTTCCTTTTCAACGACAAGTATGTATTCTATGCAAATTCTTCTCGCATGGGCATGCCGGCCGAGACATTTAAGTACGAAATTGGTAGAGACTACTGGTGGTTGAAAGCTCAATAAGAGCCTTCGCCACGCAGTCTTTTTAATTTTACCTGCGTTGCTTCGTTCGTCGGCGTACAGTGTACGCCTTCCTCCTAGCGCCTTGTTAAAATTAAAAATACAGCGTAGCTATCTTAAGTTTTTTTATTTTGGAGTAGGGCTTTGATCGTATACCTGATTCGCCGATTGCTGTTGATGATCCCGACGTTCTTCGGGATCACAGTTTTAACCTTTGTGCTGATTAATTTGGCTCCGGGGAGCCCCATTGAACAGAAGCTACAAGCGATCCGTTTTGGAGCAGCTGGTGGCGGAGGCGGTGGCGGCGGTGGATCCGTGAACACTCGCGGTGACACGTCGGTGAACGAAGAGGTTATCGAAGCTCTTAAAAAACAATACGGCTTTGATAAGCCGTTGCACGAACGCTACATCATTTGGGTTAAAAACCTGGCGCGTTTGGACTTTGGCGAAAGCTTCACTTATCAAGAGCCTGTGATCGACGTTATCAAAAGTAAATTCCCTGTCTCTTTGCAGTTCGGTATCGCCTCACTACTTTTGACATATATAGTGTGTATTCCTTTGGGAGTTCGTAAGGCCATTAAAGCCGGAGCTTCTTTTGACCGAATCACGACCATCATTCTCAATTTGACGTACTCCATTCCTCCTCTGGTTTTGGGTATCTTCTTAATCGTCGTGTTTGCCGGTAAATTAAATATGTTCCCTATCGGTGGTATTCAGTCGGATGACTATGAGTCATTAACGGCTATGGGCAAGATCTGGGATCGTGCCCACCACTTTGTTCTTCCTTTGATTTGTTACATGATCGGTGGCTTCACCGAACTTTCAGTTCTTATGAGAAACTCGATGTTGGACGTTGTGAAGTCGGACTATGTTCGTACGGCACGCGCTAAGGGCCTTGCAGAAAAAGTGGTTATCTTCAAACACGCTCTTCGCAATGCTCTTATTCCCATTGCGACAGGCTTGGGCGGCTTCTTTGGAGCTTTCTTGGCGGGTTCTCTTATCATCGAGCAGATGTTCAATCTCGATGGTATCGGTTTGTTAGGTTATCAATCCGTATTGTCTCGTGACTACAACGTGATCATGGGATTGACCTTCATTTCTTCTTTGCTCTTGATGTTCGGTCGCGTATTCAGCGACATCATCTATGTTCTTATTGACCCAAGGATTGACTTCAAATGATGGATCCAATTCAGAAATATCTTATTAAGAATGAGCTTACGCTTAAAAGATATAAACGCTTTAAGCGCGACCGCGTAGCAGTCATCTCTGTTTGGGTTTTGCTCGTGATGTTTTTCTTTAGCTTCACAGCGGAGCTTTGGGCAAACAACCGTCCCCACATTGTCAGCTATCACGGAAAACTTTATTTTCCTCTTTTCGTAGACTACCATCCGACGGCTTTTGGTCGTGAGGATATCTACGTGATGGATTATCGCCAGCTTCAAATGGAAGAGGGCGACTGGTCTGTGTGGCCGATCATTCAGTGGGACCCCTACGAGAGCAATAAAAATGTAGATACTTATCCGTCACCTCCAACAAAACAAAATTGGATCGGAACGGACGAGAGCGGTCGTGACGTTATGACTCGTCTTCTTTACGGCTTCCGTTACACGATGCTTTTCGCTCTAGGTAGTTGGATTGTGACTTACACAATAGGTATCACATTAGGTGCCGTGATGGGTTACTTGGGCGGTAAGACGGACCTTGTTGGTCAACGTATCGTTGAGATTGTAGAGAGCGTACCTATTCTTTTCGTTTTGATTACGATCATCTCGATCTTTACGCCGAGTTTGCCGATCTTGATTCTTCTTGTGTCTTTCTTCGGTTGGACGGGGATCTCGGCTTATATGCGTGCTCAGTTCCTTTCATTGAGAAAGCGTGAGTATGTTGAAGCGGCAAAAGCGATTGGTGCCGATCACAAACGTATTATCGGAAAACACATTCTTCCGAATGGTCTGACTCCGATCGTGACCTTTGCCCCGTTCTTTATCGCGGGTGGTGTAAATACATTGTCTTTCTTGGACTACTTGGGACTAGGCCTTGTTCCTCCAACACCAAGTTGGGGTGAGTTGATGGCCCAAGCTCAAAAATGGTTCACCATCGCCGAGTGGCTAGTATGGGGACCGATGGTCGCCATCGTTCTTACGCTGACAGTTTTGATCAATATCGGTCTTGCCGTTCGTGATGCCTTCGACGCTAAAATGTAGGTACCTGCTTCCCTCCGTGTCGATTTGGGTACATGGTCTGACTTCGGACATAGAAGAATTCAAATAGAAATTAAGAGGCTCCTCGAAACGGGAGCCTTTTTGCTTATTGGCTTATGATATGCCAAGACAGAAGCAAATTTATACACCCGAATTTCCGTACCATATCACTGCTCGCTGCCATAACAAAGAATGGTTCGGTCTTCCGATGGAGGAAGTTTGGACAATCATGTCTAACTATCTTTATTTTATTCATTGTGCTTACAAAGCAGAAATTCATGCGTTTGTATTAATGAGTAATCACTTTCACCTCATCATCCGATTTCCGGAGAATAATATGTCTGAGGCCATGAATTACTTTATGAGGGAAACATCTCGAGTGATTTCTCGTGGAGCCGGTCGCATTAATCAAACTTACGGTTCGAGGTATTTTCGCTCCGTCATCGGTAAACCTATCTATCTCGAGCATGTTTATAAGTATTTATATCGGAACCCCGTTGAAGCTGGGATCTGCAGAAAAGTTGAAGATTACCCCTACAGCACTCTGCAAATTCGCTTGGGCATTAGAAATGGTGTGATTCCGCTGATAAGAGATCCTCTTCTGGAGGAGACTCCTGATGCAACTTTGCAATGGTTGAACACGAAACCAAGCGAAAAGGATCAGGAAGAGATTACGAGAGGTCTTCAGCGGCCCCAATTTGGCCTAACAATCAGGGATAAGGGAACTTTCGTTCATCATTTGGAAATTGATCGTTTGTAAAGTTATTGGTTTTTCGGTACCAAATTCACACGATGGGAAGCAGGTACCTTCTACTCTTTCCTATACATGCCGTATTTATCTTGAATCTTATGAATGGCCTGCAGGGTCTCTTCGTAGTTGTCGATGCGACCTGTGGAGGACGTCTTAATTTCTGCGATTTCAGGGTAGAACTCTTCAAAACCGCCGGGAGTGTAAGTGATCAAGATCAGCGCGGGACTGTTGAGGGGATTTGCCCAACGGAAGAAAGTGTTGCGAGGAACATAGACCGTTTCACGGGGTTTGAGTTTCACCGTTTCGTCTTCAAAATAAAATTCCAGCTCTCCTTCGATCAGATAACAAGACCAGTCTGTGTCCTTCTGTGCATGAAAATGAGGAGGGGATTTGAATAACGGAGCGACGGTTCTTTCAATCTGTGAATACTGACCGTTGGTATCGGCCGCCGTGAGTTTGAAAACCAATTTTTCAAGACCGATTTCGTAAACTCTTTCAGGTCGTTTTCCTTTGTGAACTGTCATAACATCCTCCAAATATCTTGAAATCAAGATATTATTGAATTATCTTGAAGTCAAGATGACGACTAAAGATGAGAAAACCGACTTTGCCGACCGCTATTTAACTGAATGGGGAACCCAAAAAGGTTATAAGCCGTCTCCTTTAGGTGACATGGTTCCTTTTATTCGTCTTTTGCGGGTGGCGGCGCAATTGGAAGCCTCCTTAAAAGTTCATTGCGATACGGAAGATATCACGACGGCTCAGTTTCAAGCTTTATCAGCTCTGAAGCGTTTGGATCCTCAAGGACTTAGCGCGAAAGAGATCATGGACGCCACGGTTCTTACTTCTGGTTCTGTGACCTCGATGATCGATCAGCTTATCAAAAAGAAACTGGTGCAAAGACAGACTTCGGAAGAGGACCGTCGGCAGATTCAGATCCGACTTACAGCTCTTGGTCATCGTGTGATTGAAAAAGTGCTCAAATTGAGAACTCAAGAGTTGAAGGATTATGGAAAACTCTACTCGGCGACAGAGCTTAAACATCTGTCAGAGTTACTAAAACGGATGTCTTTGCATTTGGAATAATCTGGACGTCGTTACTTTTTGAGATTTTCATACTCTCTCAACAATTCATTTTTAGCATGATTCTAAGAGGCAAGTGGCCTGGAGGATTTATGACTAAGAATGCGATGGAATCAGTTGTTAAATTATCATTGTGCCTAGCCTTGGTGTCCTGCAAATCTCCGATGTCTTTTTCGGATGCTATGACAAGTATCTCCTCAGAATCCTCGTCAACTGCTTCTTCCTCTTCGGAAATTACCGAGAGCGACGAGATCGTGATTGATTCCGTCTGCAATCAGAGCGATTCGGATTCACAGAACTCTTTGCAAGGAGATGTGATGCAAAATCCTTTTTTGGATATGTCTTTTTCCATGGGTAAGGTCGTTCATGTCCCTGCTGAAAAATGCATGACTCCCACTGTGATTGAAGACTCCGATACAAAAAGAGAAATCCTCTATGAATACGACTGCCCTGAAATTGCCGGAGATGTCCGTTTTGTTTCAGAATATAAAGACACGTCTGTGGCTTCTTTGGTGCAAACCGATGTGGAACTTATGGGAAAAGATAAATCCAAGCGACATATCAAATCCATCTATTCACGCGAAAGACTTCAGGACGGCTCTGTGCAAATAGATAAAGAATTTGAAGAGTCCTTTGCTGTTCAAGGTGTAAATCATGTGATCACGGGAACTTCATTCTATGACTTTGCTCCGGAAAAAACCGAAGACGGAGAGGTTGTTGCAGAAAAAGGTTATGTCGATGTCAGTGGCACGGTGACTCATCTTAAAGAGGGTGTAGTTCACAGTACACGCATTGTTTCTTCTGATGGTCTTCATCGCTCGCGCTGTGGATTCGATGAAGGAAGTATCACGATCAAAGACACGCAAAAGACCATCACGATTGAGTTTTTGGGATGTGGAAAAAAGAGTGTAAAAACAAGTGAAGCGACCGAATAAAAAAAAGCCCGCATTTTGGCGCGGGCTTTAAATATCCTAAGTGTTAGAGTCAGCCTCCGTTGTACCAAATCGTCACGGAGGGAAGCAGGTACCTATTCGGCTTCTTCGAGGTAAGTGTAACCTGAAAGGCCTTCCTCGTAGTGCTTGATTAAAAGTTTCGCTTCTTGCTTCGTGATAGAACCTTTTTGGATAGACTCTTCCGTAGCTTGACGAACACTGTCGACCATTTCAGAGCGGCCGTACTGAACGTAAGAAAGAACTTCCGTCACTGTATCGCCTGGAACATAGTGGTCGATTGTGTAGCCCACGCCGTTCAATGAAATATGAACGGCATCAGTATCGCCGAACAAGTTATGAAGGTCGCCCAGGATCTCTTGGTAAGCACCTGTAAGGAATACGCCAAGATAGTATTGTTGGCCATCCGTGAACTTGTGCAAACGAACTGTTTCTTTAGGCTCGCCTGATTCTGTGTCGATGAATTTTTCAATCACACCGTCAGAGTCACAAGTCAAATCCGCCAAAGTCGCTTCACGAGAAGGTTCTTCTCCTAAACGGTGAATTGGAATCACCGGGAAGAGTTGTCCTACCGCCCAAGAATCCGGAACAGATTGGAACACCGAGAAGTTAGAGAAGTAAGTGTCGCAAAGCTCTTTAGAAAGAGCGGTTACGATGTCTTCTGTATCAGGAACTGTTTTCGCCAATTTCACCATTTTCGTAGCGATAGCGAAGTACATGCTTTCACACCATGCGCGTTGTTCAAGACTCAAAACGCCGTACGTGAAAAGTTGCAACGTTTCTTGTTTGGCTTGTTCAAGGTCATTGAAGCACTCGTTGATATTGTCTTTGTTCACCTTTTCGTAGATGTACTGCATGTCTTGCATGATCGAAGGATCTGTCTTCGCAGCAGGACGAGGCGGTTCATGACGGTGAAGGTCGTTAATACCCATCACGTTGAAAACAAGCACAGAGTGATGCGCCACCAAGAAGCGGCCCGACTCTGTCACGATGTTTGGATGAGGAATACCTTTTTCATCACAAAGAGTTTGGAGAACAGACACGATGTCGTTCGCGTACTCTTGCTCAGAGTAATTGATAGAGCTGTCAGAGTGACCTGAACCGTCGTAATCAACTCCAAGGCCGCCACCCACGTCGATATACTTAAGACCCGCACCCATTTTGTGAAGTTCTGTATAGAAACGTGCGCCTTCTTTCAAAGAAGACTTGATAGATTGAATTTGCGGAACTTGAGAACCGATGTGGTAGTGAAGAAGTTCGAGGCAATCAAGCATGCCTTCTTTTTTCAAGAACTCAACACCTTCAACGATCTCTGTAGAAGTCAGACCGAATTTAGAACGAGCACCTGAAGAGTCAACCCATTTACCCGCACCTTGAGTGTTCAATTTTGCGCGGAAACCGATTTTTGGACGAGCATTGAATTTCTTCGCTACGTCCACGATCATTTTCAACTCTTCTTTACGGTCAACAACGATGATCGTGTTTCTGCCAAGCTTTTGTGAAAGGATTGCTGTTTCAATGTACTCAGCATCTTTAAAGCCATTGCAGATGATCAAAGCGTTTTCTGTGTTCATCAACGCAAGAACCACAAGAAGCTCTGGTTTTGAACCGGCCTCAAGGCCCATTTGGAAGCCTTTTCCGTATTTCACAAGTTCTTGAACAAGGTGGCGCTGTTGGTTCACCTTGATTGGGTAAACGCCGCGATACTCACCTTTGTAGCCGTGATCTGCGAAGGCTTTTTGGAAGCAGTTGTTAAGAAGCTCAACGCGAGCTTTGATGATGTCAGGAAAGCGGATCATGATAGGAACGCGGATACCGCGGTCTAAAAGATCTTGAGTCAGTTCAAACAAGTCTACAGACGGACCGTTTGCTCCCATCGGAGTCACAGAGACATTGCCTGTCCCGTTAATTCTGAAATAACCGTTGCCCCAGTTGTTGATCCCATAAAGCTCAGCGCTCTTTTCAGGACTCCAATTAGACATCTCTTTTGGCCCTCGCAGTTGGGGGCCCGGTTTAAAGGACCCCAAGTTTTTGTTCGGGGTCCTCTTCGGTAAAAGAACCCAATTATTTAACGATCAAATTCAAAATTCTTCCGGCTTTATAAATCACCTTGTCGGGATTTTTTCCAGCCAAAACTGAGGAAACTGCAGAAACGGCTTTCGCCGCAGCCAAAGCCTCTTCTTCCGAAGCGGTTGGGCTAATCTCGATCGTGCCGCGCATTTTTCCATTCACTTGCACGCCGATTGTTACAGTGTCATCAGCGACGAGGGTACTATCATATTTTGGCCATGGAGCCAAAGAGCAAAGTCCCTCTCCGCCCATTTTTTCCCACAATTCTTCCGCCAAGTGCGGAGCAAAAGGAGCCAAGATCTGAACGAGAGGTTTTAGAGCCATTTCCGAGCGACATTCCGCCTTATAAAGCTCATTTACCAGGATCATCATGGCGCTGATCGCTGTGTTAAAGCTCATCGTTTCGATGTCTTCTGTGACTTTTTTAATCGTTTTATGAACTAATTTCTTAATATCGTCCGGAGCCGCATCTTTCGTCGCCACATATTGGCCTTCGTCGTTCACAACGAGACGGGAAATACGATCCAAGAAACGTTTCACGCCATCAATTCCTGTCGGAGCCCAAGGTTTATCCTTGTCCACCGGACCCATGAAGCTGATAAAGGTTCTCATCGCATCCGCTCCGTGAGTTTTCGCGATATCTTCCGGAGAAATCACGTTTCCGCGGGACTTCGACATTTTCTCGCCATCAGGTCCCAAGATCATCCCTTGGTGAAGCAACTTTTGGAAAGGCTCATTGTGAGTCACAAGACCGCAATCAAAAAGAACCTTCATCCAGAAACGAGAGTAAAGCAAATGCCCTACTGTGTGCTCAGGCCCCCCGACGTAAAGGTCGACAGGCATCCAGTATTTTTCAGACTCAGGGCTGAACGGAGCCTGGCTGTTCTTTGGATCAATGTAGCGTAAGAAATACCAAGAAGAGCCCGCAGCACCCGGCATCGTGTCTGTTTCACGACGACCGTCGTTGCCATAGCGAACCCAGTCCGCATTGCGCGCCAAAGGAGCTTCTCCAGAATCCGAAGGTTCATAATCCGCCACTTCAGGCAAGATCACGGGAAGTTCATTTACAGGAACACCGCGAGAACCATCCGCATAGTGAACGATCGGGAACGGCTCACCCCAATAACGTTGACGGCTGAACAACCAGTCGCGCAACTTGTACTGAACTTCACGGACACCCAATTTTTTAGATTCCAAGTGAGAAAGCATTTTCTGAACAGCTTCCGACTTAGAAAGGCCATTCAAGAAATCAGAATTTACTAAAGTTCCGTCACCTTCAAAAGGAAGAGTGTCGCCACCTTCCAAAACACGTTTGATCGGAAGATGGAACTTTGTTGCAAATTCAAAGTCACGAGCATCGTGACCAGGAACTGCCATGATGGCGCCTGTGCCGTAATCCATCAAAACGTAGTCGGCGATCCACACAGGAATTTTTTCGCCTGTGATTGGATGAATCGCATGAGCGCCTGTGAAAACGCCTGTTTTTTCTGTTGTGGCTTTACGTTCAACTTCCGATTTACGGGACGTCGCCGTTACATATTCTTCAACATTGCGATGTTGCTCTTTCGTTGTGATCTTTTTCACAAGCTCATGCTCCGGAGCCATCACCATGAAAGTCACGCCAAACAAAGTATCAGGACGAGTCGTGAAGACCTCAAAGGTTTCCGTGTGACCATCCAACTTGAATGTCACGCGAGCTCCTTCGCTCTTACCAATCCAATTGCGTTGCGCTTCTTTAGTTCTTTCTGGCCAGTCGACTTTATCAAGATCATTCAACAAACGCTCAGCATAGTCAGTGATCTTAAGCATCCACTGTTTCATCGGAACACGAATAACGGGGTGGCCACCACGTTCCGATTTGCCATCGATAACTTCATCATTGGCCAAAACCGTTTTTAAAGCCGGGCACCAGTTCACGGGAACTTCTTTTTGATAAGCAAGCCCACGCTCATAAAGCTTTAAGAAAATAAATTGAGTCCACTTGTAGTAATCAGGCTCGCAAGTAGAAATCTCGCGACTCCAATCAAAGCTAAATCCAAAAGACTTCAAAGTCTTACGAAAGCTCTCGATAGCTTTTTGAGTCGTGATCGCAGGATGAATACCTGTCTGAATCGCATACTGCTCAGCAGGCAAACC
This sequence comes from Bdellovibrio sp. HCB-110, assembly GCF_047323225.1. GTDB lineage: Bacteria > Bdellovibrionota > Bdellovibrionia > Bdellovibrionales > Bdellovibrionaceae > Bdellovibrio. Next base: position 434,817 of record NZ_CP178750.1, read on the forward strand.
AAAAGCATCATATCCCATTGGATGAAGAACATTGAATCCGTTGGTGCGTTTATAACGAGAAACAATGTCACCAGGAGTATAAGAAGCCATGTGACCAATATGCAGCCCCGATCCAGAAGGATACGGAAACATGTCGAGAGCATAATACTTCGGCTTCGCACTGTTCGTCTCAGCATGAAACGCCTTTTTCTCTTCCCACTTTTTCTGCCACTTAGCTTCAATCTCAGTGAAGTTCAAACTCATAAATTCATCCTTACTAAAACAAGAAAAACACTTCCTATCTGAATATCGAAAAACCCCTACAAGTTCAACGTATTACAAACAATCCTGACTAACGCACAACAGTCCCAATTCCAAAAAAATATTCCGAGAGCCACCTTATTTAGGGGGCGCCAACGAAAGCCTTTCAGTCGGTTTTCAAATTTTTAAGAAAATCTCTAATTCACACGTCTTCTACCCAAAATCTGCATCGCCAAGAGGGGCTGGGAATACAGTTCTGACGCGAGTTCCACAGCGAGGCAAAGGTCTACGTATTGTTAAACCAGGGTAAAAACGAGCGAGGACTGTCCGAAGCGACAGAGCTGTATTCCCAGCCCCTCTTGGCGGACCCAGACCTTGGTGAGAGCCAGACTCGTCGGAAGATTAGAATTTCAGCTAAACAATTAGAGCAAATTAACCGATGAGAAGAGCTGAAGTTACACTGGTATGTAGTATGAGTTTTGAAGGCAGTACAAAACAACCCAAAAGTCGCCGAATCCTAGTGATCGACGATGACAAAGACAGCTTAGAGATTCTCTTGGAACCTCTGCGCTGGGAAGGCTATGACGCTCGTGGGGTCACTTCGGACACCGAAGCCCACAAGCTCGTCGAGTCATGGATTCCTCATGTCGTTATTTTGGATTGGATGGCGCCGTCAATGGCGGGTCTGAAAGTTCTGCGTGCCGTGCGTGAGCGTCTGTCTCATGTATCTTGTGTTTTCGTATCTGAAAATTCCAGCACGGAAGCCATTATTGAAGCCTTGGATGCGGGGGCTGATGACTACATCGTAAAGCCTTTTGTGCCGCTTGAATTGCTGGCGCGTATTCGTACACAGTTGCGTATCCGTGACTTGCATGAGCAACTTCTTTTTGCCAATGAAAAATTGAAAGAGCTTGTAGATACCGATGACCTTACGGGTCTGTACAACATGCGTTCTTTGTATCAGCGTCTGGACTTCGAGATGGAGCGTGGACGTCGATTCCATCGTGATGTTTGTGTCGTGATGATGGATATGGATTATTTTAAAACCGTGAATGACGGACATGACCATCTTTTCGGAAGTTATGTGCTTTCTGAGGTCGGTAAAATCATTCGTGCGAACACACGCAACGTCGATATTCCTGCGCGTTACGGCGGGGATGAATTCTTGGTTGTTTTGACGGAGACAAATCACGAAGGAGCTATGTACTTCTGTGAGCGTCTGCGTGAAAACATTCAGAAGACGACGTTTAAGAATGGTGACGATTCTATTAAGCTCACGGCCTCTGTGGGTTTTGCGATCACGATTCCTGGCGAGAATATCAGCGCCAGAGAACTTGTGCGCCGTGCGGATCATGCGCTTTATGATGCAAAACGCGGTGGTCGTAACCAAGTTTCCTTCTACAAATCTGATGTGGCGCCTGTGGTTGAGCTTAAGTCGGCCGTGCAAAAACGCCGAAAAGCAGCAGGTTAATTATTGACGAACCGAGGGTGATCAACGACAACCCTCTTATATGGCAAACTCCGTGACAACCAAATCAGACTCAATTCGTAACCGCGCCGCGTGGATTTCCGCGTTGGCGAGTCTGACTATTTTTGGTCTTAAGGTCGGAGCTTACAAAATCACGGGATCGACGGCGGTTCTTTCCGATGCTCTAGAGAGCATCGTGAATGTCATTGCGTCCTTGGTCGCACTTTTCGTTATTCGTTTTGCCTCTCAACCTGCCGATCACGAACATCCTTATGGGCATGGCAAGGCAGAATCATTTTCCTCTGCTTTTGAGGGTGGAATGATCTTTTTCGCCGCCATTATGATTATTGGCGAAGCCGTTAAAGCTTTAATCAATCATGAACCGACGCAAAAATTAGAAATGGGTCTTCTGATTGTCGGTGGCGCAGCCCTTGTGAATCTGGCTTTGGGACTCTATTTGAAAAAGGTCGGAACAAATCACAAATCTGAAGCTCTCAGAGCCAGCGGGGCTCATGTTCTTTCGGATGTTTTCACTACTGTGGGTGTCATGGTGGGCTTGGGCCTTGTGATGATTACAGGTTATCAGTGGTTAGACCCCGTGGTCGCAATTCTTGTCGGCCTTCAACTTGCATACTCCGGATACAAAATTGTGCGGGAGTCTTTGGGTATTTTGATGGACGAACAAGATGAACAGGTTTTGGAAAATCTGGCGGTGGCTTTACAAAAAAACCGCGTTCCTGGAGTCATCGACATTCATCACTTGCGAACCATTCGCTCAGGCCGTTTCCATCACGTGGATGCGCATCTGGTGGTGCCTGAGTATTGGGATGTTTCTCACGTCCATGAGGTGACTCACAGTTTTGAAAACCGTGTGGTGGCCGACTACGACTTCGATGGTGAGTTGGCTTTCCATTTAGACCCCTGTAAAAAATCCTACTGCTCAGCTTGTGTAGTTGAAAATTGCCCTATCCGTTTGCATCCCTTTAAAGAAGGGCGTTCCTTCACGGTGAAAAGCTTGACCGACGGCCCTCGTCCGACTAATCAAGGGGCCTATGACAATTCCGGTTCCTCGCAGACAAATTAATATTACCAAAGATCTTCCAAGACAAAACGCATACACGTTAGCTTTAAATGGCGAGTACTCTCATATCGCTTTTGATGAATTGCGTGCGCCGAACAACAAGGGCAAATGGCGTTCAGAGATTTTCAAAGCAGATGCCTCCATGCCCATGGACGTGGAAGTCGGAACGGGGAACGGAACTTACTTTGCTCATCACGCAAAAACTCATTCACAGCGTTTATTGGTGGGTTTGGAGTTGAAATACAAACCTTTGATCCAATCAATCCGTCGCGCGGTGAATGCAGGCTGCAAGAATGCGGCGATTGCCCGTTTTCATGCCTTCAATATTGAAGAGCTTTTCACTGAAGGTGAAATTGACAACGTCTATATTCACTTTCCAGATCCTTGGACATCGCCAAAGAAGCCGAAGAACCGCGTTGTCTGTAAGCAGAATCTAGACATTCTTTATCGTCTGCAAAAGCCAGGATCGTTCATCAATTTTAAGACGGACTCTCTTGAGTATTTCTTGTGGGCGATGGATGAAATTCGTCAGTCTCAGTACAAAATTCTTTTTGAGACTCAAGATCTGCACAATTCCGAAATGAAAGCTGAAAACTTTGAAACAGCTTTTGAAAAGATCTTTATGCGCGAAGGTATTAAGATCAACATGGTTCGTCTGCAAAAAGCTTAAATTCACTATGGCAAAGCGGTCTGCTTTGCCATTTCTTCGATAAATCTCCGTCCCGATTCAGATAGGTGAGTGAAGCGAACTCCATAGCGGATGTAGATATTTTCTGCGCCGGGAAGTTTTACTTTGCGCACAGACACTACAATACCTTTGGCGTCGAACTTATTGTCCGTCAAAGTTTCCTGAAATTTGATGTGCAGGTTTTCGTTCAAGTCGGATTTTGCCGAACGAACAATGAATGCCATACCTGTCTTTGAGATATCCGGGCAAAAAATTTGAAAGCCATTGTTTTTGCTGCCCATGGCAACAAAAACTTTTCCGCAGGCAAAGCGCGGGGATTTGCGACGGATGTGCACATCAGGAAGTTTTTCGTCCGAGATTTTTTTATAGTTCTCTAGCGACTTCGGAGAAAACTCTTCCCAATCAATGATCTTTTGCCAAGGACCGTGCGGCGTTTTTGAAATCAAACTTTGTTCTGAAAGTTTTTGCGAATGAATCATCGAAAGAACTTCCAGATATTTCAAGCGTTGATTGGCGTGTTCTCTTTCGTACCAATACACAGGAGTCAGAATCGGAAAATTCTCCGGTGTTACGAAAGCTGAGGCTTGGGTTTCTTCGCTGATATCATCCGAGATCAGACCGACAGCAAAGTGCCCCTCTTCTTGCTCTTTGTTATTTTCGTTTTCGGAAGGACCTTCAAGATCCGAGAAGTCAGGATGTTGAATCAACATCATCCATTCGTTCGTTTGATTGTTCAGAATCATGTCGAACAGACTGATTTTCCCAGAGCGAACTCCGGAAAGAATATCTTTCTCTGAAAGCGGTCCCAGCTTTAATTTTCCTGTGGTGAGATAATAACCAGCCACAATTACCGTCCTTGTGATACGTTCCGAGAATTAGGTCAGAAAAAACATTTTACCTCTTATTTTTCGGCATTTTCGGTCCTGTTCTTGAGGATTCCGGGACAAGGTCCAGCGTTAAATCGCATTCATAAGATAGAAAATTGGAAACAGGCTTATAATAAAAATTCATGGGAGGTGAATATGAAAGCCTTTCTCTTAATTTTCTTTTTAGGATTTGGTGCGCAGGCGGCAGTTCCGGTAGGGCAAGATACAGCGGAGTATGTGGCCCCCACGGAATCAGTCACGGTTCTACGTGGTTCAACGACATTGTGTCGGAGCGAAAGTCCTATGGGTGGAAACCGTGGTCTCTCGTTTATTCAACTCGGTAAAGGGAAATGTCCTCAAAAACCTGCGGGTTCGGTCGGGGTCGGGTGGGATCGTCCTGATGAAGAAACTGTTTCCCCAGGAATTCCCTTTAAAGGCCGAGGCCTCTAATTACCAATAACTCGCATCCACCGTGATATCGCCGAAAACTTCGGTTTGGCAGCTAATACGGAGCTCTTTGGGAATGTTGTTGGACTCTTTAAGGAATGCCTCGGTTTCGTTTTCTCCGGAAAGGTTTTCTGCACCCTCGATAATAATGATTTTACATTTCGCGCAAACGCCATCGCCGTCACAACTTGAGGCGACAGGTAAGCCTGCATCAAGCAGAGACTTCATCAGGTTTGCCCCTGGGGGAACCTCAATAGGTGGTCGATTCTTTTTAAACGAAATCAAAGGCATGGCTCATTGTAGCTGACGCACTCCAAAACGTGCAAAGAAGTAATGAAAAGGACCTTGTTTGTTGATAGCCTAGGGTCGTAAATTCGGCCCTATTTTGTGAGGAAATCTATGACTCAAGATCAAAAAGTTGAAAATGTGATTATCATCGGTTCTGGCCCTGCGGGTTTAACATCTGCGGTTTATACATCTCGCGCCAACCTTGAGCCTTTGATGATTGAAGGTGAAGAAGCTGGTGGTCAGTTGATGACGACAACGGAAGTAGAAAACTTCCCTGGATTTGAACATGGTATTACAGGACCAGATCTTATCACGGTGATGAGAAAACAAGCGGAGAGATTTGGAACGCGTTTCCTCACTCGCAATGTGACGAAAGTGGATCTCACACAACGTCCATTTAAAGTTTGGGTCGGTGATAAGTTGCACTTGGCAAAATCTATTATCATTTCTACAGGTGCGAGTGCGAAGTACTTGGGTTTGCCTTCTGAAAAACAATATGCGAATCGCGGAGTTTCGGCTTGTGCGACTTGCGATGGTGCGTTCTTCCGCAACCAAGAAATTGGCGTTGTCGGTGGTGGTGATACGGCAATGGAAGAAGCGCAGTTCCTAACACGTTTTGCGACAAAGGTTTATTTGATCCATAGACGTGATCATTTCCGTGCCTCTAAAATCATGGTCGATCGCGCTTTGAAAAATCCTAAAATTGAAGTTCTCTGGAATACGGAAGTGGCAGAAGTTTTGGGTGATGGCAAAAGCATGACGGGTGCAAAAATCAAAAGCACGGTTGATGGGACTGTCAAAGAACTTCCTATCACGGGTCTATTCCTAGCCATTGGACATAAGCCGAATACGGACCTGTTCAAGGGAATGTTGGATATGAATGAGACAGGCTATTTGGTGACTCAACCAAATACCACATATACTAATATTCCAGGTGTCTTTGCAGCCGGAGACGTGCAAGATCATGTATATCGTCAAGCGATCACAGCGGCGGGAACGGGCTGTATGGCGGCGATTGATGCTGAAAGATGGCTTGAGGCTCAAGCTTCTCACTAAGGAACGTATGAAGGACAAAAAGATCAACACCAAGGATTTAGTTCAGAAGATCGAAAAGATGACGAAGGCGCGCATCGCGAGCCAAGAAGTTGTTTCTTTGGATTCATTCCGTGAAGCCAAAAAGAAACTCGATCCCAAAGTCATTCTTGTTATTGAAGATGATGAGACTATGAGATTGGCGATGAAAAGAATCCTGGAAACCGAAGGCTATGTAACAAAGCTTGCAGCCGACGGCACAGAGCTTTCCACAGCTTTGGATGATCATCCGGTGGACTTGATCTTGATGGACGTGGGACTTCCTTGGGTGAATGGTTTTGAACTTGCGCAACTTTTGAAAGAGCACAAGGACCTTAAAAAAATTCCTTTAGTTTTTGTTTCTGGTAAAGCCTCTGAAGAGGACATGAAAAAAGCTTTTGAGATCGGAGCAGACGACTACATCAAGAAACCTTTTGATGTGGAGAAGCTCAAGAAAACCGTTCATACACTGCTAAAGTTGAACGAGTAAAAAAACCCGCAAGACCTGCGGGTTCGTTCCCTTATAGACCTAGGTATTGTTTCATAATGAGATTCCAAAGTACTTCCATACTTTCCCAATATTTCCGAAAGAAAATAGTGAGCAGCAGGGTGTTTTACTGGTTAAAATAGAAGGCTCATGGCACGTCGAACGCTGGTTCTTTCATTCTTAATTCTTTTGGGGGCAGTCCTTGCTCTTCACCTGTCTAATAAAGGTGAGAAGTCCCAAGTTCGTGAAATGAACTCTAGCCATGAAAGTCACTCGGCTCAGAATAATAAAGAAAATTCAAAAGTGGAACCGTCGGCGCATGTCACAGAAGTGGCGTCTTCTGAACAGCCAAAATCCATGTCACCGCGCCAACCGATTCGTGATCCCAAATCAGTGAAGGGTTTAAAAACCGTCGATACTTCCAATGCCCAATTGGAGGGAACGACTTTATTTACAGACACTCGCTGGAAATTGTGGACGGGGGTTCGTGCTGTTTTAAAGAGAAATGGTCAACCTCAAGGAAAAGTTCTGGGTGAGATCAACGGTTACTATCTTGTTGAAGAAACAGCGGCGAATGATTTTAAGAATTTTTCTTCCTCAAATCCTTTGGTGGTGATTGACACCCGACTTGATGAAGTCGGCGTGGTTACGGGTGTTTTCACGGTGGTCCTAAAAGAAGGTGTGTCGCCAGAAGTGATCACGCAAGCCACGGGTCTTAAGATTTTAAATTCATTTCCAAATATTCGAACGTATTTTGTGACGTCTTCCGAAGAACCATTTAATTTGCAGTCATTCCAGGACTCATTAAAGGGAGAGGCTTCGGTTGAAGATGTAAAGATGGAAGTTTTGAGTCGCCAGTATGAAAAGAATTAGTAGAAAAACGAAAATTCTGGCTTCTCTTTTCGGGATGAGTCTCATCACGGGGGTCTTCTTTACAAACTGTGCAAAGAACGGATTCACAGTTGCTGGTGAACCCGAAAAAGCCGATCCCTTTTTAGAGATGGCTTGGCATATCAGCAATACGGCCCAAAAGGTTTTCTCGACTGATTCTGGTGAAGCCGGCAACGATCTTAATATTTTGCAAACGTGGACGAGTGGACTCAGTGGCAAGGGTATCAAGATTCTTGTCTCTGATGATGGTATTGAGGACACTCACGAAGATCTTAAAAATAATTATCTCTATACGGGCGTCTCTAAGGATTATACGAAGGCCGCTCCTTATCTTGCGACCTCATCAGCTCCGAAAGCTACCGATGACAATCATGGAACTGCGGTTGCGGGTCTTGCGGTGGCCGTGGCTAACAATGGTAAAGGTACGAAGGGTGTGGCCTTTGAAGCTTCTTTGGTATCGGCAAACTTTTTATCTTCGGCTGTGACACAGACGGAGGCCAGTCTGGTGGATCAGGCCGGCGGAAGTTTTGACATTTTCAGTATGAGCTGGGGATCGACGCAGAACACTCTGGTTTCTCCGGTTCCATCGTTTCAAAACCAAATGCGATCCGGAGCTCTTGCGGGACGTTCAGGGCTAGGATCTATTTATGTAAAATCGGCAGGGAATGACTTCCGAGTTTTCTGTAAAGGTTCAACTTCTGAATACTGTATTGGAAACTCCAACTTTGATTCTGACAACAGCACTCCTTACACGATTATTGCGGCCGCTTTGAATGCCTCGGGATATGCGGCTAGTTACTCTTCTGCGGGATCGAACATCTGGGTTTCTTCTTTTGGGGGAGAGTTCGGTGATGATTCTCCGGCGATGATTACGACGGATCGAACAGGTTGTTCTAAAGGTTTTTCGACGTCATCGATTTCAGGCACCTTGGAGTTTGAGCGTGGTTCGTTGGGCAATACTGGCTGCAATTACACATCGACATTCAATGGAACTTCTGCCGCCGCACCGGTTTTAAGTGGTTCTGTAGCTCTCTTGCTGCAAGCCAATCCTGATTTGAGCTGGCGGGACGTAAAATACATTCTTGCGAAGACTGCGGTTCCGGTTCAATACACAACGTCGGGTTCCGTTTCCCATCCAAGTGAAGGGGTTCCTTCCGGATACGCATGGGAGCAAACTTGGGTGCAAAATGCAGCGGGATTTAAATTTCACAACTGGTATGGGTTTGGACGGGTGAATGTGGATGCTGCTGTTGCGATGGCGAAGTCCTACACGTCACCTTTTGGAGCCTTCACAGAAACAAATTGGGCCCATGATCGCAGTGGTTTAAATTTAGCAATTCCCGATAACAGTGCCACGGGTGTCAGCGACTCTATGGCAGTGAATACGAATATAAACATTGAATCTGTTCAGTTAAAAGTGTGGATCACGCACACGAATATCGCTAATTTAGCTCTTGAGTTAACTTCACCGGGCAATACAAAAAGCATTGTGATTAATTTGAATAACGCTCTTCGTAACGTTTCCAATTACCAGGGCGAGGTCTTTTTAACCAATGCCTTTTATCGTGAGAATTCTCAAGGTGCATGGACCTTGAAAGTCATTGATGGAAAGTCCACCCATACAGGGACTCTGACAAGATGGACTTTGAACTTCACTGGAAGTAACTGATCTATTTACGGATAAACGATAACATCGCCGCGTCCGGAAACAAAAACTTTGACCCAAGCTGCATAAGCATCGCTTGTATAAATCGTCGTCCAGCTTTTAATATCCGGAAAGACAATACGGGCAAAGCGATAATCGTGTTTTGCATTCAATGGCACCCACGCTCCATTAAATCCCGCAACTCCCGCTTTCTGACGATCTTTATCAAACTGTACGGTCGTACAAACGAACTCTTTATGAGTCTTTGTTCCTAAGACATAGTCTTTTGTGACATTAATTGCTGTGTTCAGAGCTGCTTTTGCAGAGCCACTAAGAAAGTTTGGTTTCAGAGCTGCGAACTGCGCTACGATTCCGATACCTTTGGTGTGATACGTAAGGGCATCGCGTTCTTGGAAATCGTAACTGCCATAAAAACCAACGCTTTTGATGTTGGCGCAGCTTCTAGGAGACCAACCTGCAGGAACTGTATATTGACTATAGACGGCTTGATTCAATTCTTTTTGAGCGGTGAGGATAAGGTTGTTGTCCTGCGATAACAGGGCAAGATAAGAGCGCAGAACCAAAGCATCCAGCGTCCAATTATTTTTACGGCGTGAGTCTGTTGCCTTCAGGGTCCCCATAAATTTTTTAACGCGTGCCTCGGTGTCTTTAGCGAATTTTTTTACAATCGCGCGTTCCGCATCGGTCATGAATTCATAGACCAAATCCACACCGTATAAGAGGGCTATTATGTGTCTTTCATTGATGGGATTTCCAGGATCATCATTGTCAGAGGTCTTATTCGTATTCAAACCACCTTTATAAGCTTTGGCGACTTCGAGAAAATAGCGAATGACGGCATCTTGAGATTGAATAGCTATATTGTTATCTGCAAAGTGCGCGCAATATCCAAGTCTTGGAAGAGCATCTTTCCAAAAATTAGATAAGGCAATACTCTCAGTTCGAGCAGCAGAGGAAATCACACCTTCATCCACGAAGGACAAAGGTCTTTTGGCGTTAGCGAGTTCGTCGATGGCCTTAGTACAGCCTCCTAAAAGACCGCCGAGGGCTTTTTCAAACTGAGGTCCTGGCGTCAACGGCTCCCAATGAAGAGCCGTGTGAAATATTTTATTAAGATTCTTTTCAACCGACACTTTAAATTTAAATGTGACAATGCTTTCTTTGTCTTCAAGAGTTGCGGTGTATTCACCGGCGCCCGCTAACGAAATATTTTTGAAGACGCTTTTCGGAGTTCTATTTGGGAATTCTGTCGTAACGCCACCAGTGGAGTATTTCCATTGGACGGTGGGTTTGTCCGTCATCGCCAAGACTTCAGGTGGAACCTCTAACGTCAGATCATCGTCTTCAATAACGGAAAGAACTTTTTGTCCGGCATCTCTTTTAACTTTTCCTGGGGGAGGTTCCATCACCGGAGGCTCCTCTGAGGGAACTGAAGAACTGCTCAAATCTGATTGTGTTTCATCGAGGGCACTCAAATTTTTTCCGCAGTTTTGAAAGCAGATGATCAGTGAGAACGAAGATACCAAAACGACCAAGAAACGCAAACCCACTGGAAAGCGCGACATACCATTCCCCCATACCTTTTAGGTATCCATATTATCGGCGAGATACTGAGGAATCGAAAGAAGATGCAGGAAGAATTCTCAAAATGAGATCTATTTGAAGTTCGCCGGGGAGTCCGTAAAGAGCCCGGCGAGTTTCATTTTTAATTTTTAATTTCCAACGAACATAGAAGAGATACAGCGAGTTTCCATATTGCCTGGATAGAAAGTCGTGCTGCCCACCCGTGTGAAGGTTTTATCAGTAGGGTTGAAGCTGAATTTTTCAATATTATAAGGTACGTTTCCAGTCGTGAAGTTTGTCGTCACTGCGCCACCTGTTGCGACGTACAGATATCCTTCTTCTTCGTCATAGGTCATCGCCGACGCACCATAAATGGCACTTGGATTTTCATAACCATTCACTGGATCACTGATGATATTGGATGTGGCCGTGTCATCAATAGCGTATGTGTGCAAAGAGTTTTGCAAAGCCACATTCGTTCCCGCATAAGAGACGACAATTCTTTTAAATGCACTCATGTAAGCGGAGGCCGTTGGATAAGCGGTTGCTCCCACCGTCGACTGATCGTCAAGGCAGCCCGAGGAACCATTCCAACCAGTGGCTCCATTGATAACACCGATGCGGTTGTTCGTCGCAGACGACGCATTCTGTGAATGAGTGTAAACGATATTATATCCCGAGGCATTTGTTGCTGTTGGATAGGTCAGTAAGGACGTGATATTCACTGTCGAAGTAGAGCAAGCGCCGCCAGGCCCTTGCACCCACGCATTCGTACCTGTGCCGATTTGTCGACCTTTGCCAGAATCCAACTTTTCAATAGCCGTTGTTCTGCTGATTAAAAATCCATCCGCCGCAGTCATAATAAACTTAGCAGCGGATTGAAGGGCGCCAATCGGTGCAGTTGTCGAAGTGTTGTTGTAGAAAGTTTGTCTTGCGCCATCGAGTTTCTTTTCGATCAACTCAATACGTCTTTGTCCTGAGTGCTCAAGCAGAACCATCATATGAGTGCTGTCATAGTTTGCGATGCTGACCGGAGTTGTTCCTGTTGCCTCTGTCGCTTTTGTGAAGTCAGCAACGCGACCTTCATAAGTGCCAGTGTTTAAATTCACCTTGAAAATCACATTCGAAGCCGTGGCTCCTGTATATGTCGTATTGCCGGTGCCTGAATAACACAAACCCGATGCTACATAAAGATAACGAGTCGATTGCGAAGACACTTCGTCTTCTTCAACTGGAGGCGGCTGACAAGCGGTTACTAGTGCTGTGAGAGATCCCAAGAGAACGAAGTACTTCACTGTACTCATATTGTTTTCTCCTTAACGTGCTTCAAAATAAGATATCGGATTGATGTTAAGGACTCTTGATTTAAAATCCGGAAATCTAGACTAAAAATGTTTCATTACGAGTCTACAATTTAATCCCACCGTAAATTAATGAGAATCGTGATGGAGGTCTTGTTCACTTTCCGCTTCATGCTCCGATATTTTTTTAAAGCATCTTAACAGGTGCCAAGACTTTGGTGGTGCGTTTTGGTGATCAATCGCGAAATCGGAAAAATTTTATTCGCATTTTTGTGTGGAGTTCTCGCTCCACACAAATCTTTTTCTGCGGGTGAAGGTGATTTTCGCACGACGAAGATCAACTTCTTTCAAACCTATTATTCCGGTGAAGAAAACAAATCCTTAGGTAAAGGAAGTCCAGGTTACGGAGTCGAGTTCTTCCGCGATGGCGGAGGAAATATCTTTCGCGGTTATATCAAAGGACGTTTTGGAACTTCGACGGGTTCGCAAAAGTTTCAGGACGGTTCGGATTCAGTGACCGCTCAATACAATCTCTATTTCGGTCACGGTGAAATCGGAGGCCTTCTTTTTCCGATTTCACGTCGTGATATGGGAACGAATGTCTACTTAGGAGCGGGAGGTTTCGTGAGCTACAATCTTATGAATCTTGCGACAAGTGCGACAACGACGACACATCTTAAAACCAATCAACAAGCGGCGAGCTACGGTTACAGCGCTTTGATGGGTGTGGAGATGGTCTTTGGCTCCGGCGCTGGCAAACACTATATGGGCACTCTAGAAATGAGTTATCGCCAAGAACAAACGCGTCTTGCTGGACAAGAGCTCTTCGATCTTAGCGGTCTGACTTTAAGTGTGGGATTGGGTTGGTAGTTTTTAACCAGCGCTTCTGCGAACCTGATCTTGATAAGCCACATACGCTTTTAACAAAGCATCCAAACGCAACGTCATCGCCACGTCTTGTTCAATGAACATCAGACGGCGAGGATCGGTCATATCACCTACGATTTTCGCTCTAAAAAGCAGGCGGGCTTTGGAAGGGTCAGCTTCAAATGGATTGACGATAATCAAATCAAAAGGTTTGTTGAGGAAATCGCGGGGGATTTCATCTTCAAGCATCGTTCCGCTTAAAGAAATATTCTTAGAGTGCGTGCGGAAAGAACGAATTTTCGAAACCAGAACAACTTCAATTTTAAAGTTGTGACGGGGATCGCGACGGCGATCCGCTCCACTCGGTTCTTCTTTTGGAGTTTCAGAGATTTTCTTCTTCGTGGAAATATCTGGTTTTACTTTTTTAATTTTAGCCAGATCCAGCTCATCACCATTGAAGTCCTTAATGTGATAGCCACCGATTTCTTGTTGTTTCATCGGCATATCGCCTACAACCACTTGGGTGTAAGGACTGTCTGGATTGTTCGTCGCCGGAGCATTTTGTGTTGCCGTCAGAGTGTCCTGAGAAAGATGAACTTCGGCAGGTTTTGGTGGTTGGGTAATCACGAAATACTTCTGATCGGATTCAAGGAATTCACGAACGCAAACCCACTCTTCCCAACCTGGAGTCCACAGAAAATATTTCCCGGGGTTTTTGTCAGCTAATGAAAGCAGGGTGACTTGAGCTTGAACCACAGACATAGGTTTCGTCTGTGTTTTTGTCTCAGCGTCGTAGATAATCCAAACTTTTCCCTGTGTTTTCATAAACTCCCCAAGTAACACATTTCTTAGGGAGTTATCGGAAAAATCAGGTAAGTTCTTTACACTCGGATGCAGGCTGCGATGTGGTCTTTTGCTTTTTCTTCCAAAGGCGGGACGATAGTCTTGCAATCCTCAATCGCCATAGGGCAACGAGGGTGGAAATGACAACCCGTTGGAGGATTGATTGGCGACGGAACATCACCAGTCAAAATGATACGCTCGTCTTTACGGCGAGGATCTGGAACCGGAATCGCGGACATCAAGGCTTTGGTATAGGGATGTTTCGGATTGCGGTAAAGCTCTTCAGCTTCCGCCATCTCAACGATTTTACCCAAGTACATCACTGCTACTTTTGTTGAAACGTGTTCAACGACTTTCAAGTCATGGGCGATAAAGATGTAAGTAAGGCCGAGCTTCTGTTGAAGCTCCATCAAAAGATTGATGACCTGAGCCTGGATAGATACGTCCAAAGCAGAAACAGGCTCGTCACACACGATCAATTCAGGGTTGACTGCCAAAGCGCGCGCAATGCCCACACGTTGACGTTGTCCCCCTGAAAACTCATGGGGATAGCGGCTCAAGTGTTCACGGCGCAGACCCACAAGGTCGATCAATTCAGAGATGCGATCCTGACGGTCCTTGGCAGAGTTATAAAGATTGTGAATAATGAGCGGCTCTTCAAGGATTGAACCGATCGTCATACGTGGATTTAAAGAAGCAAACGGATCTTGGAAGATGATTTGCATCTTCTTACGCATATCGCGAAGTTCTTCACCTTCGATGTGCGTGATGTCTTTACCGTTATAAATAATTTTTCCAGAAGTCGTGTCATGAAGACGGATCAAGCAACGGCCCAAAGTGGATTTTCCGCAACCGGATTCACCCACAAGACCCAAAGTTTCACCTTTGTTCAACTCAAACGAAATACCTTGAACAGCTTGAACAGCCGCAACTTCACGACTGAAAAGACCACCATAGATAGGGAATCTTTTAGTGACGTTTTCAACTTTCAAAAGAGGAGTGCTCATTATTATTTTACCTCTTCAGACAATGGGTGGTAGCAAGCCACTTTGTGGATTCCGCGAAGATTCTCTAGATTAGGATAAGCTGCGCGACAGTCGTCTTGAACATAAGGGCAACGGTCCGCGAATCTGCAACCTTTAGGAAGGTTGAGAGGGCTTGGAACCATGCCTTTGATTGTTTTAAGATGCTCAAGTTTGTGACCTGTTTCAAAGTGCGGGATCGAATCCAAAAGACCTTTTGTGTAAGGATGTTTTGGACGATAGAAAATATCTTCGACAGTTCCGAACTCCACAACACGGCCTGCATACATCACGGCCACTTCTTGGCACATCTCTGCGACAACGCCAAGATCATGGGTGATCAAGATCATCCCTGCGCCGAAATCTTTTTGCAGTTTGCGCATCAAATCCAAAATCTGCGCTTGGATAGTAACGTCCAAAGCCGTTGTTGGTTCATCGGCAATCAAAAGCTCTGGGTTGCAACTGATCGCCATTGCGATCATCACACGTTGTCTCATACCGCCCGAAAGTTGGTGCGGATATTCATGGAAACGCTTTTCTGGAGCCGGGATACCCACTTTGCGAAGCATTTCAATGGCGCGTTCACGAGCTTGTTGTTTATTCAAATCTTTTTGATGCAACAAAATCGCTTCTTCGATTTGATCGCCGATCGTGTAAACCGGATTCAAAGAAGTCATAGGTTCTTGGAAGATCATCGCGATTTCATTGCCGCGAATCTCTCTCATTTTGTTGTCCGAAAGACCCAAAAGATCTTGGCCTTTAAAGAGCACCTTACCGGATTCGATATTCCCAGGTTTTTGAATCAAACGCATGACTGAAAGAGACGTTACGGATTTTCCGCAACCAGATTCTCCAACGATTCCAAGGGTTTGTCCTTTTTTGACAGAGAAGCTTACGTCGTCAACGGCGAAAAAAGCACCGTCGTCGGTTTTAAAGCGCGTTTTAAGATTTTGAACCTCTAAAAGAAGATCGCTCACCGGAGATCACCCCCATTTGAAATTCCATCTTATATAGTTCACGCCGCCCTGAGGCAAGTCCACAAAAGGGTGCCAGGTCCTTTTTTCTAGCGAGTATGCGTCATGTTTTCTGCGAGAGTTTTTGTAGGAGCTGAGGAAGCTCGTGATAGTGGTTCAGAACTCCTCGGGGCTCATATTTTTCTAGGAGCGGAATTGAAGTGTAACCAAAGCCAATGGCGATAGAGGGAACCCCGGCTCTGAGAGCTGAAAGAACATCGGGAATTCCGTCACCGATCATATAAGTATTCTCTGGGGTATGGCCTGCGAGTTTCATCATAGTTTGCAGAGGCAGAGGGCTGGGCTTGCGCTCTTCCAAGGTATCGGCTCCAAAGACATTCACCCAGGGAAAACGGTCTAATTTTAGATGCGTGAGAAGGGCCTTTGCGGGACCCTCATTTTTGTTGGTGATGATGGCCATGGGACCTTGGTAGTTATGAAGAAAATTCTCAACGCCAGGGAAAATCTGAGTTTTATTAAACATCTCGGATTCATAAATACGAAGAAATTCCATTTCGAGTTCAACGATTTGCGCAGGCTCAAGGTTGTCTTCGAGGAAAAGATCCGCAATGAGTTTTTTCAGTCCCTCACCAATGTGCGAGATGATCACTTCGTCACTTAAAGTCCTTTTGCCGTGATTTTGCAAAGTGCGGTTCACTGCCACGATAATATCGGGAGCAGAGTCAATCAATGTGCCATCAAGATCAAAAACAAGAAGTGGGTTCATAGCCCCACATCTTGCCGTCTTTCGTTTTATTCGACAATCTCAAAATCCACGCGGCGGTCGCGGGCATTTTGGGTTGCGGAAGCCATAGAATCCGAGCTGACCGGACCTTTGCCGACGGCTTCTAGTTTTCCTTCAGGAACTCCACGAGAAATCAAATAGTTTCGAACTCTTTCAGCGCGAGCCTGGGAAAGTTTTTGATTGCGTTGAGCATCTCCTGTGGGATCGGCAAGACCTGCGATGCGGATTTTCCCAAAAGAGTTTTCAGATTTTTTGATTTCACTCGCGATCTCATTCAAGGCGCGGCGACTGGACGGTGACAGTTGGGTCGAGCCTACGCTGAAGCGAATGTTCTGTGAGAGGGTTGTGAATTTTGTACTTTGACGAAGATCTTCAGAGGCCGATGACAAGCCGGAAGATTTAGGGCGAGCTTGCGTGGAACCCATGTACTCTCTATTTTTTTCTTTTTCTTTGGTGGCACAAGCTCCCAGAGTCCACATCAAAATAAGAGCGGTGGTGATTTTAAAAACGGAAACATGAGATCTCATGGGAACCTCCTAAATGAGTTTAAGTTGTATGTAAAATTAAACTGTGAAGGGAAGGCAGCATCAAATTAACTTCCTGTTAACTTCAATAGAGATCTATGGGATGATAAATCTATGCGTGAAACAGTGTTGACTAACAGAGAAGTGTACATGGGATCTCTTCTGGTTGAAGAGAATGAGCACAAACTACAATCGCGAAAATTCGCGGAAGAGCTGGGCTTGGCCCGCATCAGTATTTCTCCAGCGGAGGCGCAACTGATTAAGACGCTCGTGCATCTGCATGGCGCAAAAAAGTTTGTTGAGATCGGCACTTTGACGGGGTTGTCGGCGCAGTATTTGTTCGAGGCACTGCCAGAGGGTGGTGAGCTTTGGACTTTGGAAAAAGAACCTAGGCACGGTGAGATGGCGAACCAGGTTTTCCAAAAAATGGATCAAAGCAAAAAGAAAATCCATCTTGTTTTAGGGGATGCCAGAGAAGAGCTTTCTAAACTGTCGACGCACGGTCCATTCGATGGTGTCTTTATTGATGGTAACAAAGCGGCTTATTTTGATTATCTGTCTTGGGCTGAAAACAATTTGCGTAAAGGCGGATTGATTTTAGCAGACAATATTTTCTTAAGCGGCTCGGTCTGGGGCGATACAGATCAACAGCGCTTTTCCGAAAAACAAGTGAAGATCATGCGCGAATTCAACGAACGTCTGTCAGATCCGTCTTTATTTGAAGCGGCGATCGTACCAAGTTACGAAGGCCTTTTCGTCGCCATCAAAAAATAATTATCTGTCACCCACGGGCTCATACCAAAGTTCTTTGTCTTTGAACGGAACCGTTTCAGGGAGCTGTGGGTTTTCGATAGTAATGATCTGCCTTTTCTTCAGATTAAGCTCCATAATTCTGGAAGAGTAATACTTATCAAAGAGATTCTGATAAGTGCCATTTTTGATGATGGTTTTAAATCCCTCCTCCACACGAAGGGCCATCAAACGTCCCTCTTCGCTATTGGGAAACCAAAAGTATGTCGGCAAAGGATAATAAAGCAGAAACTTTTTCTCGACGGTGAGTTGAGGATATATTTTTTTGAACGTTTCTATTTCATCGTGAACTTCGGTAATGCCTCGAGGAAATGCTTGGTACTTTTCTTTATTCAAGGATTTAAAAAGGTCGTCGTAATAAATTTCTGTAAGAACTTTGAACCCGGCATTCTCTAGAATAGGAATGTCGCCCCAGCCTTTTCCTTGTCCCAGAGTGACTTTTCTAAGGTCACCCAGTGATGACATCCTATCGAAATCTTTTTGCTTATTTTTCTTAATCAAGAAAACACGATAGCCAATAAGATTGCGATCAATTGGAATGCGCACGGGCAGCAGACTTTTTTCAATATTTCTATTGGTCTCGCGAATCATCACTGTCAGATGAGGTTTGTTTCTTTGGATTTCCGAGAGCTGTCGATCCTCCGTCATAAAAACCGATGGGTTCATTTCGTAAGGGCCGTGCTTTTTTGCCGTGGCGTCTAAAATGGCACGAAGAACTTCCCAGTGAAAGTTATAACGAGTGTCGAGATTGGATTCAGGCGGATGATAGATAAACTTCATCGTGGCCAGAGCACTGGAGCTTTGTAGAACAAGGAAAGTGAAGGTTATGGCAAAGATAAAATTCTTCATAGCGTCCAGTTTTAATCGGTTTGGTAAGCTTCCATTTTCATTTCAATTGAATAGTCTTTTGAGGCTTCTTTCAAGGGGGCTAAAAGCCAGGTCCATTCTTTGATTTTTGTAAAATGAGCAAATGAAACAGGATAGTGTCCTTTGTAAATTTCATGGCCTTGAGGATCACGGTAAGTGACTTCACGATCCGCATAAACCAGTTTTCTCCCTTTGCACTTTTCGAGATTTTTTAAATGTATTTCAGCAAAGGCTGTGCAGATGTGATCTTTTTCTTCAATCGACAAAGGGCGTTTTATTTTTTTCTCCAAGGCCTGAATGGGAAGAAGGGCCAACTGAGAAAGAAGATTTCCTGAAACAATCAAGTCCGCTTCAAAGTGAAAGAGGTCTTGGTTTTTAAGGCCGTCCATCATTTGATGGAGATCTTCCAGAGAGTGGAGGGACTCTAATTTATCTAAACTCTGTGTCACGTCTTGCGTGATAAGTTTTAGCCGGGAATTGCGTTTGGCCATCCAGTGATGCTTCATCGGATGAATCACATCCACAAGTGTGATGCTCGCAAAATTCTTTTCCAGAAGATGCATTGGAATTTCATGAAGATGGGAGCTTCCTAAAATAACCACGGATTTCTTTTGCGGAAGATTTTGGATCGCGTGCAAAAATAAGTCTTGGCAGTTCTTCAGATGGGGTAGCCACAGTTTTTTGCATCTCTCGTAGCGATGTTGAAGGGCTATGGATTGATAAAGAAATCCATATTTCTTCGCCAGGGGAGTCATGGGGGTAAACAAAAAAGTGAGAGCTTCACGAATCATCTATTACGGAATACCAAACAAATCTATCCCCGTCACTGTCTTTGCGGGTCCCACTTTTGCTCTTTTTGATCTTTGAAAGAGAACCCGTTTTTGTACTGGTTCTAAAAAGTTTTTAAGCACCTTCTGTTGTTCAGGGGATTGACAGGGAGGCGCCCATTTGGGCGATGTTCCTAAGTCGTCTCATCATGAGACAGGGTTTGTGGATATGAGGAATGCCGTGAAGAGAATGATATTAATCTTTACCTTGATGCTTTTGAGTGGGGCTGCTCAGGCCTACCAGTTGACTTGTAACTGGGTTTTCTCGGAACAGGTGGAGATTTTTCTTCACCCCAACTCTCCGCAACGAATTTTAAAGGCTATTGAAAAATACAAAAAAATCATGGGTATTGCGGAGCTGACGCACAAACCTCATTCCTTGGATGAGGCGAAGACACGTTTGCAGGATCTAAGCCCGGCAAAAAAACAGCAACTTTTAAATATGATTGCCGAACACTATAACGAAGTGAAGGCACTGAAATACAATAACGACGGTCCATTTAAAACTTTCAAGCGTCACATTGATTTGATTATTTCCCAGGAAATCAATGCTCCTCAGTTTTTCCGTGAGCAGATTTATGAAAAAGGCCGTTCTTTGGAAGAAACCTTGGATGCCTATTATGCGAAAGTTCAGGAAGTAATACAAATCCCCGTTCTTTTAAAAGGGGAGGACGTTTTATTCACGGCTCTTCGTCTGCAGGATAAATTTTTAAAACACTCGGATAAGCCCATTGTGATTTACGGAAGTTTTATCAATGGAAAGGCCTATTCTAAATCTAGTGACTTGGATTTTGCCGTGATGAACGCCAACCTCGAAACGAAAATGCGTGAAACCGACATGTTGTCATTGCTATCGGACTTCCCATTGTCTGAAGCGCAGGCCCACGTGATTTCGCCGAATCAAGTTCATGGCTTAGGCTCGATGAATCCGTTAGTTTTGATCATTCGCAAAGACTATATGGTTTTGCGCGTCTATGAAAACGGACTCTCTAGCGAGTTTAAATCCAAGAACGTGAAATTCGATGAATTTTATTTCTAAAATCTAAATCAAAGGAAGAACGCGGGCGGCGCGAATGTTGATGAGGTCGCCCACTTTTTCCACCTGTCCTTGAATTTCCAATAAAGACTTCCCATAAATCGCCAGACGGTCTTTTTGATAGACGTCGGGATGGATCACGATATTCATAAAACCAAATTCATCTTCCAAAGTAATAAAGCACATGCCTTTGGCGGTTGGCGGTCTTTGCGTGACAGAAACCAGTCCCGCTAAGCGCACCTTGGTTTTGCTTTTCATGCGTGGAAGATCTCCGGAATTAAAATACGGAACGTATCTTTTGGAAATAAACTCCTGATTCTTCGATTTTAAGTAAGAGCGCAGGACGGACAGAGGATGTGAGTCCACAGAGTAACCTTTGCTGTCGTATTCCCGGCGCAGGCGATCCCAATTGGATTCAAAAGGCAGATGTTCGGCATCGCTGTCCTCTTCATCTTCAAAACTAAACTGTTCTTTAGGGTGTCCCCATAAAAAACTTTCTTGATCCAAACTAAGGCTTTCCAAATGCCAAATAAGTTCTCGCACATTGGTGTTAAAACATTCCAGAGCTCCCGAAGCCGCCACTTTGATCAAAGCACTGCGCGGAAGCTCCGTGCGATGAATGAAGTCGGCGATATCTTTAAAAGCTCCTTGTGTTTTGCGGGACTCTTCAATTCTACGCAGCAGAACCTCAGGCACTCCATATAAAGAACGTAAGCCGACCCGAAGGGCGTGCTGTTTTTCTCTTATTTCTTCCAGAGAGTAATCGTAATCAGAGTGTTGTATGCACAAAGGACGAACTTCCACGCCATGGCGTTGTGCTTCGGCCACCAAAGTGCGGGGAGCGTAAAATCCCATGGGCTGACTGTTTAAAAGAGCGCAGGCAAAAACATCCGGATGATGCTTTTTGATATAACAACTGGCATAGGTCAGCAGTGCAAAACTCGCAGCATGGCTTTCAGGAAAACCGTAATTCGCAAAACCTTCGATGGTTTTATAAATTTGTTCCCCGTATTCGTAAGTAATCCCGTGTTTTGCAAAACCATCCAAAATACGCTTTTTAATCCCATCCATGGTGGATTGTTTTCTCCACGCAGAAGACATAATCCGACGGAGTTCGTCGGCTTCACCTGGAGAAAAATCAGCCGCCGCGATCACCATCTTCATCACTTGTTCTTGGAAAATAGGGACCCCGTGAGTCTTTTTAAGAATAGGTTCTAAGAGTTTATGAGCATAAGTGACTTTTTCTAAACCTTGGCGACGGCGTAAATACGGATGAACCATGCCCCCTTGCAAAGGGCCGGGCCGAACCAAAGCCACTTCGACAACTAGATCATAAAAGTTCACAGGCTTCATGCGCGGTAAAGTCTGCATCTGTGCGCGGGATTCAATTTGAAAAACTCCCACCGTGTCTGCTTTGCCGATCATTTCATAAGTTGCGGGATCTTCTGAGGGAAGAGTGGCTAAATTAAAATGCAGACCTTTATGATTTTTCAAAAGATCAAAACATTTGCGTAAGCAAGTCAGCATTCCCAAGCTTAAAACGTCAATCTTCATCAGCTTAAGCAAAGCCACATCATCTTTATTCCACTGAATCACATAACGCCCATTCATCGTGGCTTTTTCAACGGGCACCATTTCTGTGATGGGATCTTGCGTGATTAAAAATCCTCCGGTGTGAATTCCCAAGTGACGAGGAAAGCCCCGCAGTTGGTGAGCTAAGTGTAAAAACATCTTCCACTGGTCTTGAGGCAGGCCAAACCGCTCCGCAGAGGCAGGTTCCAGTAAACGACTGAAACCATCGCGGCCCATGAATTTAATCATCTCGTTAATTTTGGCTAAAGGAATGCCAAAAACTTTAGCGGTTTCTCGAATTGCCATGCGAGAGCGATAACGAACCACCGTGCACACCATGGCGGCGTGGCGCTCGTTGTACTTTTCATAGATATGTTGAATGACTTCTTCGCGACGACTGTGCTCAAAGTCGATATCAATGTCTGGCGGCTCGCGACGTTCACGAGAAATAAATCGTTCAAAAAGCAAATCCACTTTCGTCGGATCTACGGACGTTAAGCCAATACAATAACAGACCACCGAGTTCGCCGCCGAGCCTCGCCCCTGATAGAGAATATTTTTGCTGGCGGCAAAATCGCAGATCTCTTTTAAAGTCAGAAAATAATCTTCGTACTGAAGCTCCTTAATAAGCTCCAACTCGTAATTAATCATATGCCTGATTTTTTCAGGCACGCCATCTGGATATCTTCCTCGGGCCCCTTGCCAAGCCAAATCCCGCAAATGCTCACTGGGCGTGAGTCCCGCGGGGAGGTTCGAGTTCGGATAACGATAGCGAATTTCATCCAAAGAGAAAGTCACACGTCCCGCGATCTCCACAGTTTTTTCCACAAGGTCTAAGCGGTCTTGCCACAAAAAAGAAAGATCTTCGATGCTCTTTAAGCAGCGCTCACCATTTTGAATCAGTTTATTCTTCGCTTCTTGCAAGGTCGTGTGATGCAAAATGCAAGTAATCACATCAAAGAGTTCTTTTCGCTCCGGCGCATGCATGAAAGGACGTTGCGTGACAAAAAGACGCGCTTGATATTTTTCTTCCAACTCAAATGCGTCTTTGCAAAACTCATGGGATTCCCAGGTAAGATCCCGCCACACAGGTAAATACAGACGATCATCAAAGATTTTTTCCAGACGCTCGTAGCGTTTATCCGTCCAGGGCGGCAAAGCCAAACACAAGAGCCCTTGATTGTATTTTTCGATTTGTTCCAAGCTGAGTTTTGAAAACCCTTTGGCCGCTTGTCTTTTCCCTAAAGTCAAAAGCTCGCACAGATGCGAATAACCTTGTTTGTTCATGGGAATCAAAGTGACCGCGGTTTCATCCGTCAAAGTCAGTTCAGACCCAATCAGATAATGAAAACCTTCTTTGGCTTTTAAAGAAGCCGCAAAGAGAGAAGGGGATTGAGTTGTTTGAAACCCCCGCGCGACACCGTAAAGACCGTTGAGATCACAAATACCTAAACCATCGTAACCATGCTTAATGGCCTCTTGAACCATTTCTTCAGGAGAGGAAGCTCCTTGCAGAAAAGAAAAATTACTTCGGCCCATCAACTCGACAAAACAAGCAGCCCTTTTAACGGGAAGAATCGCCTTAGAATTTTGCGGTAACGAAGGAAGTTTTACTTTATGATTTCCACTAATCAAAATAGCCATGCAAGTACACCTGTGAATTTATGCGATCTTTGAAAACCCACAGAAGCTGACCTTGATGAGAGAGCGCAAAATAATAATCTCGATTTTTAAGTTCTTGAACAGAAATCTGCCACCACGAGGACTCAATACGCTCGCTGGGCAAAGATGAAACAAAACGAAGTTTCTGAACCTCAAACGCATTCAAAGGTTGAGGTTTTTCCAATAACAAAGAAGGACGGGGACTGACAGAAAGTCCTTTGGCGTAAACGGATTTAATCTGCAAAGCCTCGTCTTGGCGTTCAACCAAGTCATGGGCTTTAAAGTCCTCTGGCCAATCCGTCACCAGACGAAAGCTTTGTTCGGGGAAGTGGCTTGCTTCCATTTGCAAAAAACCCATTTCACATTGCGATTGTTTGGCAAAGCTGATCAAACGACGCCAACGATCCTCGGTGTTATCGCGAGGTTCAAAGAAATCCAGCTGCTGAACTTTTTCAGGCACATCAAACAAAGAAATCTCAAACTCACGAATGGGATTTTCCAAAATCAGCTGTGATAATTTTTTCTCTAACAAATCCTCAAAGAGTTCCTGATCTCTGGTGGGACTCACAGGTTCAATGCTGAACGGATATCTTTTATCCGAATACTCGCAGTGAAGAATCACATCCAGTTTTTGGGCATAACGAGAAAGTCCTGCCAAACGCGCAAAGAGAATATCTAAATGGGGCTTTAAACGCGCCATCAAGAGAGGCACGGCTCCTATGGGATCGTCAAAGTAACCATAGCCCACAAGAGGGTCGCGAGGAACAAGAGGTGAAATGACCTGAGAGTCTTGAGAGTGCAAACGATTCCAAAGTAAAACACCGAAATCCCCCCATCTTTCGCGAAGCGAGTTGGAACGAAAATTAAGAACGTCTTCTAAACCATGCACACCTAAGGTGTGAAAAAACGAAATCATATGTTCGATAGGCTTCTTCTGGGGCCAAGGATGCAGACCTTCTAAATCTTTTAAGGCATCCAGTCCCAAACCACGAAAACCTTCTTGTTCTTTTCCGCGAGGAGCGACATAGGAAGGTCTCCAGCGTGCAAACATCTGTGCAGCAGCCGGAGTGTCAGCAATAGCCGCCGCTACATCCGAAGAAAACTTTCCAGCGATATCGAGAGCTTTATTTAAACTCCCAACCTCTCCACCGAAGAAGTGCGAAGTCGATTCGATCTCCACAAAAATAAAATGCGGAAAACGAAACTGCACCCGGGGACTTAAGCTCAAAAAAGCCTCAGCTGAGGAGCTTTCTTGCGGCGTTTTTAAATTGATGCATAAAGTTCGCATGGATCATACTCCCGGCAATATTAAAAGGTGTAGGGCGGTGAAGGGCTCTTTGAATGGTGATAAAGTCGCGCTGAAATAAAACCATCAAACTAAAAAGAGGATTCACAAACTTCGTGGGCTTTTGGTTGATAAACACCAAAGCCACTTTGTGCAGACGACACAGGCGTTTGAGTTTTTGCAGTTGATGGTTCTTTAGAAAGATTTCTTTCAGATTGCAGCCGATCACTTCAAACAGGGAGCTGGTGATCAATTCCTGCAAAAGCCAAAAGAGCTGTTCATTTTCTTTCGGCTCTTTCACAACTAATAACTTTTTTAAGTTCAATTTATGATGAGCCAAGTGCGCAGGAAATAATTGGGAGTCGCCGTTGATCCAAGCGGCCCACTTGTTTTGCGCATGCACGTTTTGCACAATACGCACCCACAGTGAAGTCGCTCCCGTTCCAGGAATTCCTTGAAAGAGGCTCAAGTCACCTTGAGGAATTCCTCTCCATAAAAGGAAATCATCCAGAACGGAAACGCCTGTGGAAAGACCTGCAGGAGGTTGTAAGTGCTCTGCAGAGACAAAAGGGATATTTGCTAATTCGGGAAGGGCGAGGGTGCTCATAAGCTCTCCATTTACATATAAATTACTATGTAAATTATATGTAAGTCAAAGAGCTCATGAGAAATATAGACCAAGGTTTTAGTTTCTTAAATGCCGAATAAAATCAATAATTAAGAGTTACTAAAAAGAAGTCCGTTTGTTTGTTTATGGCTACAAAGTCTTCTCGGCTCCCGGTCTTTGTGTAGGTCCTTGAGCGGGAATGCGCAGTTTCTGGCCCGGATAGATTTTGTCGGGATTTGAAAGCATCGGGCGGTTGGCGTCGAAGATCACATTGTACTTCTTCGCGTCCCCATAATAGCGCTGTGAAATTTTTGAAAGAGTGTCGCCACTCACCACCGTGTGATACTGCGATTCATCGGCAGGTTTTGTGACCGTGATATTGTCTTCCACGGATTCCACACCTTGAACATTTCCACAGCACAGAATGATTTTTTCTTTGGTCTCTTGATCGGCCACCTTGCCGCTGACTTTGACTTTATCGCCATCGACAGAGAACTCCAGCCCTTCCGTTGAAAGACCCTGCGCTTGAATATATTTTTTAATCGCCTCCACATTGGCTTTGGCTTCCGTGCCAAATAATTTTTCTCCGGCATTTTTCATAAAACTAAGAAGACCCATAACACATCCTTTCTTTGGTTGTAGTTCCAAAGAAAATTTAAGCAGATGCAGGATGCGTTAAGCTTATATTCTTAGCGAGCTTGGTAAAATACACTCACATAACTTCTTCAACATAAAGAGGGGTGAAGTAACGAATGTCATAGGCACCTGTTTTCTTAAAAACCTCGATGACTTCGTCTTTTTGCCGATCGTTAGGAGTGGGAATACACAAAAGCACATGACCGTTTTTGATCTCACGATCGGCTTCGCTTAAGAAACGCCATTCAGCAGAATCAGAAATTTTAATAAATTTGCGCATGTATTTTTCTAAGACATTGTGATGAGTCCCTTCAATATCCACAGCTTCAACGCCTTTTTCGCCTTCAAAGACGTTAAAGTCCTCTTCATCATAGCCACGCGATTCAAGCTCTGTGATGGCTTTTTCGGCATCGGCGGCATTCTGAAAGAAAGCGGCCGTGTAGTGGTTGGGATAAGGCAGAAACTCAGGATGAGGAAGCTGTTCCAAGCTAACCATAAACACCTCCGTTTAGATCATCTCACTTTAGAAGATCTAAAACAGAGTGTTTTTTAACTTCAGTCTAAGATCGAGCTTATTCGAACATTCCATCCATGGTGATGAATTTCTGATTGTTATGTGTCATGCGCAGTTGCTGATAGAAGCTGCGCTGGCATTGTCCTCGTAAAAGAGCGTCGGCTCCACCAATCATCGCGGTATAGACTTCGTCCACATTCAGAACATCCATCGAGGTGATCACGCCCGTTTTTGGAGCGGCTGCACGCACACGACTGAGAAAGTGATCTCGGGAAGCGCACGACATCAAACCAATAACGGCTGTCTTTTTGCTACCATTGTTCAAAGCCGAAATCATTTTTTTCAATCCCGGTCTTTGCACTTCATAGTAGCCGTCGTAATTTACTTTGTTGCGACCGGGAATAAAAATGGGCGGCGCAAAGTCCGGGCCTCCGCCATTGCGAGAGTGTCCGAAATAGAAAACGGCGTCAGCCTCTTGCAGAGCGCGAGCGAAATAATTTTCCATAAATTGCGTGCGCTGTTTTTGCTCTGTTCGATAGTCCACCAGATTGGCATTCAGGTACTCTGTCGCAGAAGAAAAGTGAATTTCAACTCGCGCATTATACTTGTTGCCGTGAATTTGCACTTCACGCAGGAAGCGATAAGAGTTTTTTGGATCTTGGCGGAATCCGCAGAAACGAGCTTTGCCATAACAGGGAGTCAGCAGCAGACGTTTCAATGCAGAATAAGCTCCCAGATCCATCGAGGGGCTTAGGCCATAGTTTGTGTGGCCTGCGTAAACATTGTTTCCCGTTGTCCAATCGAAGTAGCCAAGGGCGATACGGATATCGAGAACGCCGTCATCCAAAATTCCGCGATATCTATGGATACAGATATTTCTTTTGTCGTTGGCCAAAGATGAAAGCTGATCCGTCGGCATGGACTCCAAGCGGTCCAAGTACGAATCTCCCATGTGATTGAAGTTGGCTTCATAGAGGTAGCCGCGACCGGCCCACGAAGCAGATGAAATAAAAAAGACACTAAGGAACAATCCCATAACGAGTGACTTCATACGTCCTCCATGGGATTTGAGATTAGTGTCCGAATATAAATAGTCTAGCAGGCCTAAGATTTAGTGCACAAAAACACTTCGTGCACGCTGTCGCCTTTGTCGTCCTGATATTGGTCAAGAACGCCAAAGATGGCTTCACGAAGTTTTTCTTTGAATTCCGGAAGCTGATGGGATTGCAAAGAAAATGCTGTGTAGAAAATGTAGTTCTTAGAATCAGCAGCAATCTCATTGGCATCAGCGCGGATTTGCGAGCACAAAGTTCTGGTAAGATCGGCAAGACTTGAAGAATCAGACATCTTGAGGAAATCAATTTGATGTGAGCGCACATAGTAACGTCCATTTTGTGTTGTGATGGCACCTTCGTTCATCAAGAACTGAAGGGATTCAATCACATTCTCAGGACTCATGCTGGCGCGGGTTGCGATTTCGCTCAGACTTGCACCTTCTTCTTCTGTTCCCAGAGCCGCAAAAACGCGGAACAAAGTGGGTTTAGAAATAAGACGGCTAGGATCTTTGATCTGTGACATCGCTTCTGTTTGGCGAGCTACAGAGACTTTGATGGAACCCATCTGTTTTTCGATATCTTCCACTGACAGTCTTCTTGCCAAAAGCTCGGGCTGGTCTTTTCCAACTAACAAAGAAAAAAGATCCAAGTAAGGTTTGGGAAGTTTCAAAGCCGTTTTAAGTTGTCCCACGCTCTCTCTAGAAAGACCTTTTTTTCCAGCAAGATATTCTGAAAGAAAACTGCGTGAAGAAAAGCCGGCGCGACGAGAGAAATCGGCAAGATTGATCTTACCTTTTTTGCGGTAACGAACCTCCAACGCTCTTTTCAAAAAAGCGCGGGCGTCTTGCATTTCCAAAAGATCTGAGTATGAAGTGTCAAAAGGTAAGTTCATAGTATTAGCTACCTACAGAAATACGAGGTTGAGGCTTTGAAATACGATCATAAGTAATGCGACCTTGTTTGTAGCAGCTGAGCTCCTGAGTAAGGCCGCCCGGGCCGTCTTTAAGAACTGTCAGCGTGCCTTTGGAAAGGCGAGTGTTGTTGTAAGTAACAACAAGGCGAACTGTGCTGCGCGCATTTTCAAACACTAAAGTGTTCTTGCCTTCGACTTGCTGAACCGGAGTCTCAAGTACTAGACGAGAGCTTTGATCGTTGTCGTCGTGAAGAACGACAGCCATAAGGTAACCGTTCTTATTTTCAAAAGGGAGAAGTCCAACTTCGTACCACTGATCACCATTTTCTTGTTCACAGGAAATAGAAGTAAGTGCAGTGAATGCGGCGGGAGTTTCTGCGAATGCAGAGACGGAAATAAACAGACTCAAAAGACCCATAGCGAACGGCTTCATAAAACCTCCGAAAATTTAAGTCGGCGAGAGAACGAAGTGACTTATATGAGGGACATCGTCGTAGGTAAATGAAATTACTTCATTTTGGAGCTAATTATGATCTCTTAGAGAACGTTTTTGAAAATTCTATAGGTTTTATAGCGAACAATTACGATTGATAAATGGAGAAATGGTGAAAGTGGCGCGGGGCGTGGATTTCCGCCAGCCACGGATGCTCTTTATGGATTAAAAAACGGCTTAAGCGACCGCGAGCCACGACTTCAATGCTTCTCTTTTGCGCGATTTTTTGAAGATCGCCAAGTGTTTTTTTAACGGCATTTTCGCTGCCATAATCAAAAATGAAATACACATCGGCTTCCGGGAGAACAAAATCTTCCGCAGCAAGATCAGCGACATGAATTGCGATATTCGTATAAGAATAGGTTGCAAGAATTCGTTGAGCTTCCAAAACACGCGCAGGCTCCAACTCATAACCACGAAAGTGAACGCCCGGATAATGAGCGCCCAGAACAAATCCCATTCTTCCATAAGCGCATCCCAGATCAACGATGTGTTTTCCCGCAGATAGATTTAATAAATCCAGAATATTGCGAATTTCCACATAGGGAGTTTGAAATGCTTGGGGAGAAAGATGCTCCCAGTTTTGTTGAGCCACGTCGGTATCGGAAGCAGAGCGAGCTCGAACTTTCCCCTCACAATTTTGAATTTGCAGCCCCAACCACTCATCGACGAGGATCGCATGATCCTGAGCTTCTTTGTAAGTGTAAGAGTCTAAAGACAGAAGAGGAAAAGGGTCCTTCGCATCAAACTCAATCATAGGGGAGTGGCAACGTCTTTCAGGAATCTCTCAACAGCAGGGGCATATTCTTCTTTGAAATCTCGAAGACCCGTGAGGTGTCCTGCTTCCGGTAAAGACAGCTTTGTCCATTCCAGTTGGGCATGGGGTTCAAAAACTTCATCAATGTGACTTGGCGGAATCAAAAGATCTTTCCAGCCACGAATCGAAAGAATTTTAAAACCACGTGGGAAAGTGCTGAGATCTTTTTGCAGATCCTTATGAAGAAACGGACTCCAGCCCAAACTTAAAACCGGCGCTAGAGCGAGTCTTAAAGCGAAGGGCTGCATTTTATATTCATGTTTATACAAGTTGTAGGCTGAAGGAATAAAACGCGCCGTGGGCCCGCTATCGCAAATCAATGCCAGCGTGTCCGAACAGTGCCTGCGCGCCATCGCTTCAATCGCCGCGGCCGTGGGATTTGAAAACGAAAAGATGATTTTCTTTCCCGGAATCAGATTGAGCAGAGTTTCGATTTGATCAGCATAGATGTGTTTGGTTCCGAAAGAACCTTTAGCGCTGATAGGAAGAGTGAGTGACAGAAGATCTTTGTGGCTGCCTTTAAGATGAAAAGCGAAGGCATCAAAACCAAGCGAATTCACAAGCTTGATGTGGCGAAGGAGCTGTTTCTTGGTTCCTTCGTAAAAGTGAACGAAGAAAATCAATTCTTCGTACTTTTTGTTTCTTGCTAAAAAGAACTCCCCATCAAAGGGGAGCTCTTGTTTTGCGATCTCGCTGTAGTTCATTTAGTTCCAGTTTAATGCTTTTGCACCGGAGTTTTGGCAGGCCATAGATCAGTCCAGTGTCCTGCGCGTCCCTCTGCTTGATGAGCTTCACCGAGAGCGTTTTCAGACACAATCACTTTTTCTAGAGCTGTTTCAGCTAACACTTTACCGCAAGCTTCAACAACAGATTCTGCGTCGATGCCATGGTAAGCGTAGATTTCTGAAGGACGACCGCACTTAGAATGTTTACGAACGGCCAAAGGCTCTTGGCGAACACCGATGATAGAACCGATGTTATCAAGCAATCCAGCTTCACCGTCAGCAACACTCACCGCAGGGATGCGTTTGCCCGCAACAGTGATAAGATCGCCTGTAGTCACTTCGTCTGATTTTCTCAAATACAGATTCGAATTCACGCCAAGACCGTTTTTCAAATAGTCGTAGTCGTTTTCGTAAGCTTGGATACCTACCAAAAGATCTGAAGATGTCACAACGATCACGTTTCCGTAGATGCCGCGAGCAAGCAAGGCTTCAGAAGCTTTGATCGCTTCAGTCACCAGTGAACCCATGGCAAAGATATTCACAACGTTGTCACCTGGTTCGTAACCTGCGTAACCGCGGTAATCGATCAAGTAGTAAGCGCCTTTAAGAACTTCTTCACGGATCACAGACATGATCTGTGCTTCTTCCAATGTGCCCAACTCTTCTTCGTTGAAAGCGCCAGCCACTGGGAATTCAGCGCGAGCCAAAGAGCCTTCAAGACCCGTTTTGAAGCGAGCTTGTTTTTTCAAGTAGTGAAGCATGTCTTTTTGTTCCGCACCACGAGTCACAAGGCGAAGCAACGTGCCTGTACGGCCCGCATTGTCGTTCATCACGTGACGTTTGATTGTGTCGCAAAGGATCCAATCAAGTTCTTGGCAGAAGAACGGTTCCCAAGTGATTTGGTTCGGGATTTGGATGTCAGACTTCCAACCGTGTTGCGCACCTTCTGGAGACAAAGTCACACCAGATGGAGTTCCCACGCAGATGAAAGAAGATTTCCAGTAAAGGTTGTAGAAGTATTGGTCCAAGGCACGTTTGATAAAGAAGTCATAAACCGTCATCAAAGGAATGATTGGAATTCCCAAAACATCACGCATTTTTCCGAATGCGCCCACGCAAGACATCACGTTGCCTTCCGCGATTTCAAAACGCAAGAAGCGGTCTGAAACTTCTTCGCCAGGAACAAGGTCAGGAAGTTTGTGGTCTTTAACGCCCAATTCAGTTTCCAAGTCTTGAACAACTGGAGCACCGAAGATTTTACCATCCATCGCAGGATTCAAGTTCGTTGAAGTCCCCACGTCCGGCGCCATAGAGATGAACAATTCGCCAGGAAGTTTGAATGGTTTTTCTGTGTCTGTCAGAGCTTTTTGTTTTTCAGCCAATTTAGACTCATCCAGCGGAGTGTTTGAAATACGAGTCAATTTCGCTGTCAACTGACCGAGCATCCATTGTGTGTGTGGATAGCTAGTCATTTTCGTGTTGATGTCCAAAGACTGAGGGATTTCGCCGAACTCAGTAAGTTTTTTCAAGAAGTAATCTTGGTTTTTCGCTTTCAAAGCGTGTTGCGCTTTAATTTCAGAATACAACTTCTCTCCACGCGCTGCCAAGAATTTGCCTTCCACGGAACCTGCAGCAAAACGTTCATAAAGTTTTTCACCTTTGATGCCTTGTTTTGCTTTCAATTCGTTCACTTCTTCTTCTTGTGGCAAAGAAGAGTGGTTGCCCGGTTGAGCCGCTGCTTTCAAACCCCAACCTTTCAAAGTGTGAGCGATGATGATTGTTGGTTTGCGTTTTGATTGTTTCGATTTTTCCATCGCCGTTGCCAAAGCAAGCATATCGTGGCCACCGAAATCGCGGATTGCATCGAACAATTCTTCGTCCGTGATGCTCTCTAAGAACTTCTTCATGTTTGGATGTTCTTTTGCGATACCTTTTTTCAAAGCCTTCATGTCTTGAACAAGAAGAAGGGCTTGAAGTTCGTAATCTTCCAATTCTTTCTCTAGGAAATTTTTGAAAGTGTCGCCGTCTTTCTTTTTGAACAAAGCTTGGCGTTTAGAACCGTGACGAACTTGGATGACTTCCCAACCGTTGGCAGCCATTGTGCGCTCAACGCGGTCCGCGTCTGTTCCGTTCATGATTTCTTTGTTCGTGATACGGTGACCATCAAGGGATTGACGGTTGTAGTCCAAGATCCAAGTCAAAGAACCGAGCTCACGTTCTGCAAAGTCAGGAACCGCTTCGTACATAGAACCTTCACGGAATTCAGAGTCTCCGCAGACGGCCCAGAAGTGGGCATCTGGCACTTCATAACCGTGCTCACGGGCATAGCGGTAAGCCAAGGCCATGTAACCCGCTTCAACAGGTGGGATACCCACTGTCCCAGACGGGAAGAAGTTGTGGTGATCAGGATCGTAAGCCGAGTGGTAAGATTGAAATACGAATTCACTGCCGTCAGTGAATTTACGCAGACCGTTCATCGCTTGGTCGGCTTGCTCTTGAGTCAATTTTGACAAATCGTTCTTCAACAAAAGATCCAAAAGATAGTTGTAAGAGTGATCTGTTGGCGAAGCATGGGGCTTATTCGCGATATGATCGAAGCTTGATTTCACAAGCAAGTGCAAGGCACCCATGATGTGAAGTGAACTTGCTGAAGCAGCCGGATGGCCCCCGATTTTTGGGTCGCCTTTTTCTTTGTCAGTGCGATGATTGGCTTGCCAGATCATCTGAGTTGCCAAGTAGTGGGCACGTCTAGCGATGGAATCTAGAACCTCAGGTTTCGCATTTTTTAGAGTAGAGTTATCCAAGTGATTCTCCTTCGGATTTAGTACTTTTCTAGCGTCTGGCAAACTAGCACTGTACAGAGGAGGAGTCCATGGATTTAAGCCCCGCAGCAAGAGTTCTGGCTCTATTTTGGCCTTAGGGACTACATACTGCGCAGCCCCTAGGTAAATAAGTTAAAAATTAGGTCCCTTTAGAATGAATATCCTGCGTAAAAACGGAGGGCCTGGGGGGTGTTTCTCATGAAATAGAAATCTTCGTCTTCCTTGAGGCGTTCCTCTACCCACGAGTAGGGTGTTGAACTGATTCGTTCATTTTTAATATTGCGAGTGAGGGACGCCGAAAGACCCACCCAGTCACATCCCAAAGTAAAATTTTGCCACTGCCATTGATTTCCGATGGCGAAGCTTGCGACAATTCCGTCGCCCTCAAAACTGTAATTTTCATTTGCGTCGTAATAATAATCATATTTGGCTTGTCGGTAATCTAGTCCCGCTTTGGTATAAAAAGAATTTCCAAAAAAATGTTTGTGATGAAGACCGAAGACTTTTGTTCTTAGCGTAGCATGTGAATGCCTCCAACCCTTTCCAGTTCCGCCTTCTGAAATTTCAACTTGTATAATGTCGTTGCGATCTAAATGTTTTCCGAGAATTAGCGCCATCTCGCCTACACCAGAAGACCCGATGCCGAGGGGTTGAAAAAGTGTGGAGTATTTTTTATCCATACGATTGTGTTCACTGGAGTTGCGAAAAACAAGATTGGGAGTCGGCTCATCGACGACAGTCACCTCATCTTGCGCGAAAGTATATTGAGAGAACGAAAACAAAATCAAAAAAGCCGCAACTAATTTCATGAAACCAATCCTTGTTTATTAAAAATCAGTATACGGCTAAATTTTAAAAAAGATCTAGAGGATATTTTAAAGTTTAGAATGAATATCCCACATAAAATCGGAGAGCTTGTGCGTAGCCATTCTTTAAATAATGCTCTTCGTCCTCATCCAAGTTTGCTCTGTGATAGGAATCAGCATCAGCCGACAAAGTTTCAGAAGTGACCGTGTGGGCAAACGGAAGTGAAAGGCCAATCCAGTCACATCCCAATGTGAAATTGTCCCATTGCCACTGGTTTCCGATTACGAGGCTGGCTGCGAGAGAGTTTCCTTCAAAACCTGTTTTCACAGAAGAGTATCCGTAGTTGAAGACATAATCGACCGAGCGATAATCGACGCCGGTTTTTACGTAAAAAGAATTGCCTAAGAATTTTTTGAAATGCGCTCCTACAGAGTAGCTGTTGTAAGAGTATTCGCTGCTACTGAAAAATGTGCGAAAAGAATTACCTCCACCGCCGGCTTCCAATTGAATAATGGAATTGCGATCCAAGTGGTAACCCGCGATGATCGCCGACTGAGAAGTGCCGTTAGCTCCTGATCCGAAAAGCTGCCATTGCACGGTGATTTTTTTGTTCATGCGCATGTGTTCGCTAGAATCTTTTTCAACGATGGTTTTGCGACTTTCGATGACAACGGTTTCATCTGTGTTCGCCATGGCATTTAAACTGAACAATGTGATAAGTGAGAGCAGAATCGATTTCATTTGAGACCTCTTTCGTAGGGATGGTTTGTTGGAGCCATTTATACAGCGCAGCAGTCCAGCTTTTGAGATCTGTTTTGTAAAAAGTTGACAGAAAAGTTAACTAATTAGTTAATAGATTTATGTCAGTTTCGATATATCACTATTCAGACTACAAAGAGTTCTACAATGCGTGGGTCGAAAACCAACCTCGTCAGGGGTTCGGGGAGTACCGTCGTTTGGCGCAGGCTTTGGGAGTTTCTACGACAATGGTGAGCCAGGTCTTTAAAGGCGATAAACATTTGAGCCTCGAGCTGGCATCGGACCTCTGTGACTACTTAAATTTGGATGACGACGAAACGGATTTTTTTCTACTGCTCGTAGATTATGGAAGAGCAGGAAGTCACAAACTGCAAAAGCGTTTTCATCGTCAGATCAAAGCACGGCAAGAGAAATCCAAGAAATTAGAAAACCGCGTGAAGGTGAATGAGCTCAATGATGAAGCCCGCATGATTTTTTATTCAAGCTGGGTTTATCAAGGGATTCGCATGCTCGCCGACACAGGGAAGTTCAACGATGCCGAAGCTCTTTCGACTCGATTGAATCTGCCGCGCAATCACGTGCAGAAAGTTTTGGACTTTCTCATCACGCATAATTTGTTAATTGAAGAAAAAAGTAAGTTGAAGTTGGGCCCCTCCCGAACGTATTTGCCAACTTCATCTCCTTTGGTCGGTCGTCATTTGCAGAACTGGCATATTCAAGCCACGAGCAAAATGAATCTCACCCGCGATGACGACTTCTTCTATTCAGGTCCCATGGCTCTTTCCCAAGAAGTGGCAGATTGGGTGAGGCAGGAACTTCCCAACTTTGTTCAAGGAATCACGGCCAAAGTCATTCCCTCAAAATCGGAAGTCGTACGTTGTTTGAATATTGACTGGTTTGAATACTAAGGAGTGTCTCAGTCTGAGAATCCGCGTCTGTCGCGGCGTTCGCGCTAGGAACCAACCAGACTTAAGCAAGAAGAGTCCGCGAGAAGTCGTGGAGAATTGTCCATTTGCAATTTAGAATATCCCTCAGGAAGCCGATACTAAAAAGAGTAAATACTTAAAACAAAAGGATGACCATGACGTTCGGGTACCATCGTTTGCTTGCAAGTTTTCTATTGGGAATTTTCGCAGTGCCAGCCGCATTGGCTGCTGAAACTTGTGTCACTTCATCTGCTGATTTTGAAGCTAAAAAAAGTGAATTCCCTTCCATCGTCCAACAACTTCCGGCGATGTTAACGGCAGACAGTATGTTTGTAACCGCAGGCCTGAAAATTCGCTCCGTGGGGTCCAAGCTAAAATTAGAAGGCTATGTATGGAAACCCGGTGATATCTATACAGACGATGGTTATCTTAAAAAAGTTTGTTTTGACGGAAGCAATTTCAAAGTCACTTTGGAAAATGGCAAGACTTACAGCGCTCAAGTCAAAGGCAGTCGCTCTGTTTCCATTCAGGGTGTGACATTTAAAAAATCCAGCGACGCTGAGTTTGCGGGCATTGTTCAGAAGATTCGCAAGGCTCAAGGCGGCTCAACGAAAACAACTTCCAACGGCAACGGTGTTCAGTAAAGGGTGATGTTTGTGAAAAAGATGATTTCTCTCTTCGTGGTCGGCAGCTTGCTCATGTTATCGTCTTTCGCTTCGGCGGAAACTCCGCACAAGGAAAAGGTGCAGCCGCCTATCAAATCCAAAGAAAGCATCGAGTTTCTATCTAAAAATGATCAGACCATGCTCGACATTGGCAAGGTGGATGACTTCGCAGGTATTATTACTCGCAATGGGGAGCCCGCAAAAGACCTGCGCACTGTGGATCTTTATACTTTTAAAGGCATTGAAACTTTGTCGATGGATAAAGACCTTTGCGAAAAACTTTTGACTCGCATTTTTGGTCCATTAAAGGAAAGCTCTTTAAAATATCACGGAGCTGAACTCTTCACTTCGCACACAGGTAAAACTTGTGAAGCCCAATTTGACGACGCTGATAAAGAAGGAAAAATTCCTGAAAGAAGAGTGGTGATTGGTTTTGTAAATGCGAAACCTGTCGGCCTTGTTTTCCGCCTCTCCAAAAAATCAGACAAGGCGGTTAAACATAACATTCGCGAGTTCTGGGGAACTCTTCGTTAGTATTTTCTGAAGTTTTTATCCTTAAGCCAAGCTTCAAGCTCGGCTTTTGTTGTTTCACCTTTTTCATTCCAAAAGTGCACGCCCAATTCACGAACGTGATCGTAGTCTTCTTTGGAAAGTTCAATTCGTTTGCTCACACCCGGAATTGCTGGTCCGTCAGGTAACGCCAGGCCATATTTATTAGCACAGGCTTCACGAAGCTTGCGGTATTCAGAATTTTTAGCAGTATCCAACTTCAGAACAGCGATTTCTGAATAACATTGATCGAGCGCACTTTGATATTTCATCAAACGAATTCCCATGATGATCTCGTGCAGGATCAGTCTCGCACGATCCTCGTCGCCTGCAGGAAATTTTTCAAAAAAGTTTGAATTCATCCACACATGACTCAAAGTTTGCAGTGCCAATTGCTGCAAATCTTTATCGGCAATACCGATTCCCACGACTTGAGCAGGAAGTTTGTTCAACTCAACCGGAACCAAATACCAAGTGCGGTTCAAAGCAATGTGCACCATGTCTGAAGCAAAACGGGGATGCGTTTCACTCACTTTGCGAATGATCGGAAGTACTAAAGAATTAAAGGCCGGGATGTCTTGAATTCTGACGGCGAAAGATTCTAGAGGACGGCCGTTCACGCCGTTGCCTCCGCCGCCGTCGTCAACGCCACCTTGGTTTTGTTCACTGCTTTGAATAGGTTCGCGGATGATTTCACGAATGGTTTCTTTTTGCTGACCTTGACAGGCCACCATCGCAAGTGAAGAAAGAATAAGAAGTAAACTGAGCAGCGTCTTCATAGGTCACCTGGCTTAGTGCTGAAGCGCTCAAGGGTCGTCAAGTTGATGGATGTTTCTGTTAACTGTCCTTTGTCTCTTTTATAAAGGACAAGCTGATTTTCATTCAGATCAATGTATCCCGTGTCGCCGTGAAGAACCGTGCTCTTCGCGGATTTTTGAGAAGTGATTGTGACTTCGGGATGGGTTAACATATGCAAAGGTTTCAACTGGCTGCCTTGAGTTCTTTCGGCTTTGATTTGGATGCACTCGTTTTTAGTTTCCGAGCAGGTATTCAAAGTAAAACCACCCATGGACGATTCAATGCCTTTAGCAAGGACCGTTTGGGTCCCTGCTGTGAGGCTCATGAAGGTGAGGAGGAGAAGTTGAATCTTCATGGGTTTTGTTCCTAAGAATTAGTTGTTACCGCTATGTTTGAACAAGTCGTTAACATCGCCATCTGGGAACAAGCCACCGAAAGTTTTATCTCTCAAAGACGTTGCTGTTGAACCTTCTGCATTCCAAGTAGCTGGTGCAAGTCTGCGAAGATCACGAACGGGACGGTCGAAGAGAGTGATGATGTTCATGTTCTTTTCGATCTTGGCGTCGTTTTCACCCAAAGTAACTTTCATTGTGCCGGCAAGAACTTTATCCAAAGTGGCCAAAGTGTTTTGTGCATTCGCCGTATCCGTCACGCACATATCATTCACAACGAAACCTTTGCGACCGAGGGACTTACCATTTTTATCTTTCGGGCAGAGAGAGTCTTGATATTGCAGAGCCCATTTCAAACCCACACCGAAATCAGCACCCAACTTGCGCACGGCCGTCATGCTTTGGTTTTTCATCAAAAGGCCGACGTCTTGGATGGACTCCAATTTTTCAAAAGATTCTTTTGCAGTCAGCTTGCCGTCCTTATTGTCGATAAGGAATTGGTCGATGCTTCCTACGCTGTAGCTCGTATAAAGAGTGAGGTACAAGATTTCACCAGCGGCCGCTTGTTTCAGCGCAATCAAATCCGCCATGTTGATTTTTGCTTTAGCGATGTCCGAGTAATCGCACTCCACTTTGAAATTGTCTTCTCCTTGAGAAACAATTTGGCAAGAGTCTTTCAAGTTGTTGTTGATCTGATTCGAGAAAAGCATTGGATTTAAGTAAAGATCCAAATTCATATCTGGATTTTGAGTCACGAAATCACGGAAGCTTTGAACAGCGTCACGGTATTCCACCAAAAGTGTTTGCATATCGGCCAGAGTGCTAATTTGCGCTTTGCCACCATTGGACTTTAGAAGGAACTGTCTGAGAGGGTGATTTGGGATCTGTTTGAGGTTCTTTTGGAAAAGAGCTTTATCACCATATTTCTCTACATAAGGAGCGACTCGGTAAAGAACGCCTTCAAAGATCATAAATCTTTTAAGAAAAGCACGATAGAACTGAGCCTTTTTGTTTCCTGGATCTTTTTCAAGAGCCATTTCAAAAACGCGGTCCGCAAGGTGAAGAGTGTGAGGTTGCATCAGCTGCTCACCAGAATCGGCAAGATCTTGAGAGTTCATTTGTTGGTTGGCGGTGATGACTTGTTTGTCTTTTTTCTCTTCAGGAGAGCAAGCAGTAAGAGCCATCGTAAGACTAGTGCAAAGAAGAATTGTTTTAGCGAGTGTTTTCATCTTTATTTTCCTTTGTTTAAAAGTGTTCATTGCGATGACGCTAGTTATAAACACTTTCAAAACGCCTCTACAGATCTGTTTTGTAAATAGTTACCTAAAAAGTTAACTATTTAGTTAACATTTCTGAAGCCAACATTTCAGGAGTAGGAATACAAGGAAAAGGCCAATAATATTGAGGCCGGGAACCAATATAAGGGCACCGCAGGCTCCCTCGTTGTCCAAAGAATTTGAAGGTGCCCCAATTTGTCCGCTGTTTTGAAAAATATCCTAAATTTCTTGGTGCGGAATTTTCCCAAAATTTCCGATAAGAAGGGTTATGACAGAGGGGCAGATATTATTCGCTAAAGATGAATATGAACTCTATGGGGTGCTGAAAAATCAGGTCTCGATTCATGATTTTGTGGAAGGACAAATCATATGTCTCCGTTTTCTGCGCTCATCTGATGAAAGCTTTGTTCTTGATAAGACATTTATCAGCAACGACGTCGATAAAATTTGGAAGTTTCAGGGAGATCTAAGCTATCAGGGATTTTATTGCGTCCTAGACTCCCTTGAGGATATTGAAGAAGTCACTTATGGGTGCAGTGACTTTGTCGCAGTGATGAAGATCACCGAAACTCATTCCTGGACAGACCTTTTTGAGTTCAATGGTCAGGATGCCAGATACGAGAAGTATTTAGTGGAACAAGCTGCAACATCGCTTAAAGATTTAAAGAAAATTCTAGCGGGTTAGTCCTAGAAGATTTCTTACGGCGAAATAAGAACTTATGATTGCGGTGCGATTATTTTCCATGCTGGGCAGATCTTTGGAAGATCTATTCCAGCATTGAATGAGAGTTTAGGTGTTAAGGAGATGAGTTAGAAATCGTGTTTCGGACAATTTAAGTTTCAAGAACGAAATCCCAACGAATTTTGACAGTGCCATCTCCTTCAACGATTCCTTTTGGAGGATTCGGGAATGGAGCCGCCGCGCGGAAGGCTTCAATGGCAGCGTCATCCAAATCGCGGATGCCGGAGTCACTTAAAACCTGTACACGCACAAGAGTGCCTTTGTCATTTAATACGATCATCAGTTTCGTGATGCGATCTTGGTTCGTAGCTGCAGGAGCACGGCCTTCTTTAAAAAGTTTCGAAAGTTTATCGCGCACGCGTCCTTCCCAATGTTGAGAAAGTTGTTTGCGGAT
Source organism: Bdellovibrio sp. HCB-110 (assembly GCF_047323225.1). Classification (GTDB taxonomy): domain Bacteria; phylum Bdellovibrionota; class Bdellovibrionia; order Bdellovibrionales; family Bdellovibrionaceae; genus Bdellovibrio. The sequence goes on from NZ_CP178750.1 coordinate 475,838, forward strand.
GCGATTGTAGTAAGAGTAGTACTTAAACTCGCGCGTGTTCAAAACAGTTTCAAGACCGACTTCGACATCTTTGATGTAGTCGTTAGATTGACTTGTTTCAGCGCCGGTTCCCGTGTTCTGTTCACCGTTTCCACGACCTTCGCCAAGTCCAGATTGTTTGTCGGCGAGTTTCTGTCTTTCCAAGGCTTCGCTGGCGTCAAACCCTTTGAAAAGATCCTTTGCGATTTGCTTTTTGGATTCTTCCGCCGTGGCTACGTTCTTGGCTTTGCCATCGCCTTTAGGTCCAGTTTTTTGTGGAGCTGCCTTCTTCACATTTTGAAATTGGCCACGCTCTGCTGCGACAGTTTGCTTCTGAACTTTTTGATTTTTTGCGCTTAAAAAGCGTGCGTTGTCCGGAGCTTCTTCGTTTGCAGAAACTTCACTCTGTTCAACTATTTGATTGGCGGGAAGAAGGGCTTTCTTCTTAGCAAGCTCTTCGATCTGCGCCATTTTTTGTAGGTCTTCCGGGCTCAGAAAGTTAATGCTCACTGCTTCAGTCTTCGGCTCTTGAGGTGTGAAATGTTCTACAACGAGGAAACCTCCCACAACCAAAATGTGGAAGACTATAGACAGTAACACATACATTCTGAAAGACGGTGACTTCATCATAAGACCTCACCCCTTCCTATCGGTAGTATGACACTTTAAATGAGGGGGTTGGTGAGTTGGACGCGCGAAATGCGACTCTAGTCCAGGACCAGACTTTGACTCCTTTGTCAGTGTTGGGTGAAAATGAAACATCTATGAAATTTGACTCTTGGTATCTGACAGATAAAGGCCTTCGACGTGATTCAAATCAAGATTCTTGTCTTATCAATAGAGAGCTTGGCCTCTTTATCGTGGCAGATGGAATGGGTGGACATTCAGGAGGCGAAGTCGCTTCCAGTATGGCCGTTGAAACGGTTGAAGAAATCATGTTGCAACCTGAAGCGCATAAAAAATCCCCGCGCGAATTGATTCTTCAATCTTATGAAGAAGCATCGAAAAGAATTTTCGATAAAGCCGCTAACGAGCGTCCTGAGCTTGCGGGTATGGGAACGACGATGGTGATGGCTTATATTCGCGGCAAACATTTGTATGTCGGGAATGTCGGTGACTCACGCTGCTATTTATTTAAACGTCCAAACCTTTGGCAGATCACGGAAGATCATTCGTTGATCAATGAACAATTGCGCGCCGGCGTGATGAGTGAAGAGCAAGTGCGCCAATTTGTGGGGCGAAACGTCATCACACGCAGTGTGGGATATGAGCGTGATGTTTATCCAGATATTATTGAGAGAGAGATTTTTCCTGGGGAAATGTTTCTGATGTGCTCCGATGGACTCTCGGGTTTAGTGGAAGACGGAAGAATATCTGAAATTTTGAATCAAAATACACCTGACAAAGCAGTCAAAGCTTGTGTAGAACAAGCTCTAGCCAATGGCGGAGACGACAACGTCACAGTCATGCTACTGCACTTTCACGAATAGTTTTTAGGAGTCTCGGAGTTGGATAAGAAAAAGGTCACGCTGTTTATTGTGAGCAATCAGACGGGGAAAACCCGTAAGATCGTGCTCTCGGCTGCTTGGCTTAAAGCCATCTCCTTTATCTCTGCCGTTATTATCATCATTTTCGCCGCGGGACTTGTGGATTATTTTGGTTTGCTTTTGCAAGCCATGGAAAACAAACGCCTGAAAGCGGAAAATGCCCAATTGATCAAACAATTCCAAGTCGTTGAAAGTAAAGTCAGCGCTCTTGAGAATTCTTTGGAGCGCGTAAAAACTTTCACAACAAAATTGAAATTGATCACCAACGTCGATGCGGAAGATCGCATTACGAAATTGACGATGGGACCAAAGCCCGCAGCCGGTCAACAGGTTGAAGAGTACGAACCGATGGAGCAGCGCCAAGAACCGGAAGAGTTGGTGGCGCAGGATCAGGTTTTTGCTAATAAAAAACCTTTGAATGACCAAGTCGGGGAGTTGGCTAATGAAAACGCCGATAAAGATTACGCTTCTTTAGTTGTGCGCATTGATAAAGCCGTTAAAGAAACTCAGCTTAAAGAACAGAGTGTGATCGATCTTTGGGAGAGCTTGTCGGAACGTCAAAGTTTGTTGAACTCAACGCCGAACATGAAGCCAGCAAAAGGTTGGATCACATCTCGTTTCGGATATCGTGTTTCTCCATTCACAGGTAAAACAGCGTTGCATGCGGGTCTTGATATTGCCGCAGCTCCAGGGTCACCTGTTTATGCTCCGGCAGACGGTGTGATCGTGTTTGCAAGTTATGATGAGTCTTACGGTAAGTTGATCACAATTGACTACGGTTATGGCGTAACAACTCGTTTTGGTCACTTGTCGCAAATCTACGTTCAGGTCGGACAGCGTGTGAACAAGTGGGATGTCGTCGGCGCGGTTGGAAACACAGGCCGTTCGACAGGTCCGCATCTTCACTATGAAGTTCGTATTAATGGAACTGCCGTTGATCCAATCAACTACATCCTAGACGAATAAAAGGTACCTGCTTCCCATCGTGTCGATTTAGGTACGTTCTGGAAGCATCATTTGCTAAAAGTCAGCATGCTGTTCTTTTTTTAAAGAGTAAAATTAAGAACGAGGTTCTTATGAAAAGTGGAATTCCTTTTATTCTGCTCATTTTGTTTTCATGGTTGAGTTTTGCCGCATTACCTCCTCAGTTCTCAGAATGTTTGAGTGGAAATAGTGGAACTGCGATGTCTGTGGCGGACTTAAAGGAGATTTCTAAAATTTCTCGGGTCACTTATTGCCAAAATCAAGTGGGCCTTGTTGGTAAACTCGAGACGATGGATCTTTTAAGCAGCCCTAATGTGCAGGTGGGGATTTCTTTAAGTAAAACCACGTACTCGCAGGCGGATTTTTTGGATCTTGCCGGCTCGGGCAGTTACGTTTTGTATGTGGATGGACCTCGGTTAACTCGGGATAATTTGATTGCTTTGGCCCAAGCCAATGTTCAGTTGGTGATCATGACCGCCAATTCAGGTCTGTCAAAAGCGGATTTGCTCGCGATTGCGGCAGCGAAGTCTTTCGTTTTGAATGTCAATTCCGCAGTCAAAGCCACGGATCTTGGCGATTACGTTAACGCCAAAGTTCAGGTCGTTATTCGTACGTCGCAATCGGGACTTTCGCGTGCGGATATCATGAGTGTTGCGCAAGCCAACTCAGAATTTGTTACTGTTATGCCTTAGCGTTGAATGAACAAAGCCCTCAAGAAGAGGGCTTTGTTCATTTCTTTAAGCTACAACGTACCTAAATCGACACGATGGGAAGCAGGTACCTACTGATTCATAACTGAAACAGCGGGCATTGGACATTGCAATTCTTTGAGTTTTTTGCTCACAAGAGTTGCGTCAGATTGGTAGCCTTTTCTTACCAAAGTGGCTTTGGCTTGGTTCACGATAGATTCTCTGTAAGTAGTTCCGTTCAACTGACCGTAACCACGGCAAGCCATCACAACAGATGAATCCATTTTTACATCCAACACCGGGTCGATCATATCACAGAAGAATTGAACCGCACCCAAGTGGTCGATAGCCGCAGCCCAATCCAACCATGCGGATTCAAGCTGTTGACACATGATCTCGTGCTGACGCGAACCCAATGGAAGTTCTTTCAAGTTGATGTTGCCAAGAACTTGAGAAACTTTAAGGGACTCCGTTTGCACTTTTGGATCCGTGTACATTGTGCCCGCCACAGTGATTTTCATATGTTTGCCGCGACCCGCATCCGTCAAGCTGTAAGAACCGTTACGCGCTTCTCTCATGCCCACGATGAATGCAGAGATCGCTTGATCGTGCATTGTTTTCGTGTGGTTGATCCAAGCAAGGACTGGAGGTGAGCCCCAGCTCCAAGCGCTGCGTGAACCGAAAAGACCGGCTTTCAAGTTCACCATACGTTGTGCAAGCTCAGAACGGTCGATGATAGAGTTGTCTTTTGCAAGTTCTTGCATCGCTTTTTCAACACGTTTGATAGTTACTTTTTCAACTTCGATGCGTGTGAATTGAACTTTCCATTGGCGGTATTCAGCACTTCTTGAAAGTTCAGTTTCAAGATCTGCTTTTGATTTTCCAATCACGGCATTTGTCATAGCGATAGATTGACGAACGCCTGTCAACCAAGAACGGCCTGCTTGTGCACAATACTTCAAAGCATTTTCATCTTCGTAAGCTTTTGTTGCGTACTCAGCCACTCTCTTCATTGAATTGTTATGAACCGTCATCATTGTTGCGGCTTGAAGTTTTTGGGCGCGATCGCCTTGAACGGTCGCCGCTTGAAGATTCAAGAACGCAGAGGCCGGGAACGTTTTACCATCTCTGGCCCAGTTCACAAGTTCGTTAGAAAGTGTACAGACCATCAAGTCATCGCTGTTTTGTGCGATTTGTTCTTCAACTGTAGCCAGATCCGCACGGTCATTGAGCAATTGTGTTTCAACGGCTTCAGAAACTTTCGTTGCAGTTTCTCTGTATTTCAAAAGAGCTGACAACTCACGTGAAGGATTCTTGAATTTCGCATTGTAAAGATCGACGTTTTGCTCAAGCTCTTGCGTGATTTTATCAATCTTGCCGCTTTGAGCGAGTTGCATGAAACGAACTTTCTTAGCCACTTTCGTGAATTGACATGTGTTTTGAAGAACCGCTTTACGGTGTTCAGGGTTTGTCATATCCAAAGTGTTTTGATCAATCATCTTCGCAACGGCAGAGATGCCGCTTGTCGCAATCGCGCCGCCCAGAACGAAAGGCAGAGCCGGAGCCAAAGCTGCACTCATAGAAACCGCGAAAAGAGCGTATGGTGCCATGCCGTTGATAACATCATTCAAAGCCAAAAGAACTTTACCTGTCGACATTGTTTGGCGACCGCATTTGGAGTTCAAGAAGCTGTTGTTATTAACGATATCACCCAAGTTACCCACAGCTTGTAAAGCTGCTGTCATGGACTGATCAATTTGTGAAGTGTTCACCGCATTTGGATCTTGAGTATCCATGATTTTTTGCAAAGCTGCGATGCTATCTTTGATTGTGTTTCCATTATCTTCCAAAGATTTTGCAGAAGGAGAACCAGAACACTCCGGAGACGCTTTCACTTCTTTATTTAAAGAATCAATCGCCGCGATCAACTCCGCATGAGGTCGGTTGTCAAAAAGAGGGCAGCTGTAGGCTTCAGGCACTCTTGCGGGATTCATCTTCGTGCCGGCTTGAGGGCGAGTGGTCGTCGTTGAGCTTGGTCTGTTGCCGCCATTATTATTTCGAGGGGCTGTTGTGTTTGAAGACCCTGAAGATCCCGAGGACCCATTAGATCCTGTTGATGGAATCGTTGGGCTTGTCGGGCCTAAACCAGTGTCATCTTCATCCTCTGGAAATAGATCGAGAGGGAATGATGCCGTTCCTTCTTTGGCCCATACCATATGAGGTGAATGCGGAAGGATGAAACTTGCTGAAAGCGCAAAGATCATCGCACCACGCTTAACGTTCTTGAAGTTCATAGGGTCTCCATTGTTTAACTTTTCGCCAAGTAACCTTTTTTGCGTGTCATTTTGAGGCACTCGTCGTTCTGTATGTGATTCTAAGTTCCTGGAATCACAACACTCTGACTAAACACCTTGTAGCAACACACCTGTTCGTCGGCTGCAAAGTGCAAAGGGGATGCTAGGCTGCCCCGTTTTGAAACAGGTACAAGGTCGTGTCACAAAATATGGTCAACCGCCATTTCTATAGACGCCTTTTGGCTCCCTTTTAAGGATTCCCTTGTTAATTGCTTATTATCTGAATTTTAAAGGGACTGCGTCCTTGAAAAGTGGAACGCTCTTTGAAGAGGAGCTTAGGTATGAGAATGATCATGTCCTTTCTCTTTTTAATAGGTTTCACGTGCCCTTGCATGGCAAAGGTGGATTTGAAGTCCACAAAGAGACTTATTATTCCTGAAGATCGCGTGACTCCTAAGATCACTCAAGCCGATGTCGCTAAAGTCGTTCCCATGGATTTAAAACAAGGTGACAGTGAAAGCACTGTTATCACTCGAATTGCCGACAGAGGTTTTTCTCTGTGGTTTAATTCGGCGGCGATGAAGGCCACGACTTTGGGAAGAATTGCCGAGACAGCTCAAGAAAAATTAAAAACAGATGTTGTGGTTCCGGCAAGTACTCCGAAAGGAGTCAGTCATAAATTTTCTTTTAAAGTGGAAGCTTTCCAAGCCCTCGCTAAAATGGAATACACAGGTTGGATGAAAGCGGCGATTAATTACGACGCAAAAGCTTCTGCGACCGATATTTTCCTTAAAGAAAAAGTATTCTCGAATAAAGATCTCGTCGTCAGTCACAAGTCGACGAAAGAACAGGGCCTATCCATGATTGGCCTTGCTTGGACTTGGTAAGCCGCCTACTCTTAGATTCATGGAAAAAATTGTTTTTATCTCTGGGAAAAGAACTCCCTTTGGAGCATTTGGTGGATCTCTAAAGGATGTATCTGCAACGGATCTCGGTGTGGTCGCCGCCAAGGCCACTCTTGAGCAAGCGGGACTTTCGCCTGAAAAAATTGATCATGTGATCTTCGGTAACGTAGTTCAGTCAGGGGCCGATGCCGCTTATCTTCCTCGACATATTGGTTTGAAAACGGGAGTTCCTGTGAATGTGGGAGCTTTTGCCGTGAACAGACTTTGTGGAAGTGGATTCCAATCGTGGGTCAATGCTTTGCAAATGATCCAATGTGGAGAAGCCTCAGCGGTTCTTGCCGGTGGTGTTGAACAAATGTCTTTGATTCCTTATGTCGCTCGCAAAGTACGCTTTGATGGAATGCGCATGGGAAATTTCGAGTTGGAAGATCTGATGACTTCCGCATTGACGGATGCTTACGCAAAAATGCCAATGGCGATCACAGCAGAAAATTTGGGAGAAAAATACGGAATCACTCGTGAGATGAGCGATAAGTATTCGATCCAGTCGCAAACTCGTTACAAAGCGGCTTTCGATAAAGGTTATTTCGCGCAAGAAATTGCGCCGGTGACTGTGGAAGGACGTAAAGGAACTGTCGTCGTTGAAAAAGACGAACATCCAAAACCAGATTCTACTTTTGAAAAAATCTCGACTCTGAAATCACTTTTTAAAAAAGACGGATTGGTGACTGCGGCTTCGGCTTCAGGAATCGTGGATGGTGCGGCTTGCTCTCTTTTGATGAGCGAATCGAAAGCCAAAGAATTGGGCATGAAACCGATGGCGCGTATCGTGAGTTACGCTTCTGTTGGCTGTGACCCAACGATCATGGGAATTGGTCCTGCGGGAGCTGCTCGTTTGGCTTTGCAAAGAGCCGGAATGAAACTTGAGCAAATGGATCTTGTGGAAGTGAATGAAGCTTTTGCTGCCCAATATCTAGCTGTAGAGAAAGAATTAAAATTGGATCCGTCTAAAACGAATGTGAACGGCGGCGCGATTGCAGTAGGACATCCGTTGGGAGCGTCTGGCACTCGCATTATGAATCACTTGGTTTATGAGCTTCATCGCAGAAATGCGAAGTACGCTTTGGGTTCTGCATGTATCGGCGGTGGTCAAGGTATCGCGATCATCATTGAAAAAATCTAGAGGGTACGCCGTACCTTTTTGAATTGCGATGCATAAAATGGGGTCTCATGGAAAATGGATTTAATTTAAGAGAACGAACAGCGTTGATCGTGGGACCCTTCACAACGACAGTGCAAAGTTTGATGATGGGTCTTACGCAAATGGGGTCTGATTGCGTTTTGCTTGATTTTGACAATGCTGCAAGCCAACGCTTCTGCAATCAAATCAATGACGCTCGCGAGATCAATCCAAAGTTTGGAAGAGCTTTGAGTATCAAGTCGCCAATGAAAACTCCGGAGGACATCAAAGACGCCGTGGGTTCCGCAGCTCAGTCTTTTGGAAGTGTGGATCTTTTTATTGATGCACAGACATACAATAAACCGAATCGTTATAAAATTGGTGAGGCCTTGACCTACCTTGATGAGGAAGTCCTGCATAATTTTAAAACTTCCGTGATGTTGACCCATGCGGTTTTGAATTTTCTAAAGAATCGCAAAAGAGGCCGCATTCTCTATCTTTTGAATGAAAACTATCCCGATCCGATTTTGGCAGGTGCTCGCGGAGCTTTGGTACCGTTTGCACAGGCTTTGGCAAAACAAGTCGCTGAACACAATATCACGGTGAATGTTTTGAAATTAGGTCTGACAGAGGAATTTATTTTGGCGCAACATCCTGAAGCGAAATCCATCAAAGAGGCCGTTGAAAAGTTGCGTGAAAAAGAACCACATTTAAAAATCACCGAGCCCGAGAAAGTGACCAACACGATCACTTATTTGGTGAGCCAGTATGGCTCTGCTGTAAACGGTCAGGTTATCTCTTTGAGTTAGTCAGAAATTGAAGCTCTCTTAAGAGAGCTTCAATCCTTTTAAGATTCCATCAGCCTTAGTCACATTTTCTGGAGAAACATAAATACGGTCGATGATACGAGCGCCTTCGTAGCGTTGGAAGATTTCTGTCGTCTGATTGATGGGAGCTGGTTGTGCCCAACGATCATATTGATCGACAACGTAAATCTGCAAAGCGCGCTCTTCGGGAGATGCCGTGTGGTACTTAGATAAACGCGCTTTAGAACTTGTGCGGATCACTTCAATGCCTTCGGCTTCTAGAGCGCGCCGAATTAATTCCGGACGTTCGGACTCCGCCGTGTTGTGCTGTTCAATAAGAACTTTAAACGGTTTTCTTTGCGCGATTCTTTGCGCCCACTGATTGTCAGCGCTGATTAAGTGCTCATGCAGGCGATAGTCATTGTAACGAGTGTATTCGTTGATATCGCCGGGTAAAACAAAGGTGCAATCCGGTGACGTCAGATAACGATTCAGCATTTCTTCATAGATAATGCTCTTGTGATGACAGTACACCATCAAGTGCATGTGATGGCGGGAAATCAAAAAATCATCGAAGGAATACAGTGCACGGCGGTTCAGAGCTAGATACATTTTGTTTTCGCGGCGGTGGAAAGTGAGATTCTGAATCAACCACGCCAAATCAATTTTTCCGTAGTTTGTGCCGCAGAAGTAACTGTCTCTTTCAAGATAGTCCATGCGGTCTACGTCCAGCTCACTGGAAACCAACTGACTGAGTATCGGTCTAAAGTCGACTCCGCCATCTACAAAGAAATCATCCGGGCAGTGCAAAGCCTTATCAATCAAACAAGCCACGTGAATGGGTTGAATGTCCGGGAACTGCTGCTGAATAGTTTCAGCAATCTTCGAGTCCGTCACATACTTGATAGTATAGTCTTCGTGATTCGCACGACGATTGTGATTCATCACCGTGTGCGCCTCTTCGCCATACTGCTCTTGCTCTTTATAGAGTTTGATATTGAGTTCAGAAAGATGCGGCATCACTTGTTCAGTAGTATGGCTGAGAGGCCCATGACCTACGTCGTGAAGTAAAGCTCCCAAACGAAGAACTTGGCGAAAGCGCGTTTTAACGGAAGGTTTGGAAAAGGGATAAACGCGAAAGATCGCATCGAAAGTTTCACCCGCTAAATAACCTACACCCACAGAGTGAATGTAGCGGTTGTGAGTGGCTCCAGGAAAGCTGAACTCGGCGTAGCCAAGTTGTTTAATCGCGCGCAGACGTTGATATTCGGCGGTGTCGAGAACGGCGACCTCTTGATCTGAATAATAAATCGAACCGTGAACGGGGTCCCGAATCTCCATCGAACGTCCTCCTGAGGAAGGGTACGCCGTACCTTTTTGAATTGCACCGCGCCATTCGCCCTTCTGTAATCTACATATTCAATTTTAGAAGGAATATGTCAACTGTCGATAAAGGGCGCATTTCGGATCTGTGGGCTACCTCTATACGTAGGAACAGGGGGGAGGAGGTGGGTCTATATATTGATGCTCTTGTTAACATGCCTAGAAAAAAATTCTATCCAACGACAGATTATCCCTACCACGTAACTGCTAGAACCACGAACAAAGAATGGTTTGGTGCTCCTATGGAAGTTGTTTGGGGTTTATTCTCAGACTACCTTCATTTTATATGGAGAGCCTATGATGTGAGGATACATGCGTTTGTTTTAATGAATAATCATTTCCACATGTTGATCTCAACACCGGAGGCAAATCTGGATCTTGCGATGAATTATCTACTGAGGGAAGTAAGTAAACGAATTGGCGAGAAAACGGGCCGAATTAACCAGATTTTCGGTGGGCCCTACCATTGGTCCGTAATTAAAAATTCGATTCATTATCAACATGCCTATAAATATGTATATCGAAATCCTGTGCATGCCGGTATTTGCAAGAATGTAGAAGACTATAAATACAGCTCTTTGCCGGGACTTTTGGGCCTCGATTATCTTTATATTCCCGTTTACGACAATTTAAATCTTATTCAAAATCCAGTTACCCAGTTGAGATGGCTCAATGATGAATACGAGGATGAAGACCGAGAAGCAATATTCCGAGCTTTAAAAAGAAGAGAGTTTGGCTTTTCGAGGGACTCATCAACAGCCAGGATTCATTACTTAGAGAATACGGTCGTTTAAGGCGCAATGCATTTCAAAAAGGTACGGCGTACCCTAGGGGCCTGGATATTTTTTAAAATAGATATCGATATAGCGGGTGAACTCTTCTTCAGAGGCCGCTTTATTAAACTCTTCCATTTGTTTTAGACCTATTGGTGTCTTTTTAAAGGCGATGCCGTATTGATCCATATGAATAATCTTAGGGTTAAGCTGCAACTGGTTTTGGAAAGGTTTTAGTTTTTCGCTGGTCTTAATAAGATAAGTAAACATGCCCGCATCAATAAAGACGAGATCCACGCGCTTGTTAGCAAGCTTTAAGAGATTGAGTTCGTCACTGGGAGCAGGCTCTACTTTGAGTTTCTTTTTTGCATAAAAGGGTTGGAAGGGGGCGGCCAACTCATAACCACTGGCATTTCCTATGCGATAGGGGAGAACGTCCTCCGGTGCTTTCCAAGTAATGGGCTTGTCCTTTCTTTCAGCAAAAGCCCAAGGTGTTTGGAAGATTACTTTTGACATAGTGAAATCCGACGTGACATTGACTTGTGTGACTGGAAAAAATCCAACAAAGAGCTCTTCTTTCAGAGCGAGTTTTCTTCCGCGCAGAAACGGCGCGAAGCTCACTTTCAATTCACAGTTTGTTTTTTTAAAGATCTCGCGAAGAGCATAAATGGCGGCCCCTTGCTCCGGAAGAGATTCGCTCACAAAAGGAGGGGCTTCGTAAGTCATTAAATGGATCTCTTTTGCCAGAACACCTTCGGCAATAAAGAAAATAGAGATAAAAATCAGGAGAATGTTCAACATACCTCCAAGCTTCGTATCAGTTTAATAGTACCGAAGATAAACCTCTCTTCTTTATAGAGTCACCCAAAAAAGACGAAAAGTGTTCCAAAATCAAAGAGTTACGCGCAATTAACTGTGGTCATTTTGAGGTGCATTTAACAGGACCGAGGACCAGATCTGTAAAAAAATGAGACGTATCACTTTAGGAATTTCTGAAGGCTCCGATCAGTAAGGTAAGAATGAATCGCCCATTCGCACCAAGGTAGGTGCACAGAGTTTCACGGATCGAAACTCTGCAAATCTTCAAGGAGGAGGAATTATGGGTTTACGTATTAACACGAACACAGCTTCGTTGAATGCTCAGAGAGTTCTCTGGGGAACGAAGATCGGTCTTGATAAGAGCATGGAAAAGCTTGCATCAGGATTCCGTATCAACCGCGCTGGTGACGATGCTGCCGGCCTCGCGATCTCTGAGAACTTAAAAGCTCAAGTTCGCGGTCTCAAACAAGCATCAAGAAATGCTCAAGACGGTATCTCTCTCGTGCAAGTGGCCGAGGGTTCGATGAATGAGATCTCTTCGATCTTGATTCGTCTCAGAGAATTGTCTGTACAAGCCGCTTCTGACACTGTTGGACCGACTGAACGTCAGTTCCTCAATGTGGAATACGATCAGCTTGTATCAGAGATTGACCGTATCTCCGAAGGCACAGAGTTCAACGGAACTCAGTTGCTAGCAGGTGTGGGCTCCATCTTGGATTTCCAAGTTGGTACCAGAAATAATCCTGAAATCGACCGTATCTCTTTCGATGCATCTAAAGCAGATGCGAACTCCGCAGCGCTTGGAGTGAACTTGACGTCAGTAGCAGATAAAGCTTCAGCACAAAATGCTCTAGCCGCTATCGACCAAGCGATCGTGAGTGTCTCTGCGATGAGAGCAGACTTCGGTGCGATCCAAAATCGTCTTCAATCGACTGTTTCGAACATTCAAGTATCAGTCGAGAATATGTCAGCCGCGAACTCTCGTATCAGAGATGTGGATGTAGCTGAAGAGACGTCTGAAATGACTAGAAATAATATCTTGTTGCAAGCAGGTACTAGCGTACTAGCACAAGCGAACCAACAAGCTAACGTAGCACTTGGACTCTTGAACAAGTCATTCTCTTAATCGATGAATGACTTTGGTTCCCGATCTTATCTTCAATGATCAAGATCACCCTCAAGAGAACCGTCTTAAGTGAACGGTTCCGAGTGTAAATGACCCCGAAGCTCTGTTTAGAGCTGACAATTTGATCTGTTTCCTGCGACGAGGCCGCCCCTGCGGCGGCCTCATTTTTCAGAGCGGAAAACAGAAATAGTGCGCTTCTTTCGAAGGAATTTTTTCCTTTCTCTTTTTTCTTCTGCGCTCGTGCGCAAAATACAAAATAAAATTTCTCTGCAAAATAAAATCGAAAACACAAAATCTGGACTCGAGACACTCATATTTTTTTCCGAAAAGTTAGGTGGAACCTTGTATCGCAAGTTCCGAATATTAATTTAACAGGTGCACGGATCGCGCCTTAAGCCAATGGATGGCAGTTTTTCAAGGAGGAAGAGGATTATGCAGGGAGGATAGAATGGGATTAAGAATCGGTACAAACGTGTCAGCATTGAATGCGCAAAAGAATCTGTACATGACACAGATCAATGCGAACAGATCAATGGCAAGATTGGCTTCTGGCTTCAGAATCAATCAGGCAGCAGACGACGCCGCTGGCCTTGCGATCAGTGAAAACCTCAAAGGACAAATCAGAGGTTTAAGACAAGCCAACAGAAATGCCAACGACGGTATCTCTCTTGTGCAAGTCGCAGAGGGCAGCTTGAACGAAGTTTCAAATATGCTCATTCGTTTAAGAGAATTGGGTGTGCAGGCTTCTTCTGACACGATTGGTGAAACAGAAAGAAAGTTTTTGGATGTTGAGTATCAACAGTTAAAGTCCGAGATTCAGCGTATCACTGAAGCGACAGAGTTTAACGGTTACGAATTGCTCAACGGTACTGGTGGAATGATTGATATCCAGGTCGGCGTAAACAACGACCCTTTCCGTGACAGAATCAGTTTTAATTCTGGTGCGGCGAATGCTTCAGTAGATGCCTTGGGATTGACGGCGGAATCTGTAGCAACGAAAGAAGGAGCTCAACTGAGCTTGGATACGATTGACCAGGCCATGACTTCGGTGAATGCGATTCGCGCGAATTTCGGTGCCTTACAAAATCGTCTAGTATCAACATCTAACAACTTGTTGATCGCAGATGAAAACTTGTCGGCAGCAAATTCTCGAATCAGAGACACAGACGTTGCGGCAGAGACTTCTGAGATGACAAGAAATAACATCTTGTTGCAAGCAGGGATCTCGGTTCTAGGTCAAGCCAACCAGTCTCAACAATTGGCTTTGAAACTTTTAGGCTAATCCGTTTTTTCAGAAGGCCGCTCCTAAAAAAGGGGGCGGCCTTTATTCAAGCCCTACGATAAAATTGTCCACTTTTTTTTCAAGTCAGTCCATTTTTCAAGGGCGCGCTCTTAGTCTATTTTTCTCGAAGTCTTTCAATTAAAAAAGATCTATGAAAACATTGATCTGCTCCTCCATTTTTGTTTTTGGTTTAAATCTCATTTCGACATCGTCTGTAGCCCTCCCAAGTTCTCTTGCGAATTGTTCCGCCAACGGCTGGTCCTTAAAGCGCATTGGTGTTGAAGAGGCCCTACAGTTCATAACGACAAATGGAACTTGCGCAGCAAAGTTTTCTATTGAACCTACGCATGATCAAATCAGCGACGGTTGGAGAGCCGAAATACAAGACCCTCTTCATTTCCCTCATGAAACACTTGCGACTTACGAATTTTCGACTTATTTGCCGGCCCAACTCAAAGGCTCTGACACGCCCAATTTGGTTTTGGCGCAATGGCATGACAACAAAGTTCCCGGTACGCCGGCGCAACGACCGCCATTTTCACTGCGCTTGCGTAGTGGACACATCGTTTTACCTCTTTTTAATCAACAGGTCGTGGACCGTCATGGGCTTGACGGAAAAGGACAGATTCTTTTTTCTCAGCCGGCACAATTCGAAAAATGGACTCGTTGGCGCATTCGCGCGTTCTGGTCACCGACGGCAAAAGGCTCTTTAGAGGTATGGATGAATGGAAAAAGAATTGTTCGCTATCGTGGACCGATCGGATATGCCCACGATATCACTGCGCCGTATTTTAAACTTGGAATTTATACGACGGAGCCCTTCAACAAGCCTTTGTGGGTGTACCACACGGACTATCGAAGGACTTTTGCCATCGTAAATAGTTACGGAAAAATTCAAACTCAAGATCGCTACAAATAAAACGGCTCTTTGCGGGGACCTCCATTCCTTTTTTACAAGTCTGTCTAAAACTTCGCTATCTTCACAGTCATGGGCTCTTCCATAGACGTTCCGAGACCTTCCGGAATAGAAAGCTTAACCTTACAGTCCCGCAACTTGGTATTTGGCCCTTCTCAGAGTATAAGAATCCGTTTTTTGACAATTAAAACAGATTTTTTATCTAAGGAGTTTTCCATGAAAAAAATGATTCTTGCGGCTTCTGCTTTCTTTGCAGTTTCGGCTCAAGCGAACGATCAATATGTTCCCGTTCTTAAATGCAAAGGCCAAGGTGTGGCATTGACGGTTCTTGAAGGTGGTATTTCCGGTATCCCGATGATCCGAATTGATCGTAAAGAAGACGGAGTGACCTCTTCTGAAAATCATTTGGCTCGTCCTGTCTATGCGCAAGGACGTATCGGTGCACCGATGACTTATGTTGGTAAGAAAATCACTTTCACAATCAACATGACTACAGCTCCCGGTCCTAAAGGCACTCGTACAGGAACTCTTTATACGACAGCGACGAAGAAGTCAGAATCTTTGACTTGTAAGCGCGCGAACTAATTTTTGTAATCAGGGCCCTCTGACAAACGGGGGCTTTTTTCAGTTGTTCATTCTTTTTTCACCTGTTTAGCTTTCTTCGTTTTCTCCTCTTTTCTTCTGTTTCGAAACACCCTTTAAAGCAACTAATGCAATTCTGCGTGGTCCTTATTTCGCTATATCAAAGGTGTCTTCATATAAAACAAAACTAAGAAGGAGAACTGTCCCATGTTGAAACAATTCTTTGCCACTGTTCTTGTTGCCTCTGTTGCTCTTCCTGCTTTCGCTCAAAGAGATTCCGTGGAAGTTTCTCGCACGCGTCCTCGCATGGAGCGCTCTACGTTCAATGAATATGTGATGAAAGGATTTTCAGCGGGTCTTGAATATTCAAGTTTAGAGGGTGAAGGTCACCTCAAAGTAAAAAGCACTTTCATGGGATCAGAGTCTTGGAATCTGTCGACGGAAAAAGCAACACCTTCACTTGGTGTATCGGCGAGTTATGCCAGTGTTCCTCGCGGTGGATTTGGTTTTATCGCGGGTTTGGCTTTGGTGAAAAAACTTGAAGACAATAAAAATGAAACGAAGAAGTCTTTTTCCAACAACGATGAAATGACCCAGATCCGCCCTGAGCTGAATGCGGCTTATGCATTTACAAACGGCATTTACGGGGCGGTTGGTGGACACATGTCTGTACTGACTGGAAAGCACATCGATGACAACTACAATCCGCTTGGAATCGGACTGCAAATTCAGTTGGGTTATGTCCCAGTTAAAAATGTAGGTATGGATATTGGTTACTACGTCAGTAATCATAAGTTTTCTGACAAGATGAAAGACTCACTCAAAGCGGGAGGATCAGAAGTGGATGACGAAGCTTCTTACATCAACATGAAGCAACTTCGCGCCCGTGTAAGTTACAACTTTTAATATCGAACACTTTTAAAAGGTATAAAGGCTGCTCGTTGAGCGGCCTTTTTTATTGATCGTTTTCATCCCATTTTCATTTAGGCTTCTTGCTGCTCAGAGTAATGCGATTCTTGTTGAAATACTGCTGTGGGCCAGGCACCTAGAGGGCCTATGAAATTAATCGCAGTTTTCTTGTGCATGCTGTCCTTCCAGGCCCACGCCGCTTGGGATTTGAATGATGTTTCCTATTTGATGCCTCTTCCGGCGACGGTCGGGGATGATCAGCTTTTAGGACTTGAAGCTCCTGGCCATGGAGGCGCTCTTCTTCCTCTGGCATTTGTTGAAAAAATCCCGGTTCTTGCTTTTGGAATGAATCGCGAAGAAACCAACGCCGCTCTTCGTGTGATCGCTGTACGCATTGATCCTTGCTTCCCATTGCCAACGCCTCAATCTTGCCAAAAACAAATCCGTTTGGTGTGGCAACCTCTTGAGATAGGTCGTCGCAACCAAGTACAAACAGTGGATGCGGCACTTCACAGCTTTTACGTTTTAACAGACATTGAGTTTAAATCTCTTTTGCAGGATATCGGGTCTTGGAAAAAGAAATACAAAGTCAAAACGGACTTTGTGCCTTTGCAAGTTCATCCAGCGTGGGCTGCTGAAGGGGATCGCAGTCCAGCGTTGGCAGACTTTCATAACGTCATAAAAAAATATGCGGGAGTCGGAAACCTTACGCGTGTGACGGCCATGGTTTTGCGCGGTGCTGGTGATATGTGGGCCTTTGCGGGTTTTGAAGTGCGTAACGGGGATCTAGAAATGGCTCCCGTTCCTCGTTTGGACGGAAGACGTTCCCAAGCATTTATTAACGTCGCGGTTCCCGCAGATCAATTTGCAGGCGGCGGAATTTCACCAGCTCCAAAAGGGAATGACACCTTTAACAATATCGCAGCAGAGTCTGTGCGTTTGGGTGAAGGCACTGAGGAATTGATTCGCCAAGAAGTGAAAGCGGCTTTCCGTGTTGAGAACCCTAAGAATTTTAATCCTGAGAATATGGACTGTGTGAGTTGTCATGTGGCTCAGCCGGCGATTCAATGGGTTTTGAATAAACGTCCTGAACTCAAAGCCGATCAAATCTGGAGTTCAGAAATTTATAAGAACGCGAAATACGATCTTAAGAATATGAGCCCTGAGTTAGCGAATACGCAGATGATTCGTGGTTTAGGTTATTTCGGCAGAAATATGGCGATCAGCCAACGTGTTATCAACGAGTCTGCCGAGGTGGCAGACTTGTTAAATCAAGCAGCGGCGAAAAAGACTCGCCGCTAATAATTACTCTTCAACAGCGGAAGTGATATTCTCCCACAAAACAGGGCTTAAAAGTTCGGAACCAATCATCATCACAGGTTCAGCATCTTTAGCACGGCCCTTCTTTGCTTCCGTCGGCAAGTGTCCTGTTCCGCCATGCTTATCAAACCAGGCGCGGCGCATAGCCAATGAGTTTGAGACAAAGAGGTGAGGATAAGCTTCGAGTTCCTTTTTGTTAGAGCGACCGTATTCAAAAGAACTTAAAACCGCAAATTTCTTAGAAGACTCAATCTTATCCAATCTTTGGAAGCCCAACTCGCTTAAATACTTAAACTTCTGACGACCCGGCGTTTTCGAAGTGAAGATCAAATCCAAGTTTCCAGAAAGGAAATTGGCTTCAAGTTCGTTCAGGTCAAAAATATCCAAAGTGATCTTCTTGACACCGACCTCTTCAAAACAAAGACGAGAAGTATTGAGAGCAAAGTCAGCCAGGCCTTCCAAAGTTCCAATGTGAAGTTCGCCGACCATTTGGTTGTTACTGATACCTTGAAGTTCCGTTTCTAAGCGTCGAATGGATTTTTCAAAGATCTCTGACAATTGAAAGGCTACAGCGGTCCAACCGGATTTTCTTTTCGCCGAACGATCAAGCAAGACGATTTTAAGTTCGTCTTCAATCTTCGCAATAATGCGCGATAACTGCGGCTGGCTCAATCCCACGTGAAGAGCGGCAGCAGACAGATTTTTAAAATTCACAGATTTCGCAAGGACGCTCAATTCATAATACAGTTGTTGCATGCAGTCTCCACATTAAGGTTTACGAATGTAGTTCAAGAAAGCAATCATACCGAGCACCACGGCTATTAAGTATCCAATAAAGCTCATGGTGGGCATTCCGGCAATATGGCTTTCTGTGTTGTGTACAAAGATGAAGGAAGCACTCAAGATCAAAGCAGCAATGATCACACCTAAGAATAAAAGATTGGAAGAACTCTCAACGGATCTCTTCAATTCTTTAATCTCTCCGACTTTTAAACGGAAAGCGTGATCAGGACTGTTGATTTTGCGTAAGAAAAAGTTCAACTGACGGGGAAGAGAATTTAAAAAGGCTTTTGATTCCCGCGCCATCTGAGTCATGTCGTTCATAACTCGTTGCGGACCGTATTGGGTTTTTGCCAGCTCTCCGGCGAATTCCAAAGAATAGAGAAGGAAGTCGAAGTCTTTATTGATCTTACGACCCATGCCTTCAATAGAAACGATGGATTTAAAGAAGAGCATCAAATCCGTCGGAACTTGCAAGTGATGGCGAGCCGCAATTCCCGATGATTTCATCAAAATCTTCCCAAGATTGACGTTTCTTAGTGTCAAACCGAAATAAGGCGCGATCAGCTCTCGCAGATCCTTTGCGAAAATATCAATGTTCACGCGGTCTGTGAAAGGAGCGAGGTCCACATACTCATACGCCAAGCGTTCATAGTCTTCTTTAGAAAGAGCTAAGAGCATATTGGCGATGGCACCTTGAGTGCGTGTGTTTAGACGTCCCACCACACCAAAATCAATCAAACCGATTTGATTCTGAGGTAAAACAAAGAAGTTTCCGGCGTGCAGATCGCCGTGAAAAAGACCATCTTCAAAAACCATTTTAAGATAAGCGCGAAGCCCGCGACGAATCACTTCGTTGGGATCAATGTTTTCCTGAAGAAGAGCGCCTTCTTGGCTTAATGGAATGCCGGGGAGGGCTTCCATAACCAGAACTCGCTCGGTCGTGTAGTCCAAATAAACTTTGGGAATTTTAATATCTTCATGTCCCTTAAAGTTTTCTTGGAATCGGCGAATGTTATTGGCTTCGACGACAAAGTTCGTTTCAAACTCAAGAGTTCTAAAATACTCATCAACAATGCCTACAGGATTGTAGGGACGAGCTTCGGGGATGTAAGTCACAATCAATTCGGCCAAAAGATAAAGAACGTTCAAATCATCGTTGATCTTTTGAATAATGCCAGGACGTTGCACTTTGATGACAACGTGTTCACCTGTTGCCAAACGAGCTCTGTGCACTTGCGCGATACTTGCTGAGCCCAAGGGCTCAGGATCAATGCTTTCAAACTTCTGATAAAGAGCATTGCCGAATTCTTCTTTGAGAACGCCTTCAATCACTTCAAACGAAAGGGATTGAACGCGGTCATGAAGTTTTTCAAATTCGTTGACGTATTCTTCGGGAACGAGATCGGGACGAGTGGCAAGAAGCTGACCTAGTTTAACAAATGTGGGGCCGAGTTCTTCAAAGCTGATGCGCATACGCTCGGCCATCGAAAGTGATTCGATGTCCGAGTTGGTATTGAGTCTTTCAATAATGAACTTACCGAGCTTTACCTTTTCCGCGACTTGGTGAAAGCCGTGCTTTGCGAACACCCCGACTATCGTTCTCAGTCTTGCCGCGTTTTTTAGAGTCTTTCCGATCTGGCGTCCGGTGTTTAAGGCTGTCACTATTCTTCTCCGAATAGTCGTCATTATCCCGGAGTTTAGACTGTTCGGCAAACATCAATTTTTTACTGAGCTTGGGCTTGTCTTTAGCAGGGGTCTCTTCGCCGTCTTTGCGGTATTTCTCTGGACCAAGGATCATATCAAGAAGACTCTTATCGGGTCCTCTCTTTTCATCGTCCTCGCGAGAGCCGGGCTTAAAGTTAAACTGTCTTTCAATTTTTTGGATTTTTTCTCTCTGTCCCTGTTCGTCCTTACGAGAATCTCCAAAGAACTTGGATCTTGGTCCTTTGTCCTTTTTGAAAGGACGTTCCTCACCGCGAGCTTTATCTTTCTTGATAAACTCTTGGCGAGAATCCTTGCGGCCACCTTTGGCAAAAGCGCCACGCTCTTCACGGCGTTCCCCGCGCTCGGGTCTTCTTTCTCTGTCTCGACCTTGATCTTTGCTAGGACGGAAAGAGCGTTCTTTTTGCTGACCATGAAGCTTTTTAAGGAAAGAGTCTGCAGATACTTCCGCAGGAGTTCTTTCGTCTTCGGATTCTTCTTTTTCCACGCCCGCCAAGACAAAGTTGATTTGCCCTAGCTCGGGGTCCGCCGCTGCGACTTGAATGCGAATCATGTCGCCGATGCCATAAGCAAAGCCGGATTTTTTTGCGACCAAACGAAGATTTTCTTCGTCGTATTCGAAACGGTCTCCACCCAGATCATCCAAGCGCACCAGACCATCGACATCGTATTCTCTTAAAAGAACAAAGACGCCGAATTTCGCAACAGAGCTGATCATACCGTCGAACTCTTGGCCGACGAACTTCTCCATGAAGCGGGCTTTTTTGATCGATTGAACCTGACGTTCTGCTTTTGTCGAGCGTTGCTCGGCGGCCGATAAAATAGTTCCAGCAGAAGAAAGATCATCTTCACTCATCAAGCGATAGCCTGAGTTTGGCATCACTTGGTTTTTTAGCAAACGATGCACGATCAAGTCAGGATAACGACGGATGGGAGAAGTGAAGTGAGTATAGAACTCAAATCCCAAACCGAAGTGGCCCACATTATTCATGCTGTATTTGGCTTGGCTCATTGAACGTAAAGTCAGGATGTGCAGAATTTGTGCTTCGGGACGGTTTTCAAATTCTTCCAACGCCTTTGTCAGACGCTTTTGTAGTTTTCCTTGTCCCAGTTTTGTTTTACCGCCGAAGTTAGCCAGATATTTTTCTAAAACACGAATCGCCATTTCATTAGGTGGTTCGTGAATACGATAAAGAGCGGGGATATTGCGGCTGGAAAGAAATTTTGCAACGCCGACGTTTGCAGCCAGCATCATCTCTTCAATCAGTCGATGGGAGAACAAACGCTCCGATCTTTGGATGTCGATAGGAACACCAGCGCCATCAATCACAAGTTCCGTCTCTGGAATTTCCAGGTCCAAAGAGCCTTCTTTAAAACGTTTTGCCATCAGAATTTTTGCAAGATCTGCCAGGCGCAGAATGTTTTCTTTGACGTGGCTCAGTTTCTCAACGTCGCTGCCGTCAATAACTTCTTGCGCTTCACCGTAAGTCACTCGAGCTTTACTTTCCATCACAGCTTCATAGAAGTCTGAGCGTTTCATCTCTCCTGTGAAATCAAAAAGCATTTCAGCAACTAGGCACAGGCGGGGAACGTGAGGATTTAAAGAACAAAGTCCGTTACTCAAAACTTCAGGAAGCATGGGTACGACGTAGTTCGGGAAGTAAACCGATGTTCCTCTTTCGTAAGCGTCTTTATCAATGGAGCTTCCGATGCGCACATAGTGGCTGACATCGGCGATGGCGACATAAAGAAGGAATCCTTCGTCAGTCACTTCAACATAAACAGCATCGTCAAAGTCTTTTGCAGTCGCGCCGTCAATCGTGATTAGATTTTTATCACGCAGATCACGGCGGCCTTTAAAGTCTTTTTCATCAGGAACTTCGCTAAAGTTTTTGGCTTCCTCTAAGGTGCTTTTTGAAAATTCAAGAGGAATATTGTTAGAGCGAATGACCCTTTTAATATCCGTGAGAGGATCTAAAGCGTCTCCGATAATCTCAGTGACTTTTCCCGTGAAGGACTTTCCTTGTTCCGGATAAGTCACGATTTCAGCGGCAACAAGCTCTTTGTCTTTCGCATTCAAAGAGTCTTCGATTTTAATTTTAAGGTCTTGGCCCCATCCCTTTCCTTCGTCACGGATAGCGCCCACTCGTTCATTCATTTTATAGAAACGGCCCACCACAGTTTTTGTGCCTCTGGCGAGGACACGGATGATTTCACCACGGAAGCGTTCAGTTCCTTTTTCTGGAAAGGCTTCAATCACGACTTTATCATTCGTCATGATTCCTTCCATAGAATTACGAGGGATATAAACATCAGGATGTCCGATGTCGTCAGGAATAAAAAAACCAAATCCGTCGGGGTGTCTTTTGATGGTGCCGTTGAGGAGTTTTTTCTTTTGCATCTTCAGGCTGTATTTCCTTTTATTAGAGATTAGCACAACTTAGGTGGCTGAAAAGCACATTATTTTGAGGCGCGATTTGGCGCAGGACCTAAAATATATAAAAAAAGGGCCAACCACATGGTCAGCCCTCATATATATAGAATCAGTCAGGAAAATATTAGAAGTGAGCCAAAGCGCCCAAAGTAATCATGTGCGCGTCTGCAGTTGGTGCTCCATCTTTATCCAAGAAAGCGTCTTCATCAGCATGGTCCATACGGAATTCTACATAAGCATTCAAATTGTCATTTAAAGCAATCTTGTCAGTCACAGAGATAACATTGACATTCTCTGCAGCTCCGTAACCAATTTCATTGGCGCCACGAACCATTTCATAACGAAGACCTAAGTTGTTCATGCCAAGGCTATAAGTAAGAACTGCACTCACTGAATCCACCCATTGTGTATGAGTATTTTCAAATTTGAACGTACGGGAATCATAAGTGACAGCCAATAAAAGATTGTCCATGAACTTATAAGAAGCCCAAACGCTGGAAGCAGAATTTTCTTTTTTACCTGTTGCAGGTGCTACCGCCGCATCCGTTCCAAGCAAGTAACCCGCAAACCAAGTGAAGTTATCCAAAACACCTGTTGCAGAAAGCTCTGTCGTTTTTGTTGGAGCATAATCTTCACCAACAGCTCCATAAGTAAATTGGTTGTATGTTGAAAGAGTCACAGTCAACCAACTGCCAGGAATGTATTTCGCGCGCAGCCCTTCGCCGTAACCAGGAACAATTGCTTGGTAAGCAACGGTATTATTATAGAAAGCGTTTTCGTATCTCATGAGAGATTCGTATCCCATGGTTGTCAGGAAACGACCGAAACCAATTTGGAACGTGGGATTTACTTTATAGAAAAGCTCCATTTGATCGAGCACGCCGAAATAAGCTTTCGCCGTGGCAGTTCCATCTGGTGAGTATTGAGTTGGCGTGTGAACCAAACGACCTAAGAAAGAGATTTGTTCCGTTTCTTTCTTTAAAAGAACTTGGGCTTTATTCAAACGATAGGCCTCGTTTGTAGCGCCCTCTGTATTTTGAATGGCCGTGTCTTTTGATGATAGAAAGTTATAGTCAAAAGCCACTTCTCCGTTTGCAGTGATTCCACCGATGTCTGCCGCCTTCGCAGATGCTGTCCCCATGACCAACACAACTGCGAGAATTTTTGAAATACTCACGTGAACTCCTTTTAAATAAGTATTGAGAGGTTAAGCCTACGACCTAGGTCTAGTCACTGTAACGTAAAAAAAGCATAAACCTAGACCATGATCTAGTGCGGCGGCTCTATTTTGAAATTTCGCGTCAATGTCCAAAATGAAACTAAAAAGTGGACCAAATACTTGCAGACAAATCACATCACTAGGTTCGTTTACAAAATTTAAAATTTATGAATCGATCGACGGGAAAACCGCTCCTAGTTTGGATTTCGTGGAAATAAAAAAGATCGAAAAAATGGATCAAAGAAACATAAAAAATGGAGGAGTGACCTGTGTACTTGAAACCACATTGAGAAACTGAATGGCGGTGTTTTGAGCAGCGGTGAAGAGGCCCTAAAATTTTTGTTGTTGATCTTAGGCTAGCTCCTCATTAGCATTTTTTATGTAATCGCTTACAACTTTTAATGGATTATAAGTAATCATAAGATTGCAACGAAACGAAAGGATGCAACAATGAAAAAACTTTTAGTAGTAGCAGCTTTGACTATGGCGGCAGCTCCTGCGATGGCTTCTAAAGCTCGCATGACGGCTTTGGGCAATTCAGCTCACTTGATCGACACTACAACGATCTTCGTTAACTCTGCAGACGTTCACTATCTTGGTGACTTCGCAACTATCGAATTCGGTGAAGCTAACAACGCAGCGGGTGTTCCTCACGCAGAAGGTGGATTCGTAAGATCTTCTTCTATGGGTAAATGGGGTGCTCACCTTGGTCGTCAAAGCGCGACTGTTAACGAATTCGTTGACACTGTAAATGCAACTCTTCCAGGCGCTTCTGAACTTTTGAAAGAACAAAATGCTCTTGATTTGATCTACGGAACTGAGCTTGGTGGCCAAAAATGGGGCTTCGGACTTCACTACTCTAACGCTAAAGATGAAGGTGCAAACGTAGCTGCTCACGGTAACAGAAAAGTAAGCACTTTGGGTGGTTCTGTTGGTGTTAGAAATGATATTTGGAATGCATACCTACGCTTCGGTTTGACAGGCAAAACTGAGTCTGATCTTGCTGCTGTTGGCGCTCCAGAACTTGAGCAAAAAGGTCTTTTCGATCTTGGTTTCGGTTACTGGATCGACACTCTTTACGTAGATGCTAAGTTCTTGACTACTAAAGGAACTTTGACTGCGGGTGCTCCTGTTAATGTTGACTCTGATATCGAAAAAACTGACTACTCTGTAGGTGTTACTGACAACGTAAAAGTTGACGGTGGAAACTTCTTCTACGGTGTTCGTTTTGCTAACACAGAAATCAAAACTGATGCTGGTAAAGACACTGCAATGGGTCTTCCAGTTCTTGCTGGTATCGAAGTTGATGCTACTTCTTGGATGGTTCTTCGCGGTTCTATCAAACAAACAGTTTTGTTGGGTGAAACTAAAGACGATTCTACAACTCCAGAACAAAAAACTAACTTGTTGAACGACACTACAGTTGCAGCAGGTGCTGGTTTGAAATTCGGTAAATTGTCTCTTGATGGAACTCTTGAAGGTTCTACAACTGGTAAAGTTAACGCAAACACTTTGCTAGCTAACGCATCTCTTACTTACATGTTCTAATTTGAACTCGTAAATGAGATAAGCGAAAAGCCCAGGTAACCCCTGGGCTTTTTTTGTTTCGGGCACCTGCCCTCTACCCCTTCGGGGCTGACGCGAAAAAATCCCTTCCTTGGATTTTTTCATTTCTATATCTTTTTAATTCGATCGAAGGGAAAGCTAAGACGCTCTTTTGATAACTAATTCAATAAGAGCTTTTCTAATGAGTTTTTGATTCGGTCAGCCTCGGTCCGAATGTCAGCCCTTTAAGTTCTTTAAAATCAATATGTTAAATTAGAAATCTCCTTCGGATTTTGCATAATTCTTTGCTGCACTTGATGTATTTAATATTATACTGTATATAATTATATACAGTGTCTGGATGGAGTATGCGACACTGGAAGGTGAAAATAACTGAAAGGTCCTGGCTATGTTGAAGCCTCTACCGAGTGGCATGATCATCCTCTTGCGGGACGCTGGCGAGGGTATAGGTCTTCAGCTTTTTCCAAATCAGGTAGAGTTATATATCGGATTTTAGATAAGAATGTCGTTGTAGAAGTTTACCGAGTCACGGCTGATCATAATTATAAGAGGTGAGTGCATTATGAAAGATATGAGAACAGTTTTGCATAATATTCTTGGCGAAGATCTAACTTCTGGAGAGGTATTAAGAGCTCTGCGAATAAAATCTGGTTTTTCGCAGGAAGAGTTGCAAGATGTCACAGGTATAGCGAGGACTAATATTAGTGCGTTGGAAAATGGTCGTCTGGAAATGACAGTTCATTATGCTTTGCTTTTGGGAGCAGCTTTGAAGACTCATCCTTCTGACATTTTGTTTCCGAATGGAAAATTTGAAAAAACGGATGAACTTAAAAAAATAGAAAAAAAGGCAGAAGCTCTTAGTAAAAAACATGCAGCGGGTTGATTGAAACGGCTCAACAAAAGAAAAACCCAGGCCTTGGGGGAAGAACCTGGGTTTATTGGGGGCTATTTAAGTTTCTACAGACTAGCGTGTGCCAGTGTTGTGTGTAGAAGTCGTCGTTACCGTTTTAGCAACTTGTGCTTTTACAGAAGACGGAGCAGCTGTGTGAGCGAAAAGGCTACCAGAACCTTTGTGATCACATTTAGTTGCACCAAAAGAAGTCGTCGCTGCTACTGTGATGATTGCTGCTGTGATGATTTTTGCGAATGTCATTTTGAACTCCTTGGTAACAAGCTGTATATCTATCCCTAGTGCGAGGAATATGCCACGTGGAGTGATTCACCTTGAGAATCATCCGACGACTCTTCAAGCACTTAGAAGCGGCGATTCTCAGAGTGAGATCGCGGTGACAGTGAGTGCCCGACAACGCGCGCACCTGTCAGCATTCTAACAGTTTCGAAGAAGGAGTTTTTTCCGTGCGAGTCCTCTTGTCCTCCATCGGTCTTATCTTGATTGCGATGTTTTCGATTCAATTTGGAGCATCGGTGGCAAAACAATTATTCCCAGTGGCGGGGGCGGCGGGAACAACCGCATTGCGTGTGACAATTGCGGCGATCCTCCTATCGATTGCTGCAAAAATTTGGAAACATAATATTTCCTGGAAAAGTCTTCCAGCCATTGCGGGTTATGGTCTTTCTTTGGGTTTCATGAATTTACTATTCTATTTTTCCCTAGAAAGAATCCCTCTGGGAATTGCCGTTGCATTGGAATTCACGGGTCCTTTGGTTGTGGCCTTGCTCGCCTCAAAAAAATCCTGGGATATTTTGTGGGTCACTCTTGCGGGGTTGGGAATATATTTAATTCTTCCTGCTTCTTCATCACCGGCGAGCTTGGATGTTGTCGGTATCCTTCTCGCGTTAGGAGCCGGAGTTTTTTGGGGACTCTACATTGTCTTTGGAAGGTCTGCTGCAAAATATGGAAGCAGTCTCGAAGTAACGGCCTGGGGAATGTGGTTTGCCGCGATGATCGCATTGCCTGCGGGAATTTATTTTAACTTCACACAAATTCAAGATGTCTCGCTTCTTCCAATGGGTTTTGCTATAGCGATTCTTTCAAGTGCTTTGCCGTATTCATTGGAAATGAAAGCGATGTCCAACATGCCGGCGAAAACTTTCGGTGTCTTGATGAGCATGGAGCCAGTGGTGGCCACGCTGATGGGTTTTCTAGTCTTGAAGGAATCACTCAATGTGACTCAATGGATGGCTATTGCCTGCATCATGATTGCTTCTGCAGGAAGTACGGCCACAGCAAAATAGGCTATTCTTCGACTTGCGAAAGAATCTTTAGATACTTTTGGTGATGATTTTTAAGAGCCACATTCACAGTTTGAATGACCTTGGCGTCGGTCTTCTTGCCAAACACAACATAGAGGTCCAATGCTCCTGAGGGGATTTCCAATATAGAAAACTCGGATGAGAGTTTGGATTTCTTCAGTTGATAGGCTCCGTGAGACCATGTTGGCACAAAGAATCCGTCAATCCGGCCTGAGCGAAGCAGACTTAAAGTTCGAGAAAAATAATCTTCACCAGAGACAAACTGAAATTGCACTCCAGAATTTTTGAAGTAAGTAGGAACGATGGAGCCCAAGTCATGACCCAACTGCAGACCATTCAAGGAGTGTATAGATTCAATCTTTTGCAGTTTTCCATTCTTTTTAACGACAATTCCCGAGCGAGTTTTATAAAGAGGCGTGTTTGAAAAAATAAATTTCCGCTCTCGATCAGAATTTTTCGCAACAAGAACAGCCATGTCCAAGCGGCCATTTTCCAGATCGACCATGATGCGAGAGAACTGTGCGGGATTCCAACGCACACTTAAACTTGGATCTTTAAATACATATTTTTGAAAGAACTCAGGTACGGCGCCGTGGGGAGTATTGTCTTTCGCGATAATCATGTGGGGAGGAAGATCATAAATGCCCACCGACACATTTTCTACGGCGGCGAATGTATCGACACAGAAACCAAGAATGAGAGCCGCACAGGCTAATGATTTGAATTTCATCATCTTGACTCTCGTCTTTTCTAAATTGTTAAACTATTTTGACATCTTTTCGAGTCGAGGAGTGGAGATGAACAACTCTTAATCGTTATAAATAAAATGTCGATTTAAGAGTTGTTCACTGATTCAGAGAAAGAAAGCGAACTCTACTTTTTTTCTTCTTTTTCTACGGTATCGAAGTAATCAGGAGCCACGAAGTCCACTGTGAATGGATATTTATATGACTTGTAAGCGCCCAATTTGGGTTTGCCCGCTTTGACATAAGCTTCGTCCCAAAGGTTCGCTAGCAAAACCGCTCCACGAGCCATTTCTGTGACAATCAAAGGCTTCATCTTTTTGAATGCAACAGAAGCTGGTTCACGCTCTGCTGCTGTTTTGATTTCCATCCCTTTTTCTTTATTCAAAGTGGATTTTTTCTTCACCGGGTCCAGCTTAAGAATTTTAGGAATTTCTTTGTTAGAGATAACGCTCAAGACTTTCATTTTCTCGATTGTCGTCGCCGGTTTTAAGAATTCAGGTTTTTTCATGCCGCGAGCTTCTTTAAGAACCAGAGCATCCAAGTCTCCGTCGAACTGACCGACAACCGCATCTTCAAAGTAAGAGTGGATTCCGCCGTGACCTGTACCGTAACCATCGTAGTCTGCTGTTGTGTGGAAAGGTTGGCTGTTGTCACCCACGAAGTGACCCATCAAGCCCATGGACGTCACCATCTGGTAAGCCAATTTGTTGTAAGGAAGATCGTTGTTTTGTTCTTCCTTGAAATTCGCTGGAGGAGTCGCCAGAGAGAATTCTTTTTCAAGTCCCGCAATGATGCGCATGAATTGATCCGCACGCCACCACGAAGAACCAAATTCTTGAGGAATAGATTTGATCGTTGTTCCGTCGTTTTTATATTTGTTAGCTGTTCCTGTGAAGTCAGCGATCAATTTTTTATAATCAACAGGGATGTCTTTCACATCCAGGCCGATCACTTCAATGTCGATAAAGTGTGTTGGATTTCCAAGTTTATTGGCTTCGCCACCCAAACTTTTCCAATAGAAGTCCGGCATGTTGCAAAGATGACCCATCATTTGCGGTTTGTTTTGCAAATACTCTTTTAAACCTTGTTCTTTAACCAAGAAGCTCGCAGTACGGCAGATAGTGTCGTGACCGCGTCCGCCCCAAGCAAAAGCTTGAGTCGAAGTTAAAAGAAGAAGACCCGCTAGAAGTTGTTTCATAGAAACCTCGCTTTAATTTATCGGCCCAACGCTTTAGGAGCTCTGCTTTTTCCAATAAAGCCCGCTAATGCAATGATGGTGACGATGTAAGGTAAAATCTGAATAAACTGAACAGGGATTTCGACGTCGCCCATTTTTATTCCTTGCAAACGAATCTGCAAAGCATCTGCGAACGCAAAAAGGAGGCACGCTCCAAGAGCAGGAAGCGGTTTCCATTTACCGAAGATCAATGCCGCCAAAGCCATGAAGCCACGACCACCGGTCATCAAGGGCGAATAAGAAGAAGCTAGAAATAAAGAAAGACTCGCGCCACCCCAGGCTGCAAAAGCGCCGCTCACCGAAACGGCGGCCCAGCGCACTTTGCGAACGCTGACACCACTTGCAACCAAAGCTTCAGGATGTTCTCCGGCAAACAAAAGCCAAAGACCTGAACGTGTTTTATAAAGCCAGAAACTTAAAAGGCCGACTAAAAGAAATGCCATCACAAGAGGTTCAAAGCTAAAACGATCCTCCACGAGCAATGCTGGTGTTGAGCCCGTCGAGCTATAAAGAATCTTCGTCAAAAATGGAATAAGACCCATCACTAAAAGATTGAAGGCCATACCCGTAACAATTTGATCAGCTTTAAATTCTATTGTGAAAAGAGCGTACAAAGCGCCAATCACGAGGCCAGCACCAAGAGCGGCCACCCAACCCAACCATGCCGATTCAAACGAGTAACCAACCACAGCACCCGCAAACGCGCCTGTCAGCATAAAGCCTTCAAGGGCGACGTTCACAACTCCCGAGCGTTCGCTCATGAAGCCGCCCATGGAAGCAAAGATCAAAGGAGTTGCTAAACGCAAAGTCGCCAGCAGCAAAGAAATGATGAGAGCCATCATGTCCATCAGTCTTTTCTCCTCTTGTGTTTGATCCACTCCCAATAACCTTGAGCCGTTACACCCAGAATGATCAAAGCTTGGATGATACGCGAAAAGTCACGAGTGATGGTGGTGGTTTCAAGATCCAAATCCGAAGCACCTTTATGAAGAGCGCCCATCAAGAAAGCCGCAGCAATAATTCCCAAAGGATTGTTATTAGCTAACAGAGCGACGGCGATTCCGATGAAACCATAATCCGGAGAAAAACCGATACGATATTGTCCTGCACTTCCCAAAACTTCAGAAAGAGCCACGCATCCGGCAAGGGCTCCCGCTAAAGCCATTGCGAGCATTTGGACTTTCTTTTCAGAAATTCCACCGCGATGAGCCGCTTCGGGGTTTGAGCCCACCGCGCGCAAACCAAAGCCCCATGTGGTTTTCCAGAGGAATATCCACATCAAAAACGCAAACACAATGGCAAAACCTAAAGAGGCATTGGCCGGAGTGTCTGGAAACAAACGTGCAATCAGGTCATATTCTTTAAACATATAGTTTGAAGAAACCACCGCTGTTTCAGGATTTTGGGAATTTGGATTGGGAATAATTTTAAGAGTGAACCAACTCGTGAGACCTGCCGCAATGAAATTGAGCATGATCGTGATGATCACTTCATGGCTTCCGCGATAAGCGCGCAACCAACCTGCGATCCAACCCCAGAATCCACCCGCAATCAAAGCCGCTAAGAAAGCCACAATCGGAGCCAGAGGAAATGGAATATTTGGGCAGAGAACGCCGACAGCCGCCGCTGTTAAAACTGCCACCGTGAGCTGTCCCTCTGCGCCGATATTAAAGAGTCCCGCATGAAAACCGATCGCGACAGAAAGACCACAGAAGATCAAAGGTGTGGTGTAGGAAAGTGTCAGACCCAAATCGTACATGGAACCAAAGGCACTCTTCATCAGAATCATGAAGATGTTCCAGGGATTTTCTCCGGCAAAAAGAGTCAAAAGTAAAGCGACGGTCAGGCCGATCAGAAAGCCAAGGATGCGTTTCACTTGCAGCCTCCCATCGCTGTGCCCAGAGCAATCTCGTTAAATTCCGCGCGAGTGAATTCAGCCACGAGCTTTCCTTTATACAAAACCACGATGCGATCCGAAAGAGTCATCAACTCATCCAGCTCTGAAGAAATTAAAAGAATTCCCGCACCTTCATCGCGTGCCTTACGAAGTTCGCCATGAATAAATTCAATCGCCCCAATATCCACGCCGCGTGTCGGTTGCGCCGCAATCACCACTTGAGGTTTTTGCGAGAGGGCTCTAGCCACGACCAGCTTTTGCTGATTTCCGCCCGAAAGTTTATCAAAAGATAAAAGAGGATTGTGAGGACGGATGTCATAGGTGTCCATGGTCTCTTTGGTGCGCGTGATGATCTCACGAACTTTCAGAAAGATTCCACGCGCAAACAAAGAGCGTTTGTGCTGACCCAAAATAAAGTTCTCATAGACAGGACGTGAAGGAAGCATTCCAAAGCGCAAACGATCTTCCGGGAAAGAACATACCAGGCCTTCGCTTAAGATCGAGCCTGAAAGAGATCCCTTTTTAAGAGCATGTTTATCTAGCAAAGAACGAATCAAGATGTCTTGTCCATTGCCTTCAACACCGGCAACACCCACGATTTCGCGAGAGTGAACCGTGATATTGATGTTTTCGATGCTGTGATTCCCTAAAGTCGCATTGACGTTGTCGAATCTCAAAACAGCGCGAGTTTTATCAATCGTCGTGCTGCGCTCTTGCGGAATCTGTAAACCGCGACCGACCATCATTTCCGCAAGCTCAGAGCCATTGGTGTCGGCAGTTTTTTTATTCCCAACCACGCGGCCCGTGCGGAAAACCGTGACGGCATCTGTGAGGCTCATCACTTCTTTCAATTTGTGAGTGATGATAAGAATGGTTTTGCCTTCTTCTTTCAAGCGACGCAGATTTTTAAAAAGATCTTGCACCTCTTGCGGAGTCAGAACCGCCGTGGGTTCGTCTAAAATCAGAATTTCAGAATCTTGAGAAAGAATTTTGAGAATTTCCAGGCGCTGTTGTTCGCCTACAGAAAGATCTTCGACCTTGGCTTCAAGATTTAAAGTGAAGCCATAGCGTTCGGCGATCTCATTGAGTTTCTTTTTTTGTTCTTTGCGGGGAAGCAAAGAAAACGCCGAACCCTTTTGTTGAAGAAGAATGTTGTCGAGAGCCGTGTAAGGTTCCGCAAGCATGAAGTGCTGGTGAACCATTCCGATCTTTGCAGCCATGGCATCAATCGGGGAACTAAAAGAGACAGGATTTCCGTGAACCAGAATTTCACCACCATCAGGGCGATAGAGCCCAAAGAGGATTTTCATGGCGGTGGATTTGCCGGCACCGTTTTCGCCCACGATGCCGTGAATGCTACCTTTGGCGACAGAGAAAGAGATATCGGAATTCGCGCGGACTTCGCCGAAATACTTGGAAACCCCTTTAAACTCTATCGCTGAAACGCTCATCACTACTATTTCTTTTTGTAGTAATCAGGAACTTGGATTTGGCCTGCGACGATTTTCTTTTTGATGTCCTCAAGCTTTTTTCTCATATCAGGAGTCACAAGCTTTTCGTTGTGTTGATCAAGCGTGTAGTTCACACCGTTGTTTTTCAAACCGAAGCGGCTCACGCCGCCTGTGAATTTGCCTTCTTGAGTTTCTTTGATGGTATCGTAAACCGCAACGTCCACCGCCTTCAACATGCTCGTAAGAATCACACCTGGCTTGATCCAGTTTTGGTTTGAATCACAACCAATAGCAAATTTCTTTTTGTCTTCAGCAGCATCGAAGATACCCGTGTTCGAAGCACCGGCTGCGCCAAATACAACGTCAGCACCTTTTGCGTATTGAGCCAGAGCAAGTTCTTTGGCTTTCGCAGGATTGTTCCAGGCCTCACCAGTTACGCCGATGTAGTTTTCAGTCACAGTGATTTTAGGATTTACGTATTTTGCACCAGCAACATAACCCATCGCAAAACGGCGGATCAAAGGAATGTCCATGCCTCCGACAAAACCCACAGAGTTTGTTTTAGATGTCATCGCTGCAAGAGCACCGACGAGGAATGATCCTTCATGCTCTTCGAAAAGAAGGGAACGAACGTTCTTTGCATCGATTTCGCCATCTACGATCGCAAACTTTACGTTCGGAAATTGAGCCGCCACTTTTTTTACGGCTTCTTTTTGTGCGAAACCGATACCGATAACAAGATCAAAATTTTTGCGAGCAAATGAGCGGTGCAAATTTTCGATGGCATTTGTATCAGTCGCTTCAACGTACTTCAGATCAATTTTTAGATCTTTTTCTGCTTTTGTTGCTCCCATGTAAGCAGCAGAGTTGAAAGATTTATCGTCTTTGCCGCCTTTATCGAGAACTAGACCAACTTTTATTGGGTTTGCATAGGAAACAATGTTGAATAACACAAGGAACAGAGAGGTGAGGATCGCTTTAACCATCTTTTTGGGCCCCTAAAAAATGATGAAACTCAGATGCCTTTTGGCACTAAGTAAACAATTGATATCACAAAAAAAACTCTGATTTCTGGCGGTGAAAGTAGGGGAGCTGCCTCTATGAGTCAAGTCAAAAGCATGTCAGGGCCTTAATACGTCGCCGTTACAAGAGTGTTATGTCGAAATTTCAATTAGGCGCCTGTTTAATACCAGTTTAGGATTGGCCTAAACATTAACCCAACGAAGAAAGCTCGGAGGTAATAGAGTATGGAATCTCAGACAATACTCAATGGCGGAGTAAACTCCCTTGGTTTTATGGGCAATCAAAACCTAAACATTCCGAATACTTCAAACGTTCCTTATGAAGTTATTCATCTCAAAGAAGAGGAGATGATCTTCAAAGAAGGGGAGCCGGCGAAGGGTCTGTATTACGTGCAATCTGGATGTGTTAAGGTTGTTGTAAACCGCTCTCATGCCCGCGGACGCACAACCACGAATGAGTATGTAACCAAGTTGGTCTCTCCCGGAGAGTATTTTGGTTATAAGTCTTTAGTAAAAGGCATGCCTGCGCAGTGCCATGCTAAAGCGGTGAAATCGACAGTGCTTTGGCTTTATCCACGTGAATTGATTCAAGTGGCAATTGCTCAAGCAAGTCCTCTTGTAAAACTGCTGTTGAATCAGGCAGTGAATGATCTAGAGTCCTTTGAGACAATCAGTCAGCTGCACTACTTGGCGTCTGTTCAAGAGCGCATTGCTTACCAACTCGTTTTGTTGGCTGACAGATTCGGCGTGCAAACTCCGAATGGAATCTCATTGAACTTGAAATTGACACGCAATGAGTTCGCTCAGCTTGCAAGTACGATCAATGAATCTTTGTCACGCCATCTGACAGAATTCAAAAACGAAGGTCTTATTGATCTCAACGGTAAAGAGATCATCATCAAAAATAAAGATGGTTTGATGAGAAGATCTGGAAATTTCTAAAATAAGAAAATATTGTCTATGATGCAGACATTTTGAAGCCCGATTCGTTAAGACGAAGCGGGCTTTTTTTTTAACTCAAATCCGAAAATCCTAGTATTTTTTCGTGAAACACTTGATCACAGTAGAAGCCTTAACGGTTTTTCAGAACTTGTTGTCATCTAAAATGTTTTTAAGCTGGCCGCTGATTTGCTCTTTGATCTTTCTGAATAATTTAAACGTGAAAAGAGATTCAGCAGAGTGAAAAAGTTTTTAGCAGCCTTTCTGATTCATCAATTGAGACTTATTACAGCCACGGGTTTTTTGATTTTTATTTCTTGGTGCTTTTCCGGATGTGGTCCCAGCCAACAATTCGGAGGTTACACGGAAAACTCTTCTCAGCAAGTGTCGCAGTTGCCGGTGGAGACAACACCTGATGAACCCGGCGGTCCTGAGTGTGGGAGCATGGACCCAGAATCCTGCGAAGTTTTCAAACTCACTAATGAAGAGCGAAGAAAACAAGGACTCCCGGATTTGGTGATCTGCGAAACCTGCGTTAAAGCTGCTGAAGAGCAGAGCGCGTGGATGGTGGCCAGCGGAACTTTTTCTCATGATCGTCCCGGTGAAACATTTGCGCAAAGAATGAGTCGGTGGAAATTAAATACGGCCGGAGAAAATATTGCCTGGGGAACGGGTTCCTATGCTGAACCCACATCTATCATGGAGAGCTGGATGAAAAGCCCCGGGCATCGTGCGAATATTTTAAAGACGAATTATCTTTCTTTAGGTGTTGGTTACTTTCAAGGACACTTTACGCAAGTTTTCTACGGCGGCACTGACAAATAAAGATTCAAAGTGGGCGGTGACGATCCAAAAAGGGACGTCGCCGCTCGTCCATTTTCTAGGTGCTCTCGGATGTGTTGTCGATACTGGCTAATGTATAAAAAAGATTTTGCAAATAAATGACATACACTTTGCCGTCGGTTTTGGTCGTGTTGCTTAGATCCTGGATGCGCTTCAGAAAAGCCGCGTACTCCTCTTGAAGTTCTAGGAGATTACTTTCATCAAACGAAAATGTGAGTGACTGGATTCGTGCGGGTCTAAAAGGCTCCGGTTCATTGAGTACTTGTATCGCATTTTCCATCCAAGGAATGTACTTTTGAGGCCCGGCAGGATGTTGACTTCGGATGTAGGACTGGAGGGGCGTATACTTTTTTACGCCATTAATATTCTCAAGTCTTAAGAACTCATTTTTGACCAGCCAAGCGATGGCATTCTTCACCTCACCTAACGAAATAGATT
Organism: Bdellovibrio sp. HCB-110; assembly: GCF_047323225.1. Lineage (GTDB taxonomy): Bacteria > Bdellovibrionota > Bdellovibrionia > Bdellovibrionales > Bdellovibrionaceae > Bdellovibrio. The sequence continues at coordinate 511,882 of NZ_CP178750.1, forward strand.
TGTTGCGAAGAGCGGCGTGGGCCTTTTGCGGATCTCCGTTGGGGATACTTGACATGAGAGCGAAAAGAGCGCTTCTGGCTTCGTCCGAGACAAGTTTCTTCTCGCTTTTAGAAAAAGAGGGAAGTTTTTTAGTCGCTCCCGCAGTCGTCACGCGATGGTCGCGCTGAAGAGTGCGAAGCATTTTGGTTAAATATTTTTGCGATTGATTTTGTTTGGAATAAAGAATCAACATGGTGAGGCCATCGTCATCGTCTAATTTGAGACAGTCACACAGTTGATCCAGTTTGTCGGCAGAAAGATGTTTTTTATGAGCGAAAACGGCCGTCAGATAACTTTTAGAAACACCTATTTTGCTGGCAAAATAGGACTGCGTGTATTTGGGGTTGTCTTCTTTTTTCTGAAGAACTTTGTCCTTTAAAAGGTCGCGATAGTCTTGAGAATGTTTTGCCATGAGTGCCCCTATCGTTGCGGCATTTAGGTAACTTATTTTTGCAGAACTGAATTAACGTAATTCACAAGGTCTTTGGAGTAATACGATTCTGCGGTCGGATCGAAAATGTAATAGCTCATGATCTCAGCAAAACATTCGTGGGAATTCATCATGGCATAGACCGTTGGAAAACCGTAGGTGCGACCGAGTTCACGGTCTTTGGCGTAGGCGACAGCGCTTTGCTTGTTCTTAACAAGATCCAAAATAGATTTGAAATCGTCTTTGGCTTTTTCGTAATCCACTCCGTGAATAACAAACTCTTTGCCATTCCATTCCCAGCCGACAGCGGCTTTAAACGCGTCACCGGTTGAAGTATGACTTGTGGCTATATCATAAACGTGAAAGAGCTCATGCAAGACATTGAGCTGCTTTCTTTCTACATTGGCGTAAGGGTCCATGAAGGGAGTTCCCTTAAAAAACGAATCTGTGAAACCAATAACATGGGTAACAGGGTCGACCCAAAGTAGAGCTTTGTCACTGGAGCGAGAAAACTCAGCACGGCGCTGGCCGACATTGTTGAACCAATTCGCCCCATACTCGACACGGTGAATTTTCGTAATGCCTTTTTCTTGGATCGTTTTTAGGACGTGCGCCAGTCGGGGATCGTTGATGCGGCGAAGATATTCACCGACTATTTCTTTTTCTTCCGGAGTCCACGGTTTAAAGACGACGGCGTTGCAAAAGCTGTGGTGTGGAAATTTATCATTGCAGGTAAAGCTGTCAGCAAAAACCATCACATCTAAGGCACTTTGGATCTCGCCACCCAGGGAGGGAAGTGTGAACAATGTGACGAGGATCACTGTGAGAACTTTGAATTTTAGCTTCACCATTTTTAAGTTCATAGTAAGTCTTTCCTAAAAGAGAGCCTGGTTGCAGGTAATAACGTAAGGTTTATTGCCCACGAGATTTTTTAAGTAACTCAAGACATTTTCTTTAATCATACGCAAGGCAGGGAAGGTGGCTTTTAAGTTTTCCGTACGGAAAAGATAATAACGTGTGGCTTCATCCTGATAAACCAAGACGGCGCCAATGCCTGGAGGCAGAGACATTCCCGTGGAAGCGGACCAACCAAACTGATTTTGCCCCTGGCGGAAAACACCGGCGAGGCCACCATAAGTGGTTCCACTCTTTTGATGTGTGAAGCTCGCATCTCGTTTTTCAAAAACGAGTCCGTAAGTTCCTGCAGCAGAAACTTCCAGAAGCCCCGTCATTGTGGATTTAAGTCGTTCTACATCCATAAAGATTTCGAATACAAATTTAGATTTTTTGTTTTCATCCACTTGGCGAGAAAAACCAACTCCGAGGCCCAGCATATAGAGGAAACCACCAGATTCAGGAATGTATTTGCCAATGCTTCGTTGTTTTAGAGACTGCACAATTTTTTGTGGCAAAGCCAAACCCGCCGATATGGAGAACATCATCGTGCCTCCTTTGGTATTGCTGCGGGAAATGACGTGGGAACTTTCGTAGAAACGATTGTTCAACTCCATCAAAACTTTATTAATTTTTCTGGGAGAGAGGTGGAAGAAAGCTAAGGTCTTTGCGAATTTATTTAAGAAGGCCTGTTTCTTTCCCAGGAAAGCCGAGATTTCTGCATCTGAAAGTAGCAAGAGTTTATCCAGATGTTCTTGGGAACGCGGGCCTGTCCACATTTCGATTTTTTCTGTGGAAGGTTCCTGATTCATTTTATCCATAGACTCACGAATAAACTTTTCGCGATCAAAATCTTTCACTGATTCTGTGACTTCGGAGGGATCAAAAGTGACTTGCACGTCCTGTCTTTCGGACGAAATCGCCGGAGCATCCTTTTCGTTGGGAACTAAAAGAACGTTGGTGTCATCCGACTCGGCTTTGACGTTAAATGATAGCATTAACATCATCGCAAAAACGGAAATGCAAAGGGCTCCGGAACGACCTGACTTCATAAATTACCTCATTAGGATTAAGAGCAATTCGTGGACCATGCTTTTAAGATAATTTATGAGAGATGATCGTCAGTGAGCTAACAGAGCAGCGCCCAATTTGGGCGCTGTCTCAAAATGAGATAGGGACTAGAGGTGGAAGTTTTTGCCACTAATCGGAGTGGGACGGCAAAGGCCTGCTTCAAGAGGACGTTGGAAAATTTCAACAGCTCCAGCAGGAATTCTTGCTTGGCGAGGATACACAGCATACCCACCTTGAGGTAACGCTACGATCATATCGTTTAAAAGATTGCGACGAAGATACGAAGCCACCGTGATAGGATCAAACGGCACCATCACGCGAACAGCGGCTGTTGTTTGCACAAGCACGCCTCCGCGAGAAACTACATCGCGAACATATTCTGGAATCGGATTGTAATTCACGTCGATAAAGCATCCAGGTCCTGTCGGTCCAAAACCAAGAAGATGCAAAGAGAGACCGCGTTGGTTCCATCCTGAACCGTGGGCTGTGGCATCTAATAAATCTTTGCGAGTCATGCGCGGTTCTAAGGACTTAAGAATTCCAAAACCGGCAGCGACAATAGCTGCTGAGTTGGAACTTCCACGATATTCGCCACCCTCAGTCAGTTGAATCGACGAAGGAGCAAGAAGATCCGGTTTGTTTTTAGAAGTCGACAAAGACGAGCGGTCTGAATCCGAAGCGCCCACTGTCACGACAGTTGTATTGTCGGCAGGATTCAAAATTGTTTCATCAAGACTATGTGAAGGCATCTTCACATCGCCATCGACAGTGATACGCAATTGATCGCGATCTGTGAAATTGAGCGAGCGATTTTTCACGCGCAAAAAGTAAGTGCCTTGAGAAAGTTCTGCGGCAATAATCTCGCGTGGATATTTTGAAAATCCAGGACGAGCTTCTTTAGGATCTGTGGATTGTTTCAAAGAGCTGTTTTGCACGATATTCAAAAGATCATCGGTCAAAGCGAGATCAAGATCTTTGTCCGTGCCGAGCTCAACATCATTTTTAAAATCATTCCAAGAAAGAACGATTTTCACTGGGCATTTGCCGTTTTTATTTTCACAGCGAATCATCAACGCATTATTCTGGTCGGGAAGTTGCACCCAGTTGTCTTTGATGGTGCGAATGCCCGCATTGTAAGTCGTTAAATGAAAATTTCCCGCAGCATTGACCCAGATAACACCGTTGCGAGTGGCACGATTGACTTCGTTGTTGATAAAGCCTGTGCCATCAAAGTTTCCGCCGTACTCCCAAACTTCAGAATAAAGAACGATGTCCACTTTGTTTGCGATGACATCATCAATCGCAGCTTTAAAATTAGAATAACCAAAAACATTATAAAGAGTCAGCTCTGGCATCCACTGAGTCGCTTGCATCTCATTGGTCATCATGCCAACTAAGATCTGCGCCATGCGAAGTCCATGCTCCACAGTGACGTTTTCAGGATTTGCGACAGGACCGGCTACGTAACGAGTGGACGCAGGAAGGCTTTTTCCAAGCTCCTTCTCGTACCCATAGAAACCTTTATCGAGCACGGCAATCTTCAAATGACGACCGGAGTTTTGCTGCGAATAATAAGTTGAAAATCCAAGAGAACTTTTCAAGCCATCGAGATTAGAAAAAGGCGAAGCGCCCAAGGCTGATTGAAAAGAAAAACAAAGAACCAGAACAGAGATCAGTAACTTCATAAAAGAAAACCCTTCAAAGAACACGCCTCTACTGAAAGCGGCCCGTGAAGGACCGCTTTGAACTTACTACCAACGATAGTTTGAGTAGTAGTAATACTGATAGTAGCTATAGCTGTAAGAGTAGCATGGTGTGTACCATGAACCGTACCAGTACATATAGCTGTAGTAGCTGTTGTAACCGTTGTTATAGTTGCCGCATGGATTGCAGAAGTACCAGCTCGAAGCTCCCGCATCGTTATCCAATTCGCCTTTTACATTTTCAGTAGCGACATTTTGGAAAGAGCCTTTCAACGCCAAAGCTTGCGCTTGGGCATCGCTGGTCACAGCTTTTTCAGAAGCCAAAACAGAAGTTTGGTTCGTGCGAGTATCAACTCGGATCACAACCGTTCCGTTCATGGACTGGTTTGTTACAGAAGACTCGTTATCAAGCTCTCCTGCCAATGCAGAGCTACTCACGCCAAGGGCAAGAGCGGCTACCAAAATCAGGTGTTTCATAGAACCCTCCTTATAAATTAAATGTGCTTTCGTTTTATGCAATCCAGAGCCAGTGTCACTCAAAAATGGAGTGTCATTTGAAAGTTCTTGACGCGAGGCAATTCAAAAAGGTACGGCGTACCTCCTATGGAACCTATTGGCTATTTAGAATCATGTTTTCGCGACAAATTCGGGACTCCGCGACAGCCTGGGCTGGTGAAGCAGGCATGGGCCCGTTTGAAAATTCGCGCAGATCTTCAACCCGAAGAATCTCTTCAGGGGCTCGAAGGTTTTAGTCACGTTTGGCTTGTTTGGATTTTTCATCAAAACAAAGTTGCGCGCTTTCATGCAAAGGTTCATCCGCCACGTCTTGAAGGAAAGAGCATGGGGCTTTTTGCAACAAGAAGTCCGCATCGCCCCAATCCCATCGGACTGTCTTTAGTAGAGCTCATTAAAGTTGAGAAAGACGGAATCATCGTTGCTGGAGCGGACCTTGTCGACGGCACTCCGATCTTGGATATTAAGCCTTATCTTCCCGAGGTGGAGGCGATTCCAAATGCGCGCACCGGATGGCCTGCAGAGGTCGTTAAAGACCCGATCCATGTAGAATTTACCGACCACGCTGAAGCTCTTATGAAAGAGTGGGAAGCGCGCAATCCTGATAAATCTCTGAGAGAGATCGTCGAGGAAACCCTCAAATTAGATCCGCGTCCTGTAGTTTACCGGGGTTACGAGGAAAAAGAGTCTCCTTATCGCAATGAACACGCCGTTCGTTTGTTTGATGGCGATATCCATTTCAAGTTTGAAACGCCCACTCTGGTCCGGGTTTTTGATATTCTTTTTACGCATAATTAGTTGCAGTTGCCTTTTATTTGCGCACCTTGCTAGATTCTTTTTGAACCTAACATTGGGAGGAATCATGAGAACACTGGATACTGCTTCTCATTCTGAAAACAGCACTCTTCGTAAAGTTCCAACATTGAGTCTTGCAAGCTATACGCAAGGATCAGACGCGGACCGCGCGAAATTCATCGACAATCTTTTCACGGGTCTTAAAGAATACGGTTTCATCATTCTTAAAGATCACAATGTGAAAGCCGCGGATTTGCACAAGGCTTATGATATCCTCAAAAAGTTTTACTCTCTTCCGACAGACGTAAAAAAATCTTACATCTCTCCAAAAGCGGGCTTCCAACGTGGTTATACTCCGTTTGGACAAGAACATGCTAAAGACTCTCCAGTGATGGATTTGAAAGAGTTCTGGCATGTCGGGCGCGTTCTTTCTGAAGGCAACGCTCTTAAAGCTGTGTATCCAGAAAACGTATGGCCAGCAGAACTTCCTGAATTTAAAACTCACTTCACAGCTTTGTTTGATGCTTTGGAAGAAGCAGGGAACGTAATGCTTGAAGCTTTGACAATGCCACTTGAAGTTGAAAAAGACTTCTTCGCGAAAATGACGAAAGATGGCAACTCGATCTTGCGTCTTCTTCACTATCCACCAATTCCAGAGGGTGTAGATCCTCGTTGTGTGCGTGCGGCGGCCCATGAAGATATCAACTTCATTACAATCTTGCCTGCAGCAACGGCATCAGGTCTTCAATTGAAAGACCGCGATGGTCAATGGTTGGATATCGATTCTGAACCAGACACGTTGATCGTAGACGTGGGTGATATGTTGGCTCGTTTAACAAACGACGTATTGCCATCAACTACACACCGTGTGATCAACCCGCAAGACGGAACAAACCAAAGCCGCTACTCAATGCCTTTCTTTATGCATCCGCATCCGGAAGCAATGTTGAGCTGCTTGCCATCTTGTAAAGGGACAGGCGCGAAATACCCTGATATCACTGGACATGATTTCTTGATGCAACGTTTGCGTGAGATCGGTCTTATCAAATAGACACTTTCTGTCACCAAACTGAAATGACTTCAAGAAAGGGATCTGCACAGATCCCTTTCTTGCTTTTAGCTCTTGAAATTAGCTAGAACAACCTAGGTTCACAAATAAGACATGAGGGGGATTCATGCGATATTTTGTGTTTTTGTTGATGGTGTTAGTGAGCTTGTGGTCAGCGCACAGTCAGGCGGCGGACTATAGTTTCATGAGTTTTAGAATCAACTCTTTCGGACCACATCAGTACGACTATTCCTTTGTTTGGAATCCGGTCACTGAAGAGGCCACCTTGCGAGTGGGACTTGTCGTTGAAAAAATAGATCCTTTCCTACAAGACAAAGAAATCTCTTTTTCTTCTGCTCGAAAAGCCGATTATGTCGCTTTGGACTTTCCTGAGATTGCGGAAGGCTGTGAGGCCATCTCGCACTGGCAGTTTGAGTATCAACCCGGGCTTCCTAATTATTTGATGTATGTGACGCTCAAAGGTCCTGCTTGTCAGAAGGTGGCCAAGGTTTTTGATATTCTGCAGATTCGCATGCGATTTATCGGAGTGTCATTGCTGCAGTTTGAACCGATTGACGTCGCAATAGATATTAGCCGATAACTTGTAAGCTGTAATATTGTGTTTCTCTGCGTTGCTTCGTCGTCGCAGTACAATGTACAGCTTCCTCCTCGCGTCTTGATAAACCCAATATTACAGCTTACAAGGAAAGGGATGAAAAAAAATACTCTTATTCTTTTGGTTCTCGGTGTTGCGGTTCTTTTAGTCGTCTCTTATTGCCAGTTCTGGTCGGGAAGTGAAACTCCGTCGACGGTGGCGGAGCCGGAAACGATGGGAAGCGTTCCGCCAGAGGAAACTTCTATCAAACCTAAAGCCACAGTTCCTCCTCCGGCTCCAGGTCAGGATGCTTCGGCGAGTGCGGGTTTTTTGCCGACGCAGATGGAAGACCCTGCCAAGTTTGAAGTTTATAAAAAGCATCTTAAAGATATGGCCGTTTGCCTGAATATGGAAATGGCGCCCTTGGATCCTCAGGCAGAAATTAATTTTGAAACTTTCAATAAAGTGATCGGGCCTGATCTGGGCGATATTGTTTTAACAACGGACGAATGGTCGGCAACGGACATTCGCACGAAATCGGGAGAGCTTCGTCGTATCTATATCGAAAATTCTCCGGATCCAGACAAACAAGCGATGAAGACTTTGAAGTATTACTCTTTAAGCCCGAGTGGTGAACAGAAAGAGTTGCCATTGGCTGCAGACCAAATGGCCAATCCTTCGGACGCTTTGATAGCAAGTTTAGAGTCTGATGGTGATCTTGTGGGAAAGTCGACATCACGTCGTATGTTTTATCAAAACGGCGATGATCTTTTGTTGGTGGAAAGAAACGGGAAGCTCTATTCTTTCGAGCTCCCCCATGATGGTAAGACTTTTACCTGTATCGACGCGGACTCTGCGAAGATGGCCTGCAAGTGTAAATAGACAGGTTTTGTGAAGAAACAGAATGTTTTTCGTGGCCGATAGAGCAGAGTTTAACTAAGTTGAGCTCCCTATTGGAGAATCTACTATGAAAAAGCTCATGCTGACTCTCATCATCTTATTAGCGACGAATGTTTCGATGGCTCAATCCAGAGCCCACCTCTGCCGTCTTTGGTATTCCAACGATATTTTTAAAACTTATTTGCGCCTTTCTATTGATCCTCCAGGGGCCTTGGGCAATTCCACGACAAAGTTTGTGTTGTGGATGGATAAGCACATTCCTTACGGGATTCGCCCATTTCCTTATGAGGTTTCTAAAGTTCTTTGTGATACAAAAACTTCTCTACAGATCACAGCACAAGCACCAGGGGGAAGTGAAAGCGTGGAGTTTCGCTTCGATGCCATGAGTGAAACTCAAGAATGGCAGACGGGAACGTTGCAACTTTTTGATTCTATGGGAATGAAAAGAGCTTCATTGAATTATGAATGTTCACTGATGACGATTCAAAATTTCTGCGAAAACTTAGGTCAGTAGGCGAGATAAGGAACCCTATCTCGCCTTTTGTTTTAGATCGTCCGTTCTGTTTACTGGAAACGCGTCAAAGCGTCACGCAAAGACTCTAGCTGACTCTTTGATTGAGCCAGTAAAGCCTTGTCGGCTGCCACCACGTCTTCATCTGCGTTTGCGATGAACTTTTCGTTAGAAAGTTTCCCAGAAAGCATTGTGATGTCTTTTTGAAGTTTTTCGATCAACTTGTTGATGCGTTTTACTTCTTCATCGAAATCAACCAATCCTTCAAGTGGGATGATCACTTTCACGCTGGCATCTTTCACCACCACCGGAGCCACGGCGCACTTCATAAGGTTGCCTTCTTCGCCGATCTCAAGATTTTCCAAACGTCCCATAGTCACAATCGCTGTGCGGTTGTTGCCCAAGATTTTTTGAACTTGGTCATTTGTTACACCCAAACGTGCGTTGATTTTAACGGCAGGGCTGATGCGGTTTTCACCACGGATATTGCGGATCGCTGTGATCACTTCTTTCACGATATCAATCTCAAGAGCCGCTTGCGCAGAGCCCAAGCTTAGGAATTCGCGGTCGTTTCGTGTGTTCGGGAATTGATCTACGATACAAGCTGTCCCCTTGATTGGCAGCTTTTGATAGATCTCCTCTGAAATGAAGGGAGCAAATGGATGCAACAAGCGCATGATGCGGTTAAGAACTTGTGCGATCACAAGTTGAGTAGCTTGTTTTTCTTCGGCATTTGTTCCGTTCATGATTGGTTTTGTGAATTCAATGTACCAATCGCAGAATTGATTCCAAATAAAGTGGTACAAAGCATTGGCAGCGTCAGCAAATCTTTCGCTTTCCATCGCCTCTTCCACTTCTTTTGTTACTTCACCAAGTTTTGTGACGATCCATTGGTCAAACACGCTGATTTGAGCTTTGTTTGGCAGAGCTTTCACGCCTTCCGCCGGAGCTTTGAAATCAGAAAGATTGGAAAGCGCGAAACGAGCCGCATTCCAGATCTTATTCATGAAGTTTCTGTAGCCCTCAAGACGTTGTTCGTTGAACTTAAAGTCTTTTCCAGAATACAGGTGAGCTGCGAACGTAAAGCGCAGAGCATCGGCTCCGTACTTTTCAATCATTTCAACTGGATCAACGGAGTTCCCCAAAGACTTGGACATCTTGCGACCTTGAGAGTCGCGCACCAAACCATGGATGTAGACTGTGCGGAAAGGCACATCACGTTTGAACTCAAGACCCATCATGATCATGCGGGCCACCCAGAAGAAAATAATATCGTGACCTGTTACCAAGTAACTTGTCGGATAGAACGTCTTCAAAGTTTCCGTCTCGGTCGGCCATCCCATAGTAGAGAAAGGCCACAAAGCAGAGCTGAACCAAGTATCTAAAACGTCTTCGTCTTGAGTGAGTTTTGTATTTCCGCACTTTTCACAAGCAGTCACGTCCGTTTCGCCTACGTTGTGATGATTGCAATTCGTGCAATACCAAACCGGAATACGATGGCCCCACCACAATTGACGGGAAATACACCAGTCTTCGATATTGTTCAGCCAGTGCAAGTAAACTTTTGTCCAAGACTCTGGCTCGAAACGGATGGTTCCGCTTTCAACCACGCGTTTTCCTGGAGTCGCCAGTTGTTCCATCTTTACGAACCACTGTTCCGACAAGAAAGGCTCCACCACAGCGCCGGAGCGCGAACAGTGACCTACGGAATGAACGTGCGGTTCTTCTTTTTCAAGAAGGTTTTGATTTTTAAGATCTTCCAAAACTCTTTTGCGCGCCTCTTGAACTTTGAGGCCTTTGTAAGGGCCTGCGTTTTCGTTCATCTCTGCTTTTTTAGTTAAAAGATTGATGAACTCCAAGTGGTGCGCTTTGCCGATTTTGTAGTCGTTAAAGTCATGAGCCGGAGTGATTTTCACAACGCCTGAACCGAACGCTTTATCAACGTAAGTATCAGCGATGATTTTGATCTTTCTGTTGATCAAAGGAATGATCACGTTTTTGCCGATCAAGTGTTTGTAGCGCTCGTCTTCAGGATTCACGCACAAAGCGGTATCGCCCAACATCGTTTCAGGACGAGTTGTTGCTACGATCAAGAAACCAGAACCATCTTCAAGAGGATACTTAATGTGGTAAAGAGATCCTTTGATCTGCTTGTGTTCTACTTCCAAATCAGAAATCGCCGTTTCAAGAGGACCTGACCAGTTCACCAAGCGTTGACCACGATAGATCAAACCTTTTTTGTGAAGGCTGACGAAAACTTTGCGAACAGATTTAGAAACACCTTCATCCAAAGTGAAAACAGCGCGATCCCAGTCACAAGAATCACCCAAGCGGCGCATTTGTGAATAAATACGATCGCCGTATTGATGTTTCCACTCCCACACTTTCTCTACGAATTTTTCGCGGCCGAGATCGTGACGGGTGACACCTTCTTTTTTTAGTTCTCTTTCAACAACGGATTGAGTGGCAATACCGGCATGGTCCGTTCCCGGAAGCCACATGGCATTGTATCCGTTCATACGTTTCCAACGAATCAACATATCTTGAATCGTGTGATCCAAGGCGTGACCCATATGCAAGAAACCTGTGACGTTCGGTGGAGGTAAGATGATTGAAAAAGGAGGTTTTGTGGATTGATCTTGTGCTTTGAAATATCCCGAGTTCTCCCACCATTGATAGGTACGAGTTTCCACGTCTGCGGGATTGTAACGATCGGATAATTGTTCTGACATTTGAAGACCTCTAACTGCGTTCAAGGATACGGAATCCCAAGGTTTTTAACCTTTAGAGAGTAGCAAACTCAAGCTTATTTCGGTAGGCCTAATGCGGGGGTAAGACCCATAAAACCGCTCTAACTTCATAGCCCAGACCTCGTACGCTCAGACAGTCCTCGCTGACGCCGTCCCTTCGGGACTAGCTGCTGCGGAACTCGCTTCCGAGGCCCGGGCTATGAAGTTAGAGCGGTTTTATGGTTTTTTTCCGGATTTACCGAGAGGTTGAGTTGATCTCGTTAGGGTGAAATTTTGGGTTGGTGCGTTGAGGCAGGTGGTGTCTGAACCGTCGAAAAATCAGATGAGACTTTTAATCTTGCAGATTTTTTTGGAATTGCGTTTAAGTTTAGGAGTTTATTGGTTTCAAAAATGCAAAAGCGAGAAGGGCTCTCGCCAGTCTCGCTTTTGGTGGATCTCCTGTCCGAAAACTAACAGGAGGTGTCCGATGCGCAAACAAAGGTACTTGCGTATTCGACGTGTTTTGAAGATTACTAAAGGTCTTTTGATCATCATTCTTCTAATCTTGACGATGGTCGCAAAGTTCAAGGCTCTTTAACTCAAACCTCCAACAAGTAACGACATAGTCTAAGGACCAGTGACTGGGATGTGGACTGTTCAATCCGGATAAGAGTTGAAACATGGAAGGGGCTGGTGAGGGCGCTTCGTGCAAAATAAAAAAGGGAGGTTTGTGGCCTCCCTTTTTTATTTTAGCTTTAAGCTGCTTCAGCGACGCCGTCCGAGGCGGCTTTGCTCTGCGGCCTGTTGGCCAATTACTTCAAGAAATCTGCTAGCAAGCGTGCGCCTACTACGACTTCGTCTTTAACTGCTTTGTCGGCAACGCCGTCAAGGTCAGCTGTTGTGTTGTTGTATGCGAAGTGATAGCGGAAGTTAGTGTCAGCGTATGGTTTGTACTCTGCAACGACTCCGTAGCTCATGTATTTGTTTGTCAAATCAGTTGCGCCACCGATTTTTTCTTCTGTAGAGATCACTTCAAGGCGTGGAGTCCATTGTTCGAAACCAGTGTAAGCTAGTTTACCTACGATAGAAACTTCAGAGTCTTTGAAGCCAGTTGCGTCGGCTTTGAATTCTCCGTTCAAGTAGTCAACAGAAGCCATAACTGGGCTTGAGTTCCACATCACACCCGCTGCGATGAATTGATGTTTGTCGTCTTTTGTTGGACCCGCAAGAGTGTGGTAGCTCAAGTTGAAGTTCAACGCTTTTTCTAGGAACGCGCCTCTCCAAGTTACGCCCCACATGCTTGAGTTTTGTGAAGCAGATGGGCCTGCTTTTGCAGTTGAATCTGGTTCGTTTGTCGCTAGAACGTGGATTTGTTGACCTTCAAAAGAGAAAGTTCCTTTTACTCCAGTCATATATAGTAGATCTTTAGTTCCAAGAAGAGTCGTTGATTCTCCTGTAGGAGTGTAGAATGGAGAAGTTAGATACAAATCAGCGCCGCTTGTTGCGCCTTCGAAGCCGCCGAATTCAGTGTTGAATTTACCAACGCTCAAAGAGAACATGTCAGACATTTTGTGTGTCAAGTAGGCGTACTCAACAGCTGTTTGAGAAGAGTCAACACCGCGGGTAGCGTCTTTATTGAATGCCAAGCGCACACGGAAAGAAAGATCTTCAAGAGCTTTTCCTTGGTAATCAAGGCGACCTGTTTTGAAGTAGAACTTCGTTTGGTCAGACGCTCCCGGAGTGTCCTTATATGTTGTAGAGTTATAGTCAGCGCGCATATCAAGACTCAAAGAGCCTGCTTGTGCTGCTGTCGTCAGGGCTGTCGTTGCCAGTGCTGCAATCAAAAACTTTTTCATTGGTACATCCTTGTTTAAAGTTTAGGTTTTTTGAATGTACCTAGTATGTTACAAACAAGTCCTGTCGCCAACAACGCTTATTTCAATTTGTCAGTTGTTAATTTTCCTGGTGACGTTCGGCAGTGATTCCGACAAATCCGTTTTTAACATAATATGCGTTTGTAAACCCGGCCTTTTCGAGATCTGCAACCACGGTGGGGCTTTTTTCTCCGTTCATATCGAGAACGACAACGCCAAAACTATTCGGTAATTTTTTGTTTAGAATCAGCTTCAAAGCCTCTTCGGGATTGCATTTCAGGCTGATATTGTCGATGTGCATTTTCACCATGCTGTCATACCAAGACTTCAAATCCACGTCATCGAGCATCACTAATATCAATGGAACGCGATTGCGAAGAAGGTTGTCGAACTGAAAGTATCCGATGTTATTGAATTCCATGCTTAACCCACGCGCCCATGTTCAGGGATGAATTTATAAATCACCAACGCAATTGCTAGACCAAGAAATGCCAAAGTGCCTGAGGCCCAAAAAGGTGCCGTGATGGCCACAGCTCCGTAAAGAGCTCCGCCAAGAGCGGGACCGATAATGCGACCTAAAGAAGCCATACTTTGTGTTACTCCTAAAGTCACACCTTGTTCTTTCGTGTCCGTCAAAAGACTGATGCTCCCTAAGATGGAGGGATTGGAAAGTCCATTTCCCAAAGACAACAACGTCATTGCCACCGCCATCGCTCCGATACTTCCAGACACGGCGATGCTGGTAAGACCCAAGGCAAACAACGTAAGTCCCAAACGCAACACTTTGCGCTCGCCCCATTTAGGTAAAAGTCGGCGCACTAAAAAACCTTGTGTGAAGACAATGATCACGCCGATGTAAGCAAAACCGAAGCTCACTTGTTTGACGTCCCACAGAAATTTCTCGCCCATGAATAGAATCAACGTGGCTTCCATAGAGGACATCGCCAACGAACACAAAAGAAAAACCGTCATCAAAGGACCCACGGTTTTCACATTGAGATAGTGCCACATCACAGAGAATCTTTTCTTTTTCTCGGCGGATTCACTTTTTTCGCTTAGGGACTCCGTTAAAAATTTGATTCCAAAAAGGAAATTTGCAAAACAAAGAGCCGCAACCCAGTATGCTGAAAATGAAGTGTCAAAATGAGGTTCTGGATTGATGTGGTGACCCCAAGTTGCCAAACCGCCACCTAACGCAGGACCGACAACAAAACCTAAACCGAAGGCGGCGCCAATCAAAGCCATGCCTTTAGAACGCTCATGTTTGGGAGTGATGTCGGAGATATAAGCGGACGCTGTTGAAAGACTTGCGCCAAAGAATCCGGCAAGAAGACGGGCGATGAAAAGCCACTCTAATGAGCGAGCCCAGGCAAAAAGAATATAGGAAAGACCTTCACCAAAAAGACAGAACAACAAAATAGGTCGGCGTCCTAAGCGATCGCTGAGGCGCCCCCAAAAAGGAGAAAATAAAAACTGCATCAAAGAATATACAGAGAGAAGAAGCCCCGTTTGCAGAGCTGTGGCTCCAAAGTTGCGACTTAAGATGGGGATAATTGGAATCACTACACCAAAGCCTACCAAATAAAGGAAAACAGTGAAAAAGATGATAGCAAGCCGTGATTTGTTTGATGTCGACGTCATAGGGTTGTTAATATTAGGAAGTTATGAAAATGGCAAATAATCTTCAGCGTGCAGCGTTCGCCTTTGTGGGACTTTTCTTATTTTCTTTTCCCGTGTGGGCTTTGGACAACTACAAAGAGTTTAAGCGAGATCACTGGGACTTCGAAGTCGGCACTCAATTCTTTCGTTCTGAGGCCAATTACCCCTCTTCGGGAGGTGGCAGTCAGAATCTTCCGAATGGAAATCACTATCAATTGATCGACGTAAATTTAGGTACACGTTATATTCCCCGTCAGAACTGGTCGGTGTTTGCGTGGGGAACGGTGGGGAGTGCTGAAAGCAAGGACTCTATTGCGACGCGAACGAACAGCACGCTGAGTGAAGGTGCTGTGGGTTTTGATTTCCTTATGTACAACGATCTCTTCCAGCTCGTTCCGGAAGTGATCGCTTTGATGCCGTTTGAAAAAATTGATCCCGCTTCTGATGCGGTGATGAATTCCGAAGGCGTGTTTGAGGTGCGCTCGCGTTTGATCGCGCAAAAAGATTTTGGTTCTATGCGCGGTTACGGGTGGTTGGGGTTTAACTATCGCGGTGATGGACGTTCGTTCCTTATGCCATGGGGTGTGGGCGCACAACTTAAGATGACGCGCCTTCGCTTGGGAGCTGAACTTTTTGGTTACCAAAGTGTTTCGGATGATACGGACAAAGACTCGCTACTCCGCACGTCTTATATCAATGGTGTGAATGCGGGTTCCATGAAATTCTACGGTCCTAATCCTTCTTTGATGGACACGCAAGTTTATGCGACTTGGTTGATCACTCGTAAATGGAGTGTTCAAGCCAATGGCGGCATGACTTTGATGGGTTCAAACACAGCGGCGGGATTTCACGTCGGTGGTTTCATTCGTTATAGTTTCGATATGACGGAAGGCTACACGGAAGATGTCTATGAGCCCGTAAATTCTCCTGTTCCGAATTATCGTTCCAATATGTATGACTCCGATATGAGCTCTGAAAAGAAGGTTCAGCAGTTTAAAGAAGAGACAGACGACGGAATTGATCAAAATATTTTCAAGCCTCGTCCGACAAAAAAGAAACCACGCGTGCAAGATCAAGAACTGCAACAGCAGCTTGATGACACAGAATTTCAGTTGGAATTAAAATCAGACAAAAAGAAAAGACGCCGCCGTTAAGAGCGGTGTCTTTTAAATTTTCAAAAGTTCTTTGGCTCGAGCTTCTTCGACGCCCAAGAGATCCACGGTTTTATGACGACCTGTTTCGCCTTTAACTAAAACGACGTTGCGTTTTGGAATATCAAAATAATCAGAAAGAAATTCGATCAAGCCTTCGTTGGCGCGGCCATCAATCGGGGGTGCTGTGATTTTAATCTTAAGCTCGCCGTTGTGAGGTCCCACAACTTCGTTTTTAGAGGACTTGGGCTGAATAAAAAGGTGGAGTCGAACTCCACCTTTTACTGATTCAATCATATCAAGATTCAGAACTATTCCGCGGAAAGCGGAGACACGTTTGCAGAGCGAGCAGCGCTGCCACCGCCATTGCCATTCACGATGTTGTGAGCGGGCAATTGCATTTGCGGCATGTACTTTTCGCCTTGTTCAAGCAAAGACAAGTGAGCTTGCGCCAAAGCTTTAAGATTGGCTTCAAACTGCATGCGCGCGCGTTTTAACTCTGTGACTTCTTGATACATTTTTTTCAATGAATCGCGGGAATCACGAGTGATGATTTCTGCTTTTTGTTGAGCATCAGCAATAATCAACTTCGCTTCGCGGTCTGCATCTTGGCGAAGGCGTTCTGCCATTTGAGTTGCCGTGGCAATTGTTTCTTTTAGAACTTGATCGCGCTCTTTGTATTCCATAAGTGAAAGCTCTTTTTCACGAATAGCTTCTTTTAAAGAGTTTCTTTCTTGGATCAAAGATTCCATTTGTGAAGCGATCTGCTGGAGGAAATCCATAACCTCGTCAGCATCGAGTCCCATCATCTTTTTACCAAAAGACTTGTGAGCAATATCGATAGGAGTAATTCTCATCTTGTTCCTCCTTGAACAAATATGAATTAAGGATAAAGGCCGAGTCTGTATCCGCGCAAGGTTATTTGATTTCCCGGGCCATTTCTTTGTTTCTCATCGCCGCCTTCTCAAAGCTGATGCGAAGCGCCCGTTCGATTTCAAGTTCGCGCATGGACTGAAGTCCAGCTGCCGTCACACCTTTCTTGGATGTCACGCGGGCTTGCAGATCCTCAACACCTTCACGGGCTTGGGCGGCTAGCAAAGAAGCGCCGACAAAAGTTTCAATGGTCATCAAACGCGCCTCTTCAACAGAAAAGCCATGTTCTTCGATCCAATCTTGCCAGTACATCATCATTTCAAAAACAAAACCGGTGCCGCTAGAGCAAGACACCATCAAAGCTTCAAATTGATCCTCATCGCCGACTTTAATCACGCGACCCAGAGGAGCAAAAAGATCTTCCACTGTACTTTCCAAAGCGCCATCGTCGTCATCGTTTAAAAGATAACCAATCACACCACGACCGATCAAAGACGGCGTGTTCGGCATCACGCGAGCCAAACGAGCCCCTTGTGTGAAGCGCTCTAGTTTTTCCATGCGAATACCCGCAGCAACACTGATCACAATTTTGTGTTCATCAAAAGCCCGTGTCACAGGCTCAAGAGCTATTAACAAATCTTGAGGCTTCACTGCCAAGATAATGATGTCGCAAAGGTCAATGAGCTCGTCATTGCTGGCCGCAGGATTGATCTTAAAAGTTTCAGCAAGTTTTTGCAGTTTTCCTTGAGAGCGATTTGTCGCGAAGATGTTTTTTGCAGGAATGCCGCCTTCGATAAGGCCTTTGATCATGGCTTGTGCCATATTTCCCGCACCCAAAAAACCGATTTTTTGCGTTTTCAACAATGGGTTCATAATACTCCGAACGCAGTGAGTACGTTGTGACATTAGTTTTCTCTGTGTTGCCTCGTCGTCGACGTACATTTGTACGCCTTCCTCCTCGCGCCGTGATAAAACTAATGTCACAACGTACTCATGTACTTAATTTATCTTACCGTTTGGTAGGGCGTTCTCCAAATAAAATAGTCCCAAGACGCACAATGGTTGCTCCTTCTTCTACCGCAACCTTGAAATCGTGGCTCGTGCCCATTGACAGCTCGGTCAGGGGGTGACGCTTCAAGTCTGTCTGTGACGTTAAAGAATCCTTCAACTCACGGAGTTCCCTAAAATACAGACGCACTTCCTGGCCCTCTTCGGTTAATGGCGGCATCGTCATCAGACCGAAAATATTCAAATGGGAGAGGGCTGTTAGAGATTTCCAACCCTTAAGAAGACTTTCTTTGTCAAAACCGCTTTTTGTTTCTTCATGAGCTAAGTTGACCTGAATCAGAATGTTTTGCTCTACCTTTTTGCTTTCACATTGGCGGCTCAAGGTCTCGGCCAACTCCAAAGAATCGACCGAGTGGATAAGAGCAAACTTTCCGACCACGAGTTTGGCTTTATTTTTTTGGAGATGTCCGATGAGATGCCATTGAACATCTTTGAGATCCTGAAGGTGTTCGATCTTCTCCAGAGCTTCTTGAACATAGTTTTCGCCAAAATGTCTCTGACCTTCGTGATAAAGCTCGCGAATTTTTTCTTCACTTTGCAGTTTGGATACGGCCAAAATTTCCGCGGGAGCACAACTTTGTGCGATGGTTTTTAAATCCATGAAAGAGTTCTCACTTCGCCAGTTCTAGAAGCATTTTGCGAACCAAGTCGATGGGAAGTCCCACAACATTGTCGAAGGGCCCCTCGATGCGATCGATAAAATGTCCGGCTCCACTCTGAATCCCGTAGGCACCGGCTTTATCCATCGGGTCCCCCGTGTCGATGTAGGACCAGATTTCATTATCGGAAAGCTCTTTGAAGTAAATGTGAGTGATCTCAAATTGAGACAGTTCTTTTTGTGAGGAACTGTCGATCATGCAGACGGCTGTGATCACTTCATGAAAACGCCCAGACAATAGTCTTAAAATTCGGTAGGCATCATCACGATCGGAAGGTTTTCCGAGGGGTCCCTCACCGAAGATCACCTCCGTGTCAGCCGCTAGGACAGTGAAAGGGCCCGTTCTGCTAGACTTAAGGAGGTCAAAAGCCGCTCTGGCTTTACGTCTAGCAATATCTAAAATCTGATCGTTTACATTCAGGTTTTTGTTAGGAATTTCCGATACTTTAACTGGAACCACGTCAAAGTCATAACCAGCTTTTTTGAGAAGCTCACGACGGCGTGGGGATTCTGATGCCAAAATTAATGGTGTCATGAGTTGTACTTGAACACAAAGAGGCGGAAATGGGAAGCGCAGAATTAATGCTTATTCTTGGCTTGCTGCTCGCAGGAGTGGCGGTGTTCCTATTTGTAAATTCCATCTTTGCAAGTAACGCAGACAAGCAACAACTTTCATGGGCGAACAATGATGAGCCAGTGAAATCCAAAAATGCTGTGATCAATTTCTCTCGTCCGCTCGTGCACCAATTCACTTTGCAGCATGCTTTAAGAATTCGCAGTGAAGGTTATCGCAAGCGCGTGCGCAAATACATTCTGACCTCGGGTCTTTCCCGAGAGTTGAACGAAGATGAATTCATTGGCTTGCAACTTCTTTGGGGCGTGATGTTCCCGATCTTCTTGCTGATCATGAATTTCTCGTTGCAATTGGGTTTGCCACCTCTCGCGGTGGTGGGCATGGGATTGATTGGTTTCTATCTTCCGCAAATTCACGCCAAAGGTGAAAAGAAACGTCGTGAGCTTTCTGTGCGCACCGACTTGCCGTTCTTTATCGACCTTTTGGCTTTGTCGGTGGAAGCAGGTTTGGACTTCTTCTCGGCGATTCAAAAAATCGTGGATAAGGCCCAAGGCACGGACAGTGTTTTGGCGGACGAATTGGGAACGGTTCTTAAAGATATTAAAATCGGTGCCTCCAAAGCGCAGGCATTAAAAGACATGGCTGAGCGTTTGGATATGAACGAAATGACGAGCTTCGTGGCGGTTTTGGTGGATGCCGAAGCAACGGGTGCGAGTATTTCACAAGTCTTGAAAGATCAATCCGTGCAAATGCGTTTGGAAAGATTCGTTCGTGCGGAAAAAGCGGGTGCGAAAGCTTCGCAAACAATTTTGATTCCGCTGATGATTTTTATTTTACCGGCAGTTTTTATTATCGTGTTTGGACCGGTGGCCGTGTCCTTCATGTATGGGAATAAGTAATGACAACGTTGATGAGTAAAACAACAAATCAAACTTTGATACCGCAGTTGGAAGTGGCCGACACTTTCTGGACGCGTGGCAAAGGTTTATTGGGAAGAGAAGCTCTTCCTAATAACGAGGCGTTGTGGATTCATCATTGCAATAGCATTCATACCTTCTTTATGAAGTTTTCGATTGATTGTGTTTTTGTAGATAAAAATATGAAGGTCAAGGCACTCTATCAAGATGTTCGTCCTTGGCGTTTGGTGCCTCCGGTGTGGGGGGCGGCTTCAGTGATTGAAATGTCTTCTGGATCTATCAGCAGATTGAAAGTCAGCGTAGGAGATCAACTTTATGTGGGCGCTTAGAATTTTGACCGGCCCGCAAGCGGGAACAATGATCGAACTAAAAATGGGGAAGAACCTTATCGGTCGGGCTCCTCAGTGTGACATAAAACTTGTCAGTCCGGGTGTTTCTAAAGAACACACGGAGGTCGCAGTTTTCAAAGATAAGATTGTCATCACGGATTTGAAATCCAGCAATGGCACTTATCTCAATGGTATTCGCATTCAAAACGGCATCATGCGCCTGGGTGATAAGCTGGGTGTGCACGATGTTTTAGCCGATGTGATTCCTGCTCCTGAAGCGCGTGCGCAATCGCCACGAACTTCTGCGGGAACAAATACGGGAGTGCCAGCGCCGATGCCTTATTATGGTGGCGGGGCAGCTCCGCAAATGCCGATGGGTATGCCGCCGCAAGGAATGGGAATGCCTCAAGGCATGCCACAACCGATGGCAGGGGGAATGGCTGCGGGCGCAGCTCCGGCTCCTGCTCCGGCGTATCAGCAAGGTGGCTTTAAAGGTTTGATGGACAAAGCCAATGACTATTTGGATCGGGTGGCGTTGCCGGGAGTTTATAAACTTCCGCAATTCGTCGAACTCAAAATGGTTCTTTTGGGTTTTGTCGTTCTATTTATTTTCTCAACAACATTGTTGTCGATGATTCCGATGGTGCAAATCACCCGAGCCAGCATCATCAATGAAAGTAAACGTCGTGCCGCTTCTATTGCCAGAACAGTTGCGACCATCAATCAAGCGGCTCTTTTGCAAAATAGCTATTCGTCATTAAGTACGAATGCGGCTGAATCTGAAGATGGTGTAAAGCAAGTTTTGATCGTGCAACAATCCGATGGGATGATTTTGGCTCCAGCTTCCCGGGCGGGAACAACGCCGGATCTTCCATTCGTCCATTCGGCTCGTCGTGAGATGCGACCTCAAGCTGTGGAAGTAGATTCTTCGACGATTGGCGCAAGCTTTCCGATTGGTTTGTTTGATCCGAATACGGGGGAGCAATCCGTGAAAGCTCACGCCATTGTTCTTTACGATATTGGAAGTTTGGCATTCGACGACGGTCGCGCCATCAGTTTGTTCATGCAAACTCTGGTGATCGCGTCGTTGATTGGTCTTTTGATTTATTTCTTTATGTATAAGCTCATTGAGTTTCCGATTGTCTCTCTCAATGCCCAGTTGGATGCGGCGATGAGAGATAAAACGGACAATACGGAAGTGGACTTTATGTTCCCACCTCTGCAGGCTCTTATTGGAAATATCAACAGCTTACTGACTCGTTATATTAACGGGGATGGGCAAAATGGCGGTCCCGGTGCTTCCGGGTTCGTGAATAAAGATGGAGAGGCGGAAAATCTTGTTCAGATTGTCGGCTTTCCTTGTATCACGATTTCTCGTGAGGGGCGGATCATTGCCTGTAACGCGGCCTTCAGTCAGGTCGCTCGTACCGACGTGGCTCAGTTGCAAGGTCAGTTATTTAAAGCGATTCCAGATGCGGCACTTCAACAAAACATTGAAGGACTGTTAGTTAAAACACGTGAGAACACGCGCGCGATCCACACGGATCAGTTGGAGTTCAGCGGTCATCTTTGTATTTTAAGCTGTCAGGCATTTTCATCAGGGGCCGAAGTGGATTATTTCATTGTGACAGTTTCACCTGTTGAGGGAGGCTCTTAGTGAGTGCAGCTCCGCAAGTGAAAGACACTTTAAAGTTTGATATCGAAGTCGTCAAAGGTCCGCATCAGGGCTTGAAAATGACTTTCTCGAAGGCGTCGGTCTCTATTGGCCGTGGTCCTGAAAATGATATCGTTCTTTCTAGTGATCCTCGCGTGAGCCGTCAACATGCTGAGATCAAGCAGCGTGGCCCTTCTGAGTTTGTGATTATCAACCTCAGTTCTAAAAACTTTATTTTGGTCAACGGTCAGAATGTGCAATCTGAGATTCTTAATAATGAATCCGTGATTCAAATTGGCGATACGGAAATTCGAGTTCAAATTGAAGTTCCGACACCAGCAGTGACCTCAGTCCCTCTGCAAACGACACCATCCATGCCTTCGATGACTCCCAATGGTCTTCCAGGTATTGGTGCATCCGTTCCAGTGTCGACACCAAGGCCAGCTCCGGCACAGCCGCCAGCGTATCAGCAACCGCGACCCATGCCAGCGATGCCTCAGCCTTCGATGCCTCCAGCGCAACCGATGAATTATGGAGGATATCAACCTCCTCCAGGTCCTGTCCCAGGTATGGGGCAGCCTGTGCGCGGTCCTTCTTCGGGTGGTGGGTTGTTGCAAAATCCGAAAGCCCGTTTCTATGGAATCGTGGCTATTATCGGTGTGATCGCCTACTTAGTCTTGTCGCCGTCAGCGCAGAAGAATAAAAAAGACCCGAATGCGATTCGTACTTCGGTGATTTCGATGCAAGACGTGGCCGATGCTGAGAAACGCTCGCAAGAGTTGCTAACGATTAAAAAAGAAAAATACGATTCGGTTCAGTATCGTCGCGCCCAAGAGAACTTCATCAAAGGCTTCCGCGATTTCCAACAAGGACAATATGCGAGAGCCCGCGAAGCTTTTCAGGTTGTATTGAATCTGGACCCTGACAACGAGCTGGCAAAGCGTTATTATCATCTTTCGAAGATTAAATTTGATGAACTTGTGAAATTCAACATGATTCAAGGCAACCGTTATAGAGAAAAGAAGAATTGGAGAATGTGTCAGTCGAATTACTCCAATGTGATGACAATGCTTCAGAACCGCAAAGACGATCCAAGCTTTAAAGAAGCCAAGCAGTTCTATGAAGAGTGTACTTTGAATTTGGAGGGTAGATTCTAATGGCCCGCCTCAGAGTCCGCCTTCGTGGCAAACCCGTTTATGATATCACTCTTTCTGAAGACCGTTCGTATATCGCCGGTCGTAAGGAAGACTGTGATATCGTCCTGCAGCCTGAAAAAGGGATTTCCCGCGAGCATTTCAAAGTGTCTTTTGCAAATGGCGCATGGAATGTCGAAGTGGTTTCCCGCTATGGGGAAGTCATGTTCAACGGCGAGCATGTCCAACAGTTTACCCTGGAGCATGGCAGTCAGTTTCACATTCCTCCTTATGAATTTGATTATCTGAACACCTCTGATGAGGCTTCCCCAGGAATGAGTGCCGCGGGAACGTCGGCGAATCTTCCGGCTGTGACCGGAGTGCACACCGGTGGAGATGACTTTGACGGCAGTGAAGAAAAAACCGTCATCGGAGTTGCTCCGACAGCGGCTTATATTAAAATCGTTGATGCACAGAATGAAACCAAAGAAATGCTTCGCCTTGACGCCGGAGATTCTTGGGTGGCGGGACGTGATCCTTCATGCCACATTCAGATCCGCGATCAACGCGTCAGTCGCCGTCAGTTTGAAATTCGCAGATCCGGTTCGCAATATGTGATTATTGATCTGGGCAGTGTGAACGGCACACTGGTCAACGGAAATCCGATTTCTTCAACGGATGCGAGTCCTTTGAAGAGTGGCGATGCGATCAGTGTTCTGACGAACTATTTGTATTTTGAATTGCACGATGCCAGCTTCCAAAGTCGTTTGGAGATGGTCAACATCCAACCGCCAAGCCCTTTGGTGCCGATGGCTTCTGAATCTGTGCCGATGGAGTATCAGCAGCAACAGTCCCATGAATTGATGGCTTATCAAGGTGGTATGGCGCCAATGCCTTATCAACCTCAGATGCAGTATCCGGCGCAAGGTGCGCCAATGCAGATGCCTACACCCGAGGGCAAGTTTGATTTCCAAAAGCATCGTCCAAAAATTATTATCGGTGCTGTAGCATTGTTGGCCGTGGCGTATTTATTTGGTGGTGGAGAAAATACGGCTCCTCCAGCTCCGAAACCAGGAGCCAGTGCCGGTCCGGGATCGCCATTAGAGGCCTTCAATAAATTGAAACCAGAACAACAGGCATTGGTTCGTCAGCGCTATAAAGATGCAAAAAATCTTTATATGCAGGGAAAATATCAGTTGGCTCAGGATGAAATCGTCAAGATTCAAGAGCTCGTTCCTGATTATGAAGATATTCGTGAGATTGAGCGTCTGTCGAAAGAAGCGATTTTCATTCAGGAACAACAGCGTCGCCAAGAGCAAATCGAAAAGGCGAAGCTGGAAACGGAAGAAAAAATCGTAAAACAAACGGCGGAGTGCCAAAAAAAAATCAATCCGAATGTCACAATGGCTGAACTTGAAGACTGTTTAAGCCCGGTTTTGCAGTTTAATCCGGACCATCCGCGCATTAATGATTTGAAGTCGCAAGTGGAAATCATCACGACACAAAGAGAAGCCAAGGCCGTTGAAAAAGCCGCTTATCAGTCGTTGGTAGCGAAAATGCGATCTCTTTACGATCGTGCTCAGCAAGTGCATAAAAAAGGAAAACCTTTGGATGCCATTGCTGCCTACGAAAAAGTTTTAGATGCGAGATTGCCGGACCCGAATGGCTACAAAGGTCAGTCGCAAAGAAATATTGCTTCTATCCGTCAAATGATGAACTCCAAAACGGCCACTCTGCAAGCGGAAGCTGAGAAGTTTTATCAAGCACAGAACTTAAAAGGAGCGATTCTCTCTTTAAGGAAAGCGCGTACGATGGACCCGACGAATCCTGATTTGCCAGAGAAAATTGAGCGCTATACGACAGAACTGCGCAAAAGCATGATGACAATTTACCAAGAGGGAATCTTGGAAGAAAGCTTCGGGAACGTCGATGGCGGTGAATCCAAAGCGGGCGCCAAAGATAAATGGAAAAAAATCCTAGAGCAGGACATTCCAGACGGCGAGTATTATAAGAAGGCCTATATCAAACTGAAAAAATACGGGGCGCTTTAAGATGAAACTTCAAGAGAGATCCTACAGCACGAAGATCATGCGCCCCAAACCGTTGATTCACCAAGAAGACGACGGGTCTTTGATTGTTATTGCGACCTCCTGGGGGCAACCCGAACACGCGCAGCGTGCTCTTGATGAAGTGGTCAAATACGTCAGTGCGGCAAAATCCGACGTTGAAGTGACGTCGCCGTTTGAATTTCTAACGTGTCTTTCAGATGAAGTGAATTACGTGAGAACCGGCATTCTTATCGCTAACGACATTCTTTATCGTGGCGAAAACAAGATGGAATACTTTTCTGGCGTAGAACTTTTGGCTCTTTTTAAAAGAGGTCCCCAAGTCGCTTGGGCTCATGTCGGAAGTCCCAGCCTTTTTATTCAAAGAAAAAATCGCAGCTTGCAACCACTCTCTATTGGCTTGGATCTGTCTGCAGAAATGCATGGAAGTGAGAGCACTTTACCCCCTCTTCCTGCGCAGCTTTTGGGTTTGGATCCGACTTGTTATATTCAGTGTGGTCACACTCACGTCAATGAGGACGATCAATTGGTGCTTTTAGCAAGCACTTCCATTGCCAGTTCGTTGTGGCAAAAAGATTCCCGTGAGGCTGAATTGAGTTCGATCACAACGAAGATGATTCAAGAGTCTCCGGAAGCCCCTTTTTGGTTGGGGCTTGTTCAGCTCGAAAATTAATACTCTTCACTTTGAATTGATTTATAGACTTGATTGCGGAGCTTTGCGAATTCCGGAAGACTTAAAGCAAGTTCCGTTCTGGATGGTGCAAAGATATTGTCTCGCGAAGTATCCCAGATCAAACCAGCGGCGATATTCGTTCTTTGAATCTGCTGATCGAGCATGTAGTTTTTAAAAGACCGTTCAAAACGCTTTCTTTGGGCCTCTTTGGAAAGGCCTCTTTCTTCAGCGCGGACCCAGTCGATAAATTCCAAGAAAAGAGGATCTCCACAGTTTTTCAATTGCTCCGTTTCAAGAACTCCGGAGAGAAGATAAAAACAAGCGTCGTTGGTTTTTGGATTTTTTGAGTTTAGATTTCTTTCGCCGACGTACTGCCACACAGAAACCTTATTTCTGGTTCCGAGATTTTTTAACGTGTCCCAATCCTTTTGATTGAGGGCAATCTGTGCTGTCCAATTCAATAAATCCAAGCTGCGTGGTTGAGACGCCATCAAGCGTTTTAGATCTCTGAGCAGAAGAGACTCTTGATCGACACGCATCCAGCGCGCAAAGGGAATGCTTAACTTCGCCAACCACTCCGACTCCAAGGGAGGAAAGGAAGGGAATTGATTTTTATGCATCAATCCTTGCAGTCGCTGGGTTGTCGGCAGAATGCTTTCTTGTAGCAAAGGCAGAGGATTGACTTCAAAACGATCCACCAGCGTATTGTAAAGAAGTGGTTTTTCGTCGTTGATATAGAGCACGTGGTTTGAAATGCCCGCAGTTCTCAGAGGACCCGCTTTGCGCCACATCGCCCAGCCGGATTCAATCAACATAGGACGATCATCAGCTCCGGAGGTGTTGGGATTTTTTAAAACATCCAGCAGAGAATGAGTTGGAAACGACGGGTTGCCGTTATCCACAATGCTTTCCCCTAAAAGTTCAAACAGAGTCCTGCCGACATCGACCAAACTGACGTTTTGATCCACTTTCCAGTGAATGGCTTCGTCGCGTTTCTTTTTTTGCGAAGGCTTGATAAATAAAGCAACCTGAGTATTCTCCCCATGCAAATTAAGAGGAGAAAGTTCGCGATAGCGATCATTGGAAGTATGTCCATTTAAGCCGACCAAGATGACTGTCGTTTGATCCCAACGATTGGAACTTTTTAAACTTTGAAAGAGTTCATAAAGGCTTTCATCAAGTTCATCGATCTGGCTTTCAAAGCTGAGATTGCGGGTTTCGCCTAAATCTGTGACAGTCTCTGTCGTTGTAAAAAGAAGATCGGGTGCATAGATCACGCTCAGAAAGGATTCACTATCCACATCTTGTTTGAGCCATTGCATGAAAGCTTCTGAATTTTTTTTGAAGGGGCGAAACAGACTTGTGAAGCCCGGAATAATATTGTCATCAAAGAGTTCAAACCCCTGATTTAATCCGGAACGACGAAAAACGGGAGCGCCGCCCGAGAAAAAACTAGTACGATAGTCTTGTTTGAGTGCGACCTCCGAAACAAGTTCCAACTCTGCAGCGAGTCCAGGTCCTGAATTGTGGCGAATCTTGTGTTGATATGGATAAAGACCCGTCATTAAAGAAGCCAAAGCCGGGACGGAAAGCGTCGAAGGTGAAAAAGCGTGAGTGAAACGGACGGACTCATTGCAAAGCAATTGAAAACCGGACCTCTCCACTTCTTCCTGACTGCAGGTCACATCAGTGATCGTCAGCTCGTCTACAGCGATAATAAGCACCGATTTCTTGTCATTTGTCTTACAAGAAATCTGGACTAAGCTCAGTGCTGTGAGGAGAAGAGTAAAAATGATTTTCCGCATACCTTGACCAGAAGTAATGGTTTTAGAGATAATGGATCAATAATTTTGCCCAGTCAAAGATTTGGAGGAAATCACCCATGCTCGCAGAAAAAATATTTACGGTAGCTCACCTGGCGGATCAGGTTGTTCTATGGATCCTACTTGTTCTCAGTGTGTTGAGCATCGGGATGATTTTGGAGCGCTACTTTGCTCTGAAGAAAGTTTCCGCCGAGTCGCAAAGAGTGCGCGCGCGCATCAAGCTGGCTTTGCAAAGCAATAGCTTGGAAGATATTGAAGATCTTGCAAAAGATCCAAACTCTATTGAAGGACGTGCAGCAAGTTATGCTTTGAAGCACATGAAGGAATCAGGCAGCAAAGGGTTGTCAGAGATCTTCAACACATTTGCTTTAACAGAGCGTCCGGAGTTGGAAAAATTCTTGGGTTTCCTTGCAACGGTGGGTTCGAATGCTCCTTACGTAGGATTGTTCGGTACGGTTTTGGGTATCATGAAAGCCTTCAATGATTTGGCGACGGCTCCTGAAGCCGGTCAACAAACGGTGATGGCCGGTATCTCCATGGCCCTTGTTGCAACGGCAGCAGGTCTTTTCGTCGCGATTCCAGCAGTTGCTTTCTACAACTACTACAGCAAGCAAGTGAAAGGCATTTTCCAAAACCTTGAGAGTGTTAAAGAACTTTGCCTTGCTTACGCTAAGAAAAAAGGTGTGTAAAACATGTCTTCAGCATTTGGTGATAACGACAACGAAGCCATAGCGGACATTAACGTCGTTCCGCTCGTGGATATTATCCTCGTGGTGTTGATCATCTTCATGGTGACAGCACCGATGTTTATGAAGCCCACGATCAACGTGAATCTGCCAAAGGCGGCCAGTGGTGATCAAACGGCGCCAAGCAAATTGAATATTGCTTTAACGGCGGACGGTCGAATCAATCTGAACGGCTCTTTCGTGAATGAAGAAGACGTAAAGGTGAAAGCGACGGATGAAGTCGCGAAGAACGCCGAGGTTCAAGCTATCATTTCTGCGGATAAAGATGTACCGCACGGAAAAGTTGTCGGAGTTCTTGATATCGTCAAGGGTTCCGGAGTGAAGAAGTTCGCGATTAGCATCGATAAGAAATAGATAATACAAGGGCTCTGATTCAGAGCCCTTTCTTTTTGTGTCATTCGACGCAGTCTTTTAATTCAACAAATCCCGCACAATCAATGGTACAGGGTTTCCAGTTTCATATAGAGTAATTGCGATAGACTGTTCGCTAATCTTCGCGCGCACGTATTCATTCTTTTCGAGAGTTTCAAATTAGAATTGTGTAACGAAGCAAAGTGGTCAGCTATATTAAAGCGAAGTAATGTATGTGTTTTTTTGTTTACCTAGATTGCGGCAATGTTAAGTGGCTAGAGGCTGCTATAGCAGGAGGAAATCTTTGTGGCGAAGTTGGACACGACAGTTGAAGTAAAAAACCGATCTTTAAAAAAGAATCCGAAACATCCAGTTTCAGCTAAAGAGTATTCAGAACAAGAGGGAAAACGCGCTTTAAAAAAGCAGCGCAATCATTTAGTAGAAGCCGGCAATAACGGCGTGGATATGATCTTCGATTCTGAAACTAAAGAACAGCTTCGCCAACTTCTCTTCACAGTCAAAGCGGTCCGTCGGGGCGAATTCTCTACGCGAATGCCTGTAGGACAAGAAGGGATTATCTCCGAAATCGGTGAGGTCCTAAACGACATCATCGAACTGAATGAAAATATGGCCAATGAGTTTGTGCGCGTTCGAAGTACCGTAGGTCAAGAAGGACGCATGAACGAACGTGTGAACATGGGAACTGTACGTGGCGCTTGGTCAACCAGTGTGGACTCCGTCAACTTACTGATCGGGGATCTTGTTCAGCCAACTCAAGAAGTCGCGCGTGTCATCACGTCGGTGGCAAAAGGGGACTTGTCGCAAAAAATGACCATGGAAATTGACGGTCGTATGGTGAAAGGGGAATTCCTCCGCATCGGTACGACGGTCAATGCCATGGTGGATCAGTTGAATTCCTTCGCTTCGGAAGTAACCCGCGTTGCGAAAGAAGTAGGTACTGAGGGAAAACTCGGTGGACAAGCGGATGTGCGGGGTGCTTCGGGAATTTGGCGCGACCTGACTGATAATGTGAATGGTCTTGCCGGAAACTTAACGGATCAAGTTCGTAACATCGCGAAAGTAACGACGGCGGTTGCCAAAGGGGACTTGTCACAAAAAATCACCGTTGATGCCAAAGGTGAGATCTTCGAATTGAAAAATACTATCAACGTCATGGTGGATCAGTTGTCATCGTTCGCAGCCGAGGTAACTCGCGTGGCAAAAGAGGTGGGTACTGAAGGCCGTCTTGGCGGTCAGGCGGATGTAAAAGGTGTCTCTGGAACTTGGAAAGACTTAACGGATAACGTAAATGGTCTTGCGAACAATCTGACGGCGCAGGTACGTAACATCGCAAAAGTAACGACGGCGGTTGCGAACGGGGACTTATCACAAAAAATTACAGTTGATGCCCGCGGGGAAATCTTAGAGTTGAAAAATACGATCAACGTCATGGTGGATCAGCTGAATTCATTCGCTGCCGAGGTAACGCGTGTTGCGAAAGACGTGGGTACCGAAGGTCGTCTGGGCGGTCAGGCGGATGTAAAAGGGGTATCAGGAACATGGAAAGACTTAACAGATAACGTAAATGGTCTCGCGAATAATTTGACAGCGCAAGTTCGTAACATCGCGAAAGTAACAACGGCGGTTGCGAACGGGGACTTGTCACAAAAAATCACCGTTGACGCCAAAGGTGAGATCCAAGAACTGAAAGACACCATCAATACGATGGTGGATAACTTGCGTTCCTTCGCGGCGGAGGTGACTCGTGTCGCGAAAGAGGTGGGTACTGAAGGAAAACTCGGTGGTCAAGCGGACGTAAAAGGTGTGTCGGGAACTTGGAAAGATTTGACCGACAACGTAAATGGTCTCGCCGGAAATCTGACGGCGCAGGTACGTAACATCGCGAAAGTAACAACAGCGTTAGCGACGGGAGACTTATCACAAAAAATCACCGTTGATGCAAAGGGTGAGATCCTCGAACTTAAAAATACGATCAATACGATGGTGGATCAGCTGAACTCATTCGCAGCCGAGGTGACTCGTGTGGCAAAAGAGGTGGGTACGGAAGGTAAACTGGGTGGACAGGCAGAAGTGCGCGGAGTTTCCGGAACATGGAAAGATTTGACCGACAACGTAAATAGTTTGGCCGGAAACTTAACGGACCAGGTACGTAACATCGCGAAAGTGACAACGGCGGTTGCCAAAGGGGACTTGTCACAGAAGATCACGGTTGATGCCCGCGGCGAGATCTTAGAACTTAAAAATACAATCAACGTCATGGTGGATCAGTTGTCATCATTTGCGGCCGAGGTGACTCGTGTGGCGAAAGAGGTGGGTACCGAAGGTCGTCTGGGCGGTCAGGCGGAAGTAAAAGGTGTCTCTGGAACCTGGAAAGACTTAACAGATAACGTAAATGGTCTTGCGAATAATTTGACAGCCCAAGTTCGTAACATCGCGAAAGTTTCCACGGCGGTTGCGAACGGAGACTTATCACAAAAGATCACAGTTGATGCGAAGGGCGAGATCTTCGAACTTAAAAATACGATTAACGTCATGGTGGACCAGCTGAACTCATTCGCGGCCGAGGTAACGCGTGTTGCGAAAGACGTGGGTACGGAAGGAAAACTCGGTGGACAAGCGGAAGTAAAAGGTGTGTCGGGAACTTGGAAGGATTTGACCGACAACGTGAATGGTCTTGCCGGAAATCTGACAGCACAGGTGCGTAACATCGCGAAGGTAACAACAGCCGTTGCGAAAGGGGACTTGTCACAAAAAATCACCGTTGATGCGAAAGGTGAGATCCTCGAACTCAAAAATACGATCAACGTCATGGTGGATCAGCTGAACTCATTCGCGGCCGAGGTGACTCGTGTGGCGAAAGAGGTGGGTACGGAAGGTAAACTCGGTGGTCAAGCGGACGTAAAAGGAGTCTCAGGAACTTGGAAAGACTTAACAGATAACGTGAATGGTCTTGCTGCCAACTTGACAGCACAGGTACGTAACATCGCGAAGGTAACAACGGCCGTTGCGAACGGAGACTTGTCGCAAAAAATCACAGTCGATGCGAAAGGCGAAATCTTAGAACTTAAGAACACCATCAATACGATGGTGGATCAGCTGAACTCCTTCGCGGCCGAGGTGACTCGTGTGGCAAAAGAAGTGGGTACGGAAGGACGTCTCGGAGGACAGGCGGAAGTTCGCGGGGTTTCCGGAACATGGAAAGACTTAACAGATAACGTAAATATCATGGCCTCGAATCTGACCATGCAAGTACGTGGTATCGTGAAGGTCGTAACCGCGGTTGCCAACGGGGACTTGAATCAAAAATTCGTTCTTGAAGCGAAAGGGGAAGTGGCGGCCCTCGCAGAAACAATCAACTCGATGACTGACACACTTCGTACTTTCGCCGATCAGGTAACGACGGTCGCTCGTGAGGTGGGTATCGAAGGTAAACTGGGTGCGCAAGCGCGCGTACCGGGTGTTGCGGGCACTTGGAAAGACTTAACAGACAACGTAAACTTCATGGCCTCGAATTTGACAACGCAAGTACGTGGTATCGTGAAAGTCGTAACCGCGGTTGCCAACGGGGACTTGAATCAAAAATTCGTTCTTGAAGCGAAAGGGGAAGTGGCGGCCCTCGCAGAAACAATCAACTCGATGACTGACACACTTCGTACTTTCGCCGATCAGGTAACGACGGTTGCCCGCGAGGTGGGTATTGAAGGAAAACTGGGCGGTCAAGCGAGCGTACCGGGAGCTTCTGGTACTTGGAAAGATTTGACGGATAACGTGAATCAGCTGGCCGGAAACTTAACAACCCAAGTACGCGCCATCGCTGAAGTATCAACGGCGGTAACTAAAGGGGACTTGACTCGATCCATCACCGTTGAAGCGGAAGGTGAGGTTGCGGCCCTCTCTGAAAACATCAATCAGATGATCTCGAATCTTAAAGAGACAACTCAGAAAAATAATGAGCAAGACTGGTTGAAAACAAATCTCGCGAAGTTCTCAAGTATGATGCAAGGTCAAAGAAGTATTACTTCCGTAGCCCAACTTATCATGTCCGAACTGACTCCACTGGTGGATGCTCGTCACGGAACATTCTTCATGCTTGAAAGTGAAAACAATGAACTGTCGCTCAATTTGATCGCGAGCTACGCATATACGGAAAGAAAGCGCGTTAACAATAAATTCAAACTCAAAGAAGGTTTGGTCGGCCAATGTGCGTTTGAGAAAAAACGCATTCTGCTGACATGCCCTCCGGCGGATGAATATGTCATGATCAGTTCGAGCATCGTCGAGGAAAAACCGCGCAATATTATCGTCTTGCCGGTTCTGTTCGAGGGTGAACTCAAGGCGGTGATTGAACTGGCATCGGTCATTCCATTCTCACAAAACTACATCAATTTCTTGGATCAGTTGATGGACAGCGTGGGCGTTATCTTGAATATGATCTCGTCAAGTATGCGTACGGAAGAACTTCTTCAGGAATTGAAACGTTCCAATGCTGAACTTGAAGCCCAAGCCAAAGAGCTGGAAGAAAAGGCGAAACTTCTTGAAGTTAAAAACCAAGAGGTTGAATTGGCCAGCCGATCTTTGGAAGAAAAAGCCGAGCAGCTTTCTCTTATCTCCAAGTACAAATCGGAATTCTTGGCGAATATGTCCCACGAATTGCGAACGCCTCTTAATAGCTTGCTGATCTTGTCGAAAACTCTGGCTGAGAACCGCGACAAAAACCTCAGCAGCGAGCAGGTCAAGTTTGCAAGTACGGTGCATTCAGCGGGCCAAGACTTGTTAGCATTGATCAATGAGATTCTGGATCTTTCTAAAGTGGAAGCGGGCAAAATGCCTGTGACACCCAAACCTGTGTCGATGATGGAAGTCAAAGAGTACATTGAGCAGACATTCCGTCCAGTGGCAGAACACAAGGGTTTGGAATTCATTATTGAAACCAGCACGGATCTTCCTCCGGAAATCATCACGGATGAAAATCGTCTGCATCAGATTCTTAAAAATCTTTTGTCCAATGCCTTTAAGTTCACTGAAAAAGGCCATGTGAAATTGGAGTTGATGCTCGATGATCGAATCAAAGACGGTTCTAAAGATAAATCAAAAATGGATGTTGTCTTCCGTGTGACCGACACTGGCATCGGTATTCCTATAGACAAACAAAAACTGATCTTCGAAGCCTTCCAGCAAGCCGACGGAACAACCAGCCGCAAATACGGTGGAACGGGCTTGGGTCTGACAATCAGCCGCGAGATCGCCCGCCTTCTCGGTGGTGTGATCGAAGTGCAAAGTCAGCCAGGCGTGGGCAGCAGCTTCACTCTGTACATACCACAGAAATACTCTGGGCCTGATGCCTCCATTGGAACAAGCTCCGTCGAGGAACCAATTGAAGCGGCACCATTGCCATTGGACGCCGACTTCACCGGTAGAAAAATTCTGATTGTTGATGATGACGTGAGAAATGTTTTTGCTCTCTCCAGCGTTCTAAAAATGCGTGGCATGAATGTGATTTATGCAGAGAACGGAAAACAAGGTGTCCGCGTTCTTGAAGAAAATCCAGACACGGATCTCGTCTTGATGGATACGATGATGCCCGAAATGGATGGTATTGAGGCGACTCGTGAAATTCGTAAGATTTCGGATTTTGAACATTTGCCAATTATTTCCTTAACTGCGAAAGCGATGAAAGGAGACCGTGAGAAATGTTTGGAGGCCGGTGCGTCTGACTATGTCACTAAACCAGTGGACGAGTCTTATCTGTTGGCGGTGATGTATTCTTGGCTTCCGAAGAAAAATGGTTCGTCGCAAACAGAGTAATGCATGGAAAAAACCACTAATTCGGTAGATATTCTAATTGTGGACGACAGGATTGACGGTCTGATTGCTTTAGAGGCCGTCTTGAATATGCCTGATATTAATTTGGTGAAAGCCCAATCAGGCCAAGAAGCCTTGGACTTGTTGGGCCACTATGATTTTGGCTTGATCCTTCTCGACGTGCAAATGCCCGAGATGGACGGCTTTGAAACGGCACAGAGGATTCGTCAGAATGAAAAATACAGACTGACGCCGATTATTTTTGTCACAGCCATTAATAAAGACGATCGCTATATTTATCGCGGTTATGAATCGGGAGCGGTGGATTACATTTTCAAACCGTTTGAGCCGCATATTCTGCGCGCCAAAGTCAGTGTCTTTCTTGAGCTCTTTAAGAAATCAAGACAGCTGCAAGAACAGGCAGAGAAAATTCGCGAGAGCGAAAGACGCGAACGTTATCTGCGTTTGGCAGAGCTGGAAAATGAAAGTCTGAAAAGATACCGAAATTTAGCAGATGCCATTCCTCATATGGTATGGCGATCTCGCAGTGACGGAAATCTGGATTACGTGAACAAGGGTTGGACTGATTATACGGGACTCACTTTAGAGCAAAGTTCAGGAAGTAAATGGCAAGCGGCCATTGATCCGGAAGATCTAAAGTGTTTTTTAAAGGCCTGGATGGACTCGATGTCCGAGGGAAAACCCTTTGATGCAGAATTGAGAGTGCGCAATAAATACAACGAGCCGCACTGGTTTTGGGTGAAGGCCGTCGCAGAACTCAATCAGTTGGGACAAGTCACCAGTTGGCTTGCAACGTGTACTGATATCAACGATCGAAAAATAGCGGAGCTCAAACTGATCGAAGCGGAGAAAGAGGCCAAAGCCGCGAGTCTTTCAAAAACCAGCTTTCTTGCCAACATGAGCCACGAAATTCGCACGCCGATGAATGCCATCCTGGGTTTCACGGAACTCATGCTCGATCCAAATCAAACGACGGAAGAACGCGTGAACTGCATTCACACGGTGCAAAGAAACGCGAGTCAGCTGCTAAAAATTATCGACGAGATCTTAGATATTTCAAAAGTCGAATCAGGTCATATGCAAATCGAAAAAGTGGAGGTCAATGTGCCAACACTTTTAGATGATCTTAAAAATTTATTGCAGTTGCCCGCAATGGATAAAGGCCTGGAGTTGCGCTTTGGTTTAGACACAGAGATTCCACGCACAGTTCTTTCCGACCCAACCAGACTTCGTCAAATTCTTCTGAATCTGATTGGCAACGCGATTAAATTTACACAGCAAGGTTCTGTGGAAATCAACGTTGCTTGGCATGCCAAAGATCAATCCAGCGGCAAAGATAGAATGGAATTCCGCATTGTGGATACCGGTGTGGGAATTTCAGCGGAACATGCAGAACGTCTGTTTCAACCCTTCGTTCAAGGAGACAGTTCCACCACCCGCAAATTTGGTGGCACAGGATTGGGCTTAGCTCTTTCTCGTCAATTGGCCCGGGCCATGGGAGGAGAAGTTTCACTTGTGAGTAGTGAACAGGGGCGAGGCAGTCATTTCCTCGTGGTCGTAGAAGCTCCGGCGCTGGCCGACACGTCCTTTGTGAGCAACCTCAATATTGCCGTAAAAAGAAAAACTAAAAATTTTCCCAAGCGTGGTGACGGTCGTTTGAAGTCGATGCGCATTCTGTTGGTAGAAGACGTCGTCGACAATCAGGCTTTGATGGTGCACTTCCTTAATTTAGCAGGGGCGAAAGTGGAAGTGGCAGACAATGGACATGACGGAGTTGCCAAGGCCTTGGAAGGCAACTTCGACGCCGTTCTTATGGATATTCAAATGCCCTTAATGGATGGATATGAAGCGACCCGACAGTTGCGCGCCCAGGGTTATAAAACTCCCATTATTGCTCTGACAGCTCATGCTCTGAATGAAGAAAGAGACAAGAGTATTGAAGCCGGCTGTGATGATCATCTTTCCAAACCCGTTGAGTTCAATACGCTTATCGAGCATCTTGTAAAGCTTGCTCCTAATCGTTCTAAAGAAGGGGAGAGCAGTGTCGAGTGAAATCCCCTTTGAGGTTCGAGAATTCATAAAAAAATATATTTCGTCGGTTTCTTTGTTAGAGCTGCTTCTGTTGTTGAAGCAAAATCCTTCACGTTCGTGGACGCCAGAAGAACTTAGTGGAGAAATGCGTACAAACAACTCCTATGCGGCCTTGCAGTTGGGTGAACTCGCCAATGTTAAACTGGTGATTCCCGCAGATCGTCCGAACAGTTTTCGCTTCACGGAAAATCCCGATGATATCAGGATTATTTCCGAGCTGGAACTGCTCTACAGTCATCGCCGTTCAAGTCTTATTAATAGTATTTACGCTCAACCTCTGGATAGCATTCGGGACTTTGCGAATGCGTTTAAAATCAAAAAGGATTAGCGCTATGGTTTATGTCGTCTATATGCTTTGTTCTTTAATGAGTTTAGGTGTGGCCGTAGCGCTCCTGCGTGCCTACCGCTTGAATCGCACAAGGCTTCTTTTATGGAGCAGTCTTTGTTTTGTTGGAATCGCGATTAACAACATTCTTCTGTCCATCGATTTTAGCTTAGGGCCGAGTTATGACCTGACAACGGTGCGGGCCTTTTCGTCTTTGATAGCCATGGGCATTCTTCTTTACGGTTTGATATGGGATACGGTGTAGTATGGATAAAGTTGATTTAAATAATTTTATTTACGGCGCTGTGATGATGGCCTCGTTCGTGGCGGGTATCTTCTTTCTGAAGTTTTGGAGAAAGACGAAGGATCGGTTCTTTGCGATTTTTGCTGCCGCCTTCTTTTTATTGGCGATCGAAAGATGGTTTTTTCTGTTCATTCAAATTCAGAATGAGGTGCACACCTATATTTTTGTGATTCGTCTTTTGGCATTCTTAATGATTTTAGGTGCGGTGATAGACAAGAACAGGTCGTGACTAGTTGCCACCGCCACTACCACCGTAGTTCGGGTTGTGAACCCATTTGCAGGTGTTGGAGATAAGTTTCAGACGTTTGTTATGACATTCAAATGTGACATTGCCCTGATATGTCCAGTATCCATTGTCATTAAAGCGCGAGCCGTAGCCCCATTCATGATCGTAAGATGGATTTGGTTGTGGCGTATGGATGCGCGGAATTTCCGTGCGGCAATTGATATAAGTTTTTCCTAGATATGCCAGAGTGCTAGGAACATTGTAATCGTAGAGTTTCGTGTAACCGCGATAGCTGTACAAGAATCCCATAGTGTCATAGCTCTGGTGTAAAAGATATTTTCCACGAGGCCCATCGAAGTACTGAGAGAAATACTGATAACCGCTGTCGTAAGTTGCATTGGTGAAAGTAAAATAAGATCCGGCATCGCAAACTCCGGCTTGTTCTTGCACAGTCACACGCGCGATGGAACTTTGCAGGCTCTGACCTTTTCCATCTTTGATGACGACGTGATAGTTACCGTCTTTATCGAATGAATAAGCAGAATCCATATAAGAGCTGTAGTCACCCATGCCGTTAGTGATGGCTTTACCGTCTTTGTACCACTGATACGAATAAGGATAACTTCCGCCACTGACGTTGACGTCCAAAACAAATTGTCCACCTTCAGTGACTGTCATGCTTGCAGGTTGTTTTACGATACGAAATGCCGTGTTGCTGGTTCCGGTGCCAGTTCCGCCGGTGCTAACTCCGCCCGAACCTGAGCCACTAGATCCACCACTGCCAACGCTAATGGCTCCACCAGATCCTGTGCCACTGCTGCTACCAGAGCCCGTGGAAACAGAACCGCCTCCGCCAGAGCCGCCACCCACGCCCACTCCACCGGAATTGCCACTGCCGGGACGAGATTCCCAGACAGAACCCTTATCCGTCGAAGGACTAGAAGTGGAGCCTTCAGAGTTACATTCTGCATTTGTTCCTGAGCACATAGAACTTTGGGGAGCACAGTTTTGGAAACTCAAAATAGTGAGGAAAGTGATCAGTAGACCAGACAGGACGCGGAAATTGCGGATCCTTTTGAGAATACGTTTAGTCATAGTAACTTTCCCCCGAAATTTACTAGACTAAAATACGGAAGAATTATGGAAATACTTGAGTCAAAATACCGTAAATAGGCAAAAGTTCTCAAAATGACACAGCTAAAGTCCTGCCTCGAAGATCCGATGTAGGATTATATGTTTAAACGTCAGCCAACGGACACTCAGTTCCTCTTTATCACTCTCGTTTTGGTTCTCCTTATGGGGATTCCGACGTTTCATACATTGACGGCCAATGAGGAGCTTTCTGAAGAACAAGTGGTCAGCGCAACGACCCCCGTGGGTCAGCGCAAGCCCGCAAGTGTTGTTGCGGCCTCGGCACTTCCCATTGCGCCTGCGATTTCACATTTCACTCAGTACGATGTCAGTTGTGCCAAAAAAGTTTTACCGAAGCTTGATGTCGCTGGCAGTTATGTGCAATTTCAGGGAAAAAATTGTCTTAAGAATTTTAAAGAGGGCGACATTGAAATCGTGAACAGAAGCAATGGTTACACGGCATCTGTTTTCATCAGTGGCTCTGACAAATACCAAACAGACCTCATTCAGCTGCAAAAGGGCGACAATGAAATTGCGATTCGTTATCGCGAACGCTCCGGAAAAGCTGTCGAAGAGGTCGTTCGCGTCCGTTCTTCGCAAATTTAACATAAACAAATCAATATCTTAATGCATGCAGCTAGAGTAGTATCAATTGCGTTGATATTCCCTCCCTCAGCCTTTAAGTTAGCCGGCGTTGCGCTGTAATGCGTACATTTGGCAACAGTGTTAAACAAAGGCCAAAACGGTTGGAATAGATTGATGATGCTTGAAGGATTTTTACAACCAGTGGATTTAAAGAAACGTTCGGACATTCATTATGCTCGAAAGATCTGGCATATGTCGGGAGTCTTCACGATGTTCCTGGCTTATGTTTATCTGCCACCAGCAGTGTCTATGACGATCTTGGTGGTTGCTTGGTGTCTTTTTGTTCCTTTCGATTTTTTGCGTCAAAGAAATGCGGCTCTGAATGATTGGGCGGTTCATGCCTTTAAGCCAATCATGCGTCAAAGCGAAGTTAAAAAGCTCGCGGGGACGACTTTCCTTCTGAGCGGTGTTTTGATTGTTGATATTTTGTTCCCTCGTCAGATCGTCGCTTTGACTTTGTTGTTCTTGGCATTCGCAGATCCTATCGCCAGTTACTTTGGTATTTTGTATGGTAAAGACAAAATCTTTGGCCACAAATCCATTCAAGGTTTCATGGCTGCCTTCTTTGTCTGTGCCGCTTTGACGTTCTTCTATTTGGTCTATCATAACTTCCTCATGGATCGCCTTATCGTGGTGAGTCTTTTTGCGGGACTTGTGGGAGCCTTTGCAGAGTTGATTCCCATTGGGAAACTCGATGACAATTTGACTCTTCCTCTTATGAGTGCTGTTGGCCTCACGATCCTGTTTTATTTCTTTGGATTTTTTACGATTGTCGGCTAATGTTTCCTGGCTATCTTCGAGATAGCAGGAGACTTAATGGCTACTGAAACTCATCTAGATAAAATCGACGCAGAAGATGTTAGAGCACAGCGTTTGGCGATGTACATCTACATCCTTCCAAACCTTATGACGACGGGAAATTTATTTTCTGGTTTCTTCGCAGTTATTCAATCTATCAAAGGCAATTATCTTTACGCTGCTTATGCGATTGTTGTCGCAGCGGTGTTTGACCAACTTGACGGCCGCTTGGCGCGTTTGACTCGTTCGACAAGTAAGTTCGGTGCTGAATACGATTCTTTGTGTGATCTTGTGAGCTTCGGTATGGCTCCAGGTGTTTTGTTATTCTTGTGGGCTTTGCAACCGTTCGGTCGTTTGGGCTGGGTGGCGTGCTTCCTGTTTGTGGCCTGCGGTGCTCTTCGTTTGGCGCGCTTTAACGTTCAAGCCAATGTGGTAGAGAAAAACTATTTCCAAGGTCTGCCAATTCCAATGGCGGCAGGTATCGTCGCTTCTTCTGTTTTAGCTTTCCAAGATTTAGAGCTTGAAGCCCTTGGTAACTATGGTCTTTTGATCATGACAATCTTGTTGGCGCTTGTGATGGTCAGCAACTTCCGCTTCCGCAGCTTCAAAGATTTGGATTTGAAAGAGCGTCTGCCATTCCGTTACCTCATCTTGGGTGTCGGTGTATTGGTTGTCGTGGCTCTTCGTCCGGAAGTGATGCTCTTTGTTCTTTTCATGGGCTACGCTGCTTTGGGCGCAGTCTTTGGTATCTTCAGACTTGGCAAAAATATTCGTAAGATTAAGCCCAGCGTTTACGCTCCAGCGCAAGTGCACGAGAGCGACCTAGTCCTCGAAGAAGAGGAAGAAGAGACAAAGAAAGATGAAAAGAAAACTTAAAGTCGGTGTGGTCGGTGCGACCGGAATGGTCGGCCAAACGTTTATGAACATCTTGGCAGAGCGCGAATTTCCTATTGAGGAGCTTCGCCCTTTTGCTTCTGAAAACTCATTGGGTAAAAAGATCGAGCTGCAAGGCAAGGCTTGGCCCGTGCAAGTTTTAAAAGAGGGATGTTTTGACGGCCTCGATTTGGTTTTCTTTTCTTCTGGTGATGACATCTCTAAAGAATGGGCTCCGAAAGCTGTGCAAGCCGGTGCGTTTGCAGTTGATAACTCAGCGGCTTTCCGTATGGACCCAAATACCGTGTTGGTTGTTCCTGAAGTGAATGGCCACCTAGTTAATAAAGATTCCAAACCACAAATTATTGCGAACCCAAATTGCTCAACGATTCAGTTGGTTGTCGCTTTGAAACCGCTTCAAGAAAAATTCGGTTTGGAAGAAGTGCGTGTCAGCACTTACCAAGCGGTGAGTGGAGCGGGCCAAGGTGGTTATGACGAGTTGATGGAACAAACGTCAAACCACACGAAGCCTCAAGACCCTAAAACATTCCCGCACACAATCTTGTTCAATTGCATCCCGCAAATTGGTTCTTTCAATGATGAAGGCTTCTGCAGCGAAGAAGTTAAAATCATGAAAGAGACACGCAAGATTTTAGGTCAAGATGCTTTGAAAGTTTCTGCTTTCACAGTTCGTATCCCGGCTTTGAACGCACACAGTGAGTCTGTATGGGTGACTTTGAATAAAGCTGTGAGCCGCGACGAAGTTATGACGGCTCTTTCTGGTTTTGAAGGCATTGTGGTGCAAGATGAACCGAAGAAAAGTGTTTATCCTTTGGCTCGTGATGTTTC
Organism: Bdellovibrio sp. HCB-110; assembly: GCF_047323225.1. Classification (GTDB taxonomy): domain Bacteria; phylum Bdellovibrionota; class Bdellovibrionia; order Bdellovibrionales; family Bdellovibrionaceae; genus Bdellovibrio. Next base: position 553,745 of record NZ_CP178750.1, read on the forward strand.
TGGGAAAGATCCGGTCTATGTAGGACGCGTTCATCGCGACCCTGAAAATCCTAAGATGTGGCTCATGTGGGTTGTTTCAGACAACATTCGTAAGGGTGCTGCTTTGAACGGGATTCAGATTGCTGAGAAGATCTTTTTTAGTTAGTTCCCGGGGCGAAGCCTAAACGCAAAATCCCCTTACCTATTTCGGCACTGCTCGGACAGTCCTCGCGGACGCGATCCCTTCGGGATCTGCTGCTGCGGAACTCGCGATGCCGAAACAGGTAAGGGGATTTTGCGTTTAGGCTTCGTTGGGATCTATCTTAACAGCCACTTATCATTTTGAATTCGTTCCATGGTTTTTCCACGTTTCGGATGGTCCTCAACTTGCGCGCTTAATTGATTAAGCTTTGTCTCGGGATGTGTCTATTAGGTCGACGAAGGTCTTGGGTGGTTCCTTTTTTTGACATCCGGACTTTAGCATGGTTCGATTAGGGTATGGCGCTATTTCCAAGGATTGGAATTCAGAGTTCTTTTTTCGCTAAAACTTCTTTGGTTTTGGTGGGTCTTTTTTTCGTTTCTTCTCAAAGTTTTGCAGCTATGACTTTGGCTTCTATTACTGGGGTTTCTGGTAAGGATGAGTCTGATACTACTAAGCCTATTGTTTATGGTGGGTTTGCTGGGACTTGTACGGGGGATGGAACTCTTCCTTGTGATAGTTGCACTGGGGATACTATTGCCGGGTCGAAGTTGTGGCCTTGTAATAAGAATAATGCTTATGCGAATCTTCGACTGACTATTCGTACGAATTTCACTTTGACGGGGGCTACGGCAAATAAAGCTTTTTTGAAGTCGGGTGAAGATCAAATTTCTGCCACTTTTACTATTGAAGACAGTGGAACTGTTTTGAATACGCAGATTCCTTGGGGGCAGTTGTGCTCTGAGTTTGGGGTTGGCACTGATTGTAAAGGGTCTTTTGATAAAACTCTGACTGTCGGTATTGAAGGTAGCAACACTTCAGGGACGGCGACGACGGAGTCGATGTCGGTTCGTATTGTTTCTCGATATGTTGAAGTGGGTACGACGGCGGGAACGGAATGGTTCTATACGGATTGCAATACCACTGAAGCGACAACGAACTATGGATTCTGCCATTTCGAAGTCTTCCCTGGGGATGAAAAAGTTTATGCCGACAACCTTGTTGTGTCTCCGGGATATCCGGCTTCGACAGCGGGTGGGATTGAGTATACGAATTTGGTTTTCTTTTATCGTGAGCAACCTGCTGGCGAAGATGACAATACAACCATTGCGAACTTGAGCAATAAAGAAGGATTCTTCAGTGTTGGTATCAATAAAGCTGCAAGTCCTCCTGTCGCTGACAATCGCATCGATGGCTTGGTAAATGGTGCCCGTTATTGCATGGTGATGGCGAATCAAGATGCGACGGGAATTATTTCCTTCTTCACTCCGATTCCAGGAACTCCGGGATCTCCCGTGACGGTGGCGGAACTTTGTACAACGCCTTCGGAAGTGATTGGTCTTTTGGATGACAAGAGCTGTTTTATTGCGACAGCGGCTTTTGGCAGTGACATGGCTCCGGAAGTGCAAAGTTTCAGGGATTTCCGTAATGAGTTTTTGCTTACGAATTCTTGGGGACGCGCCTTCGTGAAGTTTTATTATAAATACAGTCCTTACTACGCCAACATGATCGCGGAAAGCGAAGTGACTAAAGCGGTTGTGCGCACGGCCCTTTGGCCTCTGTTGTACTTTGCTCGCATGAGTGTCGCTTTGGGATTCTGGACGACTTTGTTGATTTTATCTTTGGCGGTGGCTTCATTCTATGAACTTTATCGTCGTTTGATTTTGGGCCGTAGATTCAGAGGTGAACTGTGAAATCGTGGCATAAATACTTTGTGGCATTGATCGCCGTGGTTTCTTTTCACTCTGTGCATGCGCAAGAAGAGTCTGCCCCGCAAGAGCCGCCTTTTGTGCAGGAAGAAAATGAATTTGATACTCTTCCTGGGTCCGAACAGACTCCTGATGAAGCGGAAGCACTTTCTATCGAAGACGAAATTCAAAGTGCCGAGCCGGAAGCAAAACCTAAAAAAGAAACTGTGAATCTGAACGAACAAGCTCCAGATTCCGGAAAAAAACTTGAAGAAGAGTTGTTGTTAGAAGAAGAAACACAGACTCCGGTAGTTGAAGAACCTTCTGTGGTTCCGGCAGAGCCCGTCGTCGAAGTCAAACCGACTCCGAAAAGAGCTCGTTCTTCAGATGTTGTTCAGCGTTCGACCAAAGGGGGCGTGGAATACATTCACCATCCTCAAGCGGCAAAAGGTCTTATCGCCATTACCAAAGATGGTTCTTATATTTATAGAACAAAAGAGACTGGAACTTTTGACCAAACAGGCTCATTCAAAGTTGGTATGATGGACCCGCCAAGAATCACAGCGGCGGATGGGACGACATTTGAGATGATGTATTCCGATGGTCAACAGCCCGTCATGATGTTCGACTACGAATGGCAGCCCTTTAACGGTTACGGAAAATTGGGATTGCAAGCCGGTTTCGGAATCATGGTGGCCAATGGCAACGGCCGCTTCGTTGATCCTTCGATGAGTGCTCTGACGCCAAAAGAGAAATATACTTTCGTCGCTTTCCCTTTAAGTATCGGTGCTGTTTACCGCTTGGAGTGGATGTCCCGTCAATGGCTCGCTCCTTACGTCGCAGGTGGTGGAACTTATATTGCGGTGGCTGAGTTCCGTGACGATGGAAAATCGCCATCGGCAGTAGGAACTCCGGGAGCTTATGGCGCGGCGGGAATGTTGTTTAATATTTCGGCCATCAATCGTGAAACGGCTTTCACCTTGCGCTCGGAATACGGTATCGCGAATTTGTGGGTGTCTTTAGATTATCGTTATCTGAGCACTTTCAATGAAGACCTGGATTTCTCTTCGAACATTGTCGGTGCGGGAATCGTCGTCGATTACTAAATTGAATTACAAAGAAAAATAAAAAACCCCGAGTCTCCTCATAAGAACTCGGGGTTTTTATTTTGTCCATTAATCGGGGAAGATTAACGATTTTGATCTAGAGCAATTTCCATGCGGTTCACACCAAGATTCACGCCCAAACCTTTTGCGAATTGCAAAGAAACTTTCAAAGCCATTTCTGGAAGATCTACGCGAGTCGCTGTGATGATACCAACGCCACCAAGAACAGCGCCTTGAGCTTGAGCTACATAGTAAGTGCCCAAGATAGACTCTGGGTTGCTGTCAAACAAAGCGATTTCAGCAGCTTGACCTGTCAATTCCATACGGCCTAAAGCAACTTGTGGTGAAAGAGGTGCTGCTTTCATAGAAACTGTCACAGGGTAGTGTGCAGTTTGACCCGTGAGGCTCACGCAATTCAAATCGCCGCGGCCTTCATATGAATATTTCCCGAAGATCACTTTAAAGCCGTGAGCAGTTCCTTTAAAGCTCAGGTTACATGCCCATGCTGGAGCTGTGTATGCTTGAGCTTGTGCCGCACCCAATACCAACGCGATTGCTACAAATAGTTTTTTCATTTTCATTTCTCCTTTTAAGGTTGTTTTTGTTTTTTCGTATCTCGGAACACGACTAGAAGTAATTCAGATGTTCCGGACTGTCTAGACCCTGATCGGGACATAGTGTCCCGAATTAATAAAACGGGACAATCTGTCCCGAGAGCTTGCATTTAAACAGGGTCTGAGATATTTATGCGCCATGGAAATGACCGTAAAAAATTTATTATTGCAGGAACTGGCGAAGCGACAGATGCGAAACTCCGCCTATTCCATCAGAGCCTTCGCGCGTGATTTAGATGTGGGAGTCACGAGTCTCTCAGATGTGTTAGCTGGCAAAAGATCTCTTTCTAAATCCAATGTACAAAAAGTGATGGAGAAACTTTTGATTTCTCCGTTAGAGAAAGAACAAATCTGGTCTCACTATAAAGAGACATCCGCGCGCACGGAAGTCGATGATCGCACAATGCTTGACGAAGACACTTTCCGATTGATCGCGGACTGGCACTATATAGCTATTCTCAATCTCGCGAAGCTAAAAGCAAATTCCGCAAGACCTGAGTGGATTGCAGAACGTCTTAATATAAAAAAGGACGAAGCCGAAGTTGCTCTAGAGCGTTTATTCAGATTGGAACTTATAAAAAAAGTTCGGGGTCGCATGGAACGCACAGTGAAACCATTAACAACTTCTAATGAAATTCCCTCAGCTGCGATTAGAAAGCACCACAGCCAAAATCTGCGTCTGGCAGAGGAATCTTTACACAGAGACCCTGTGACAACGCGTGAGTTTGGCTCTGTCACCATGGCCGTGAACCCGGAAAAATTGCCACAGGCCAAGGAAATCCTACTAAAGACTCGTAAAAAAATAGCTAGTTTGCTAGAAGAGGGCGACGTTTCTGAAGTCTATACGCTCTCTTTTCAGCTTTTTCCTCTCACTAAACTTCAGAACTCATCGGAGGACTAAATGATGAAGTTGAACTCTCTTATTGTCAGTCTGACTGTGATCCTTGCTGCCGGCCCAGCGAGTGCTATCTTGCGCGGCGGGGACCTTGTGAACAACGGCGGAGGTATCGCCGAGAAAAATGTCCTCTATGCTTATGAGAAGTTGGATAAATACATCCAAATTTGCGTGAAATCAGATTCATGCAAACTCACGGAGCGCCAACGCGGTCTTCTGCAACAAATCGTCCAGAACATGCCGCAAGAAAAAGCCAGCAAACAATTGTTCTTTGCTTCGGAAACAAAAGCTCCGGGTACATTCATTATTGATGATCTGGTTCGGGTCGCAAAAACGGGAAGTGCTGTCGGCAGCCCTATCTATATCAATTCGGACCTGCTTTATACTAAGAGCGAAGCGGAAGGTTATGATCCAGTTTCAATCCCCGAAGCGGTTGCGATCCTGGTTCACGAAATGGGTCATCACTACGGAAACTACAGCCACGAAGAGTTGGATCTACTGGGTGTGAGAGTTTCTTTGTTATTGCAACAAAAGTTTATCTCGACCCCTTTGATCCCATGGAACTCTGAAATTTCTGCGACAGTCTTTAATCCCAACTTGAGCTCGTCTTTCCCGGAAGTTCTTCTTAACGTCGGCGATGATGTGATTGATATCAGTGCTGAGTACAAAGACCAAGTGGCTTGTGTGGGGTTGACGGTGCCGATTCCTATTTTACCAATTCCGGATTTGGAGTTGTTGAATAAGAAGCCGATCGCTTCGATCCTTCACAACGTTCATTGGTCTAAGTTCAAAGAGAAAGACAATGAGTTGTCCGTGATGATCACGGGCAATGTCTCTAACAACTGTGTTTATAAAACAAATATCGGGATTCGTAACAACGACTCTAAGATCAATATCTCATTCCGTATGGTGAAGTCAGCGTCCGGTAAATGGGTTTATGTGCAACAAAGTTTGAGTGTGGATCAGTTTAAAGATCCATGGTGGAAAATCATCCGCTTGCCTCTGAATCCTTTAAACAGCGCATTCTAAATGGAAATAAAAAAACCGCATGAACTGATCTGTACCCTGAAATTGGGACACAAATAAAAAAGCCCCATCTGTGATAAGATGGGGCTTTGTGTTTTAAGGGGGGTCGTTTTGAAGTTGAGCCAAGAAGTATTTAAGACGCTTGAAGGCTGCGAATGGATTGAGAGGTTCACGAACAGCCAGATCATTTATACTTATAAGTTTAAGATCCATGCTGTTGAAGAATATCTCCGAGGTATTTCACCAGAAGAGATCTTTAAAGAGGCTGGAATTCCTCTTGAATTATTAAAGAAAGACTATGCCCGCAACTGTTTGAAGAGATGGGTTAAGCAATATAAGGAACACGGCTTAGAAGCTCTTAAAGAAGATAAGCGTGGAACAGCTAAGGGCCCATTAAAGGGTCGTCCTAAGAAGAATAAAGACAAGCTTACATACGCAGAGCTAGAGGCAATCGTTAAAATCCAAACGGAGGTCATCGAGACCTTAAAAAAGAGGAAGGCCTTGGCGCAACGGAAGTAATCAACACTTCTATCGCCAAGGTTATGGCTCATACTCAAGAGATAAGAATATACAAAATCACGGAGGTCTTAGGAGTAAGCCGAAGCGGTTATTACCGACACTTCATCTCTAAGAGTAAGGACAGGGATGCTGGTGATTATGAACTAATTAAATATTTTTTTGAAGAGAGAAGAGGTCGCATTGGCATCCGTCAGATCAAGATGCTCTTAGAGCGGCGTTTATCTCTAAAAATGAACCATAAGAAGATCGCGCGAATAAAGCGAAAGTACGGTTTAGAGACTAAGATCCGGAAGAAAAATAAGTACAGATTTTTTGCAAAGAAGCATCATGAGCATCGAACTTTTAAGAACAAACTCGCTAGACGTTTTAAAGTAAAAAGGCCCGACAAGGTGTACTCAACAGACATCACTCAGATGACCTACGGAAAAGGTTTAAAAGTTTACCTAGCTGCCTTTAAAGACTTATGTACAAAAGAGGTGGTGGCTTATAGCGTGAGCCAAAGAGCTGACATTAGCTTAGCAACTACGGCGTTAAGTGAAGCTCTGAATAGACGCCAAGGAAGTAAAAGGAAGTTAATGGTCCACTCCGATCAAGGGTTCCACTTTACTCATTTTATCTTTAGAAAGATGCTCAAGGATCACAAGATAAAGCAATCCATGTCGAGGAAGGGGAACTGTTTAGACAATGCTCCGATAGAAAGCTTCTTCGGACATCTGAAGGATCATATAGATCTTAGCTCCTGCAGAACAATCGAAGAGGTCAAAGAAATAGTGACTCGAGAAATAGATTATTATAACAATCACAGGCCTCAGATGGGTCTAAAGAAAATGCCCCCGGTAGAGTACCGGAGGCATTTACAATCTTAGCCCGGGCTTTTATTAACCTGTCCCACAAACAGGGTACAGATCAGAACAACATGCGGTTTTTTTATTAGTTTTAGGCTTCAGTCTCTACGATCCAAGTGTCGGGATCTTCAAATAGCTGTGCCAGCAGTTCGTCTTCAAACAGATGTTCGCCGTCAAAAAGTTCTTTGAGCGTTAAGGCTTTCTTCGTCAGCTCTTGGTAAGAATAAGTTCTGCTTAAGTATTCTTCTTTACCCATCGCGGGTTTCGCTGGAGGCTTGCTGAGAACCTTTTGTCCATACAAAAGAGTGTCGTAGCTATAGCTATTGAAAACCAGGGCTTCTAAGGCCGTGTACGGCGAATTTGTACCGAAGTTGCTTGAACTCAAAGGTGGGCGTTGGTTGAAAAGATCCACAACCATCTGGGCATCGCCAATATTGGTGTTTTCGTTGCACCACTTCCAGTAAGGCGTATTAAGCTGCTTGTTGTACTTGTAGTGAATTCCCAAGAACCAACGGAACGTATCCCAAGTCACGGCGATCTCTTGGTTGATACCAGCAATAGAAGCATAATCGGTGTGAGAGTTCGGCATCAACTTACACAGAGTCATAATACTGTGCATAGCGGTCTGGATGGCCGTGGACTCTAGTGGTTCAACAAAAGCGTAAGCATTGCCGATGGCAAAGACGTTTTTGTTCCAAGCCTGTTTGTAGCGGCCAGATTTGAACTCGACCATTTTGTATTTTTCAAAGTGACCGTATTTTGCGCGAGCTTCAGCAACCGCCGTCTCTTCATCGCAATAAAGAGTCGAGTGAACATAGCCATGATGATTTTCATCTCTCATCGGGATCGTCCAGCACCAACCATTGTTCATCGTCGTGCAAGCCGTGTAAGGATTGATCACGCCGTTGTTAGGGCGATCAAAAGTCAAAGCGCGGTTGTTGATCAGAGTTGAGGTGAACGGAATGAACTCGGACTGCAACGCCTGACCCATAATTTTAGAACGGAAGCCAGAGCAGTCGATGTAAAGATCAAAAGAAAGTTTTTGGCCGTCGTCGGTTTCTAAAGACGACACAAATTGGTTTTCGTCCAAATTCACTTTCACAACTTCAGCGTCCAGGATCTCGATAGATCTCTGCTTCACTGTTTTGTTCAAGAAACGAATCAGGTTTTTATTGTCGATATGGTACGAAAACGGAATGCTGGGAAGAAGGGAAGTCAAAGAACCATCATCGTCGCGAACGACGGGGATCTTGCTTGCATCCATCAACACAGACGACCAATTGGCATTGTTGATGGAGTCTTCATAGTAATAGGATTCTTGCTGGTGTCCTGCAAAGAAATTGAAGTTAAAGTGATAATCCCCAGGGCAACCCCAATCAAAGCGGATGCCGAGTTTTAACGTCGGTTGAACTTCGCGAAAGAAAGTCTCTGGATCAATACCTAAAGTTCTGTGCAAGAAAGGAACGACTTCCGTTGTGGTCGACTCACCGACACCGATCACAGGGATCTTGCTGGATTCAATCACGGAAGTTTTGATTGTCGGATGCAGTTTTTTAAGAGCGAGGGCCGTTAAGTAACCCGCTGTTCCTCCACCGAGAACGCCGATGGTTTTGATTTGAGTTTTGGGATATTTGGAAAAGTTGAGGTAACTAAGATCAAAAGCGTTTTCGATATGGTCGGCAATGGTGGTCATAATCTATCCAGAATGATGCTGTATCCGACGAATCGAATACAGCATAGAGAATTTGTTTTTAGATTATTGCTGAACGCAAGCCGCTGTGTAGATAGATCTGTTCATGCGGAAGATATTGTATGTTTTGCAGGTCAAACCTTGAGTTGAGCAGTCAGCGCGAAGTTCAACTTCTCCGGTTGAATAGTTCTGCCCCATAACTTTGTTTTGTTCACACCAGCTTAAGAATTCTACTTCGAAGTCGTCCGGACGAGAGTTAACAGTTTCGTCTTGGATGTTGATTTGAGCCATTGCTGGGCCCGCGATTAACATCATAGCTACGATAAATGATTTCATGTGATCTCCTTGAATTTTTTGGTTTTAAAAAAGTGGGCAAGAAGTACGCTGGTTGCCGATTTTCGTCAAGGGACCCTGAAAAGAGGACAAGGTCGAACAGCCTCTAGACAATTCGGAAATTCGTGGAGCAATGTCAATGCTTTAGCCATGCTTGTCTTTATTGCCACTCCCTCGGGCCCGTCTTGCGGGAATGCGAGGGAGAGGTTAATTTTCATGACCATGAAAACACTTCTACTCCTATTCACTCTCTTGTCGGCTTCGTCATCTTTTGCAGAAACACGTTACTGCGACGACATCAAACGCATCGACCAACTTCCTCACTTGAACTCGGATCAGTTCGGCCGTTTTATGGCGGATAAAAAAAAGGCCGATCGCATCCTCGTTTCCAAGGACCGCAGAGAGCTGTATTTGCTTCAAGACGATGTGGTTTTAAAGACCTACAAAGTCGCTTTCGGTTTGCAGCCGAATGGGCACAAGCAATTTGAAGGGGATAGCAAAACGCCTGAAGGTCTTTACTATATCGACAGCAAAAATCCCCAAAGTGCTTACTACCTAAGCCTTCATGTTTCTTACCCGAATAAGGCGGATGCAGAGTATGCGCGCTCTCAGGGGAAGTCTCCAGGTGGAAATATCATGGTCCATGGATTTCCTAATCCAAACCGACCTGAGTTTTTGCAATTTGTGACAGGCTTTCACCCTTACAATTGGACGGCAGGCTGTGTCGCTGTCACAAACGAAGAAATTCGTGAGATTTACTCCACTGTGGATGTAGGAACGGCGATTGAGATTTGCAAATCGTCCACGCAACCTCAACCTCCGTCTTCTTCTCAGACAAAAAAGCCCTAGGCTCTTGTGAAGCCGGGGGGAAGCTGGTAGGTTTCGCGCTGGGCGCAGGATGTGCAACTGGACTGCGTCTAGAGGTGTAAATGACAAAAGTGCGAATGACGGTGGCTTACGACGGCACTGGCTACTGCGGATGGCAGAAGCAAAAACAAGAAGGACAGATTTCAGTGGCTCATATGATTGAGAAAGCCCTGGAGAAAGTTTTTAACGAAAAAATCGTGCTTTTTGCTTCCGGTCGCACCGATGCCGGGGTTCACGCCCTCAACCAAGTCTGCCACTTTTCTACGCATCGCAAGATTGATCCGGCTAAAAAATGGGACATTTGTTGGGCCCTGAATTCTCACCTACCTCCGGGTATTGTCGTGAAAAAGGCGTGGCTGGCCCCGGAAGAGTTTCACGCGACTTTGTCGGCAACTCATAAGACGTATCGTTATTTGATCCTGAATCGCCCTCGCCCCAGTGCCCATATGAACCGCTATGCGGATTGGGTGCGTAAAGACCTGTCTATTGAACATCTGATTGCGAGTTCAAAATTTGTCCTGGGAAATCAAGATTTTAAGAGCTTTCAGTCAGTCGGCACGCCGATCACGGACACGGTTCGTGAGATCTATCAGGCGGACTGGAAATGGCGTAAACCCGATGTTTTGCAGTTCGATATCACGGGGGATGGCTTTTTAAAACAGATGGTTCGCAATATCGTGGGCACGTCCCTGATGCTCGAACGAAAAGGCGAAAACCCTAGTAAAATGGCAGAGATAATTAAATCCATGGATCGCCGCCAGGCCGGGCCTCCGGCGCCCGCGCAAGGTCTCTATTTAATGAGAGTTTATTATCCTCAGGACCTTGACAATAGGTGTATAGAACTTTAAAACATCCCTTCCCGCAAAATAGTGTAAGAGCCCGTTGTTAAACTCAAACATATTTTTGCCGAATGTGCAGACGGTAAAACTACACATTCACATGAAACTGGAGACCTTATAATGAAAACTTTCAATGCAAAAGCAGATGAAGTTGAAAGAAAATGGTGGATCGTTGATGCCGCTGACCAAAAAGTAGGTCGTGTAGCTACAACTATCGCAAACATTCTTCGTGGAAAGAACAAAGCTATCTACACTCCAAACGTTGATACTGGCGACTTCGTTGTTGTTATCAACACGGACAAAATGGAGCTTTCTGGAACTAAATGGGATGACAAAAAATACTTCCGTCACTCTCGTTTCTTTGGTTCTTTGAAAGAGATGACTGCAGCTCAAGCAAAAGAGAAAGATTCTACTTTCATCATGCACGAAGCTGTTCGCGGAATGCTTCCTACAAACAAGCTTTCTCGCCAAGTTATCATGAAATTGAAGGCGTACCCTGGTGCTGAGCATCCTCATGCTGCTCAAAAGCCAGCTCTTTTCACACTTCCTTCTAAGAAGTAATCGGAGATAGACAATGGCAGCAGCAGAAAAATTCTATTATGCAACTGGAAGAAGAAAAACGAGCTCTGCGCGCGTTTTCTTGAAGCCTGGTAAAGGCACTATCACAATCAACGGAAAAAAATCTGATGATTATTTGAGCCGTATGCAATCACGCATGGTGATCGTACAGCCTCTTGATCTATTGGGCCAACTTGGCAAGTTCGACGCTAAAATCACTGTTTCTGGTGGTGGTGAGTCTGGACAAGCTGGTGCGATCCGTTTGGGTATCACTCGTGCTTTGATCGCTTTCAATGCTGAGTTCAAAGGAACTCTTAAGAAAGCTGGATTCGTTACACGTGATCCTCGTATGGTTGAGCGTAAAAAATACGGTAAAGCCGGCGCTCGTCGTAGATTCCAATACTCTAAACGTTAATCGTTTCGAGTTTTCGGAAGAGAAAAGGGAGCTGTTTCAGCTCCCTTTTTTTTGGCCTAAGAATCTCTTCTTCATTCCAAAATTGTAATTTTCCTCTGATTGATTCGAATCTTTCACAATGTTAATCCCGATGCTGAGGGGTTGTTTGTGAAGTTTCCATCGCTTTTTTCAACTTTGATTGCCAGCTTGGTGTGCGGGGCTCAAGAGCCTGCGGTGACCACTGCGACGATGTCTGCAAAAAGTGTTGAGCAACGCCTGGCCGAACTCGAAGCCAACCAATCTTTGAACTACTTTTCTTTTAGTGGAACCTTGGTCAGTACTTACGACGACCTTGAGGTGAATGAAACCTATCCAAATCCGAAAGACTACAAGGCTTTGGATTATTTGCGTTTACGTTTTTCTTTGAACGCAGATGCGGAAGTCAGTCCGCAGATCCGAGTTTTCTCTCGCACGACGGCGACAAAGTTTTTTAATAAATGGCGACAAGCTGGTTCTGATGGAGTCTTCAATGAAGACTTGGATGTGGCCTACGGAAATACGGGATCGCAGATATTTTTAGAGCGAGCTTATGTCGATCTGTCTCCGAATGGAAGCTTTTGGACATTGTCGGTCGGGCGGTTGCCAACGGTGCATGGTTCGCCGACAAATTTTTGGGATCTGCGTTCTAGAATGGGAACATACCCGTTGCTTGTCTACAATTCTCCTTTGGATGGAGTGGCGTTGACGTATCGTTTGGATTCGTATCTCCCAGATGGAAATCAGTGGGCGTTGCGTGGTCTCTATACACCGTTCAGTGATGTGAATGGTGGAGCTGCCTTGCAGAGTGAGTATGTGACACCTCCAAAGGCGGACACCAATGCGGGGACTCCGGTGGGGGTGACCACAAACACTCTTGTTGATTTGTTTTCTTTGCAGTCGGACTACGTTTGGAAGAATTTGAATATCGCGGATGAAACCGGTTTTATTCTTCAATATTATCAGTTTTCAAACTTACCTTTTTCATCAGGGGCGGGCACTTCCAACTTAAGTATTTTGTCGCGAGCCATCGTAGCATCCATTGAATTGTTGGGTGTGAATCGCGGCGGTTTCGATGTTTCTTTGAGTTACAATTATAACGAGACGGAAAGCAATGGCTTGTTCAGCGGCCCAGGCACTGGGTTTGGAACGACAAAGGATCATGACACTCTTCAAGGTCATGTGGCTTTGCTTTCGGCTCGTTATCGTCGCGACTCTTGGGCTGCGGGATATGAATGGTTGGAAGGTTCTAAGAACTCGGTTTATTTTTCTGCGGCCGCAGAAGACCTTACACACTTTTGTCGCACAAATGGGACCGGACACCATATCTATTTAGCGAAAAAATGGATGGAGTTCGTAACCGTCCGTGGTGGTCTTCGTATTCAGCAGTATTCAAATTTGCCAGTCTTCGTAGGGCCGGTGGTGCCAACAGATCGCGAAGTGAAAACGATGTACCTCAGCTTGAGAACGGACTTCTAGCGTATGAAAATGTGCAAGATTCTTTTCATCATTGCTTTGTGTACTTGGAACTTTCCTGCGGTGGCGGGCAAGGTCGAGTCTGTGCAAGAGGTTTTAAAGAAAGAGTGTTCGCAAGGTGTGACTTACGATCAGGCGTTGGCGTTGATTCGTGCATTGTACCTAACCTGTATTCCGGGAACTCAAGTGGTCGTCAGTAATAAGTGCAAAGTGCGATGTTTGAAGCCGAACTCAGGTGCGGTGATTGGAAGATGAAATAAAAAAGGCTCCTCGTAGGAGCCTTTTTTATTTTGGATATCGTCCTTCTTACTTTGTAGAGCAAGACAAAGGATAGATATTTCCGTTAGCAGCAAGGAAGCCACCGAAAGAACCATCAGCTTCTTTACCTAGGCCCAAGAAACCTGTGTTTTTGATAACGCCGTCTTCTTGAGAAGACTTGTCAGTCAAAGCCAAAAGATTCAGGAAACCATTTTGGATTTGAGCAGCTACAGTGCCTTTATCCATTTGTGAGAAGAATACAGACTGGTTGCTCTTTTCATTCAAAGAAACAACAACGAAGTCTACTGATTGGTCATCAGCAAGATCTACGTTCAAAGTTACTGAAGTGCTTTCTGGAACAACACATTTCAAAACTGTTGTGTCTGCCATTGCTGAAGAACCCATAAGAACCAAAGCTGCTACGATTAGCTTTTTCATTTAAAACCCTCCATCTAGGTGTAAGCGCAAGGGAGGCTATTTCAGCCTGAAGGTGCAGGCAATGTAAATGCATCGCACTAATGGGCGATATTTTTGAATTTGGCCGCATAGTGACCGCAGAATCCCTGCTAGCACAAGGTCTGAGTTCCACGTGATTTAACGGACAGAGCGCAATTTGCTAGTTATTCTAAGTATTAAGAACATCTAGAGAGGAACGTCTTGTGAAGTTGGTTTTTGCGATATTGATCTGCAGCGCGTGGTTTTGTTTGGCATTTGCGGAACAAAAATATCCTGAATACTCAAAACCTCTTTTCTTCTCTGTGATGGATCAAGAACTCAAAATCAAAAATCCACAAATTGATTACGATCTTAAAAAATCCAAAGGTAAAAAATTAGAGATCAACGGTCTTACTTTTGACAGTGAATCTTTCACAGCGCGCTTAGAAAATGAATCTTTGAACTTCACTTGGAATCAAGAGCTGGTTTCGTCCGGTGACATCACGATCATCAATGAACAAGGTAAAGAGCTGTGGAAAGAAAAAGCGGAAGGACCAGGGAATTGGTCGTTCAAGGATCTTAAAGGTCCGAAAGCTCCGCAGTGGAAAGACGGCGAGCATTTCCGCTTCTGTCTGCGTTCGGAAGTTGAAAAGGGTTATTCAAGTCTTTGCACGCCGTCGTACGGAATCGAGATCAAAGAATCCGGAATGCAAATGGGACTTTCCAAATCTGAAGCCACGGCCCGGGTGATTTTGCAAAACGAAGAGAAAAAACTAGCAGGGAAAGAAGAAGTCGCCGTCGGTGCTCCCGTGCAGTTCTTGGCGACATTAAATAACAATGCCACTTATGAATTTGTGTCCGAGCCTGTCGCTCCCGTTATTAGAGACATGATTGAGTCCGAGAACGAAGGTCATGTGACTCTAACGGGAGAACTTCCGCGTCCTCTAAAAACAGAATCGAAAATTTTAGAAGGAAATGACTACGGAAAAATCACGCGCTTCCTAGGTTTTGAAAACACGATTGGTGCTTCCCGTGATTTGTGGCAAGCCGACCTTTCCAAAAAAGAAGCTCGTTTGATTTTGCCTGGAAAATCAGGCGGAGTTTTCAGCTACGGTCTTGAGATCAACAATCCACCTCGCCAGAAAGATCGTCGTTTTATTTCAGAGAAAGCGCAGACGGGAACTTATTTGCCAAATGATCAAATGATGGTGAAAGATTCTGAAGGCGGTTTGCAAAAGTGGGAATTTGCAGCACCTGAAAAATTTGCGATGAATACGGCTCACCTTGAAATTCCGGGGGAGAAAACCTCTCACAAAGCTTATTTGGAAATTTATCGCGGCGGTGCGGGTGAAGCCAGTGCCCGTTTGACTGGTGTATTGACGAGTGGAAGTGACTTCGTCGTTTTAGGTGAAGGCCACGTCTCGTGGTGGTTCAATGATCTTTTCGGCTGGCAAAATTATTATCTTTCAAAACAAAGATGGGGAGTGAGTGCGAAGTACTTTACGTCACTCACGCAACTTCCTGCTTCGGATGATACGGGTTCTAGCGAAGACGTGGATTTGAAAGTGGCGGAGGCCGATCTTCGCTATCGCTTCAGCCCAGGCCTTTGGGAGAAGGATGAATCTGTGGGTCTGATTGCTGCTTATGAAACGATGACTCTCGGAGATATGAATGTTCCAAAGCTCGGAGTCGGTCTTTTCTGGGCGCGCTCTATGCCTCGCGCTTTGGACTATTGGTTTAGCAAATTGCCCTTCATGAATTATCCAAAATGGGTGGACATGGAGTTCATCAAGTATGTTTCCTCGACGGACAGTGATATCAAATTGGGTGATGACTACGTCGTTAACTTCCACGGCAAAGTGATGTGGACTCCGCGCTTTTTTGGCGAAGCCGGCTTTGGAATTAAGAATTATTATTTTGAAAAGAAATCAGATGGCTCAGGCGCCAAACTCACGACGTTCTTCGGAACTCTTGGGGTGGGCGTGAATTTTTAATGAAAGTGTAGATGAAACAAAAGCTCACACTGGTACACATTTTTTTGCTCAATCAGGTGGTAACGACCCTCATCCTTCTTTTGGTGATCGGGGTTTACGGAACCCATTTGTTTATCTCTGAGCAAGGAGCTATCCGCGAGCGTATGGAACCAGCTCTGAGCCGCGAAGTGGATCGACTTAATAACGACATCTTCAGTCTTGAAGCCAACGTCCAAAAACTTAAAAGCATGGTGGATCTTTTTGAGGTGATGCCACAGGCGATGCGGGTTGCAAAGTTTCGAAGTTTTGCGGCGTCGACGATTGCCCCTTATTCGACTCAATACAATGCTTACTTTGCTCTGTCTCCGCGCCTGGCGAAGAAATATTTTGGTAAAGACACCTATGTCTTTACGATTCATAGAGATTACTCTTTGTTTGCAAGTACCAAGTACAACGATCCACGCTATTTCGTGGCGGAAGAATTTCCCGAGCCTGGATACTATGAAGATCCCGAGATGCAATGGTGGGCGATGAATGATGGTCATCCCGGTGTGAACTTTTCCGATTTCTATTTCGACCAAGGTTACATGGAAAAAGTCATGTTCAGTACTGGAGCTGGCATCTATGTCGATGGAAAATTGGAAGCTGTTGTCGGTATTGATACGCTGGCGAGTGATATCGCACATCGCTTAAGTTCCTTTAAACTTGGTGAAACGGGTGGTGTGATTATCGTCGACAATCATGGTCGGCCGGTTCAACCTTTGATCGCGAAAGATCTTCCTTTAGCGGGCTACAAATATCTGCGAGCTTTTTCTAAAGATGAATTTCGTCGCATGCCCAAAATCGTGCAGAAGGTTTTCAATATTCAAGGGCAGAAGCTGCAAGACTTTCCCGGAGCGGACGGAAAAACCTACATTACATATTCCAAGCCGATAAAAGGTCGCCCTTGGCATATGATTATATATCAAGAGAAAGCGGAAGCTTACTCGGGCCTTTATTTTCGCCTTGTTTTTTTCGGCTTCGTCACTTTGACAGCCTACTTTCTTTTGACGTTGATGGTATGGTTAACAGGACGATACGTAGTCAATCAAGACAGAACTGTTTTTAAAGAATTGCGGGACTCTCGGGATAAAGCCGAAGCGGCGACAAAGTCGAAATCTCTTTTCTTATCGACAATGAGCCACGAGATTCGCACGCCTTTAAATGCCATGCTGGGCTCAGCCGAGTTGTTGGAAGAAACGCCTTTGAATGAAGAACAAAGAGATTTCCTGGGTTCTCTGCGCAGTGCGGGGGAAACCTTGCTCAGCATGCTTAACAACATTCTTGATTTTTCAAAGTTTGAATACGGGCGTATGCAGTTGGAAAGCCGTGAGTTTTTGCTCAGCGATCTTATTCGCGAAGTGGAAGCCTTGGTTTCCACGGCGATCATGCGCAAAGGTTTGCAATTTTCATTCAATGGTCCCGATCTGGATCGATGGATTGTTGGGGACTCCTTGCGATTAAAGCAAGTCTTGATGAACCTGTTAGGAAATGCCGTGAAGTTCACGGATCGCGGGAGCATTGAGTTGACGGTGCAAATTTATGCGGGAAGTGACCCCTCCATGGAGTACTTCCTTTTTGAGGTCAAAGACACCGGTATTGGTATCGCCCAGGAAAATCTTAAAAAAATATTTGATGAATTCGGCCAAGAAGATTCGTCGGTCACGCGTCGTTTTGGTGGAACAGGTTTGGGGCTCAGCATTTCCAAGAAGGTCGTGCAAATGATGGGCGGAGAGCTTCACTGCGAAAGCCGTCAGCTCCTGGGCTCTCGGTTTTATTTTTCTATTCAGATGCAAAGTCGTAAGGCCGAACCTTGGAATGTGCGTTGGGTGACTAAAAATCCTCCTCCGGCAAAATTGCAAAGTCCTGATGTCGGTCCTATTCTACGACGAATCCTGATCGTCGATGATATGGAAGAAAACCACATGTTGCTCAAGGCCTATATGAAGAAACTGGATTTTGTCAGAGTCGATTCGGCCTATGGTGGATACGAGTGTCTGGAGCGCTGGGAATGCAATCACTACGATTTAATTTTCATGGATGTGCAAATGCCACGCATTTCCGGTTTGGATACGATTCGTAAACTTCGTGATTTAGAGCGAGTTCAAAATCGCATTCGCACACCTGTGATCGTGATCTCTGCGAATAATTTTATGGAAGATATCGAAAAGAGTCTCAATGCTGGAGCCGACGAACACTGCGGAAAACCCATCCGCAAGCAGACGGTGGTCGAACTCGTCAAAAAGTACTGCGTTCCTAATGACGAAACCGTGGGTGCAAACTCATAAGACAGCGTTAAGTTTATAACAGCTTATCCCGATATTACGTAGGTCTGAGGTCGGAACGAGTATTGCTTATAATCAATACGAGACGTGAAAATAGGGGGAAATGTGAAAAGAGGCTTGGCACTCATCGCGACATTGTGTCTCGTTTTGGGATTCCAAAACTGTGCACAAAATACGATGCAGACATCCGATCTGACTGCGAATGAAGTATCCGTCAATCTTCCGCCATCAAGTTCTAACGGTGAAGAAGCTTCCTCGGGAGCGAGTGGCAAAGTCACCTATGTTGAAATTCCCAATATCTCAGACGAAGCCTCGGTTTCAGGAAAGGCCACGGAGTTAACTCCGTATCGTCTTGTGATCTCTGTGCAATCCGGTTCTATTGATCTTGTCGATGACACCAACGCTGTTTTGCAAAAACGCTGTTTGGATTCTGGCAGCTTGCAAGAGTTGAAAACCATCTTAGGTGGTGCAAGCATTTGCGCTGCTGCAAATGCGGATGGTGAAATCTGTGCGATGAAATACACACCGGGCTATGCGTCTCTATATGTGAACGAGAAACGCGTGAACTTGGGTGAGGAACAAGATTCTTGCGGTAAAGGCCGGAAAGATCTTTGCGGTGCTCTTACGGATGTTTTCCAGGCTTACGTGTCTCACGTAAAACAGCACTGGACAGAAATGAACTGCGAATAAGTTTAAGATTTTAGAAATTATAAATTAAGTGAGAGCCGACTTTTAAGTCGGCTCTTTCTTTTGAAGTTCTCAATCTATTTTGCTACTAAATCCAATTTACAGCTCACATAGCTAGTGGCTACAAGAGGATAGTTAGGGGCATAGCGGCCGTACAAGATTCCTTTTGCTTCTTGTTTTCCCTCTTTTAAAGCCTCATCAAATTCAATGCGGTACTCTCGAGAAGGAGTTGCCTGATGCAGAGTGATCACTCTCTTTTCGATGTCCGTGATGGTTGCTTGAATGGTGTAAAGGTTGTTGATGACAATTTGAACATCATTCTCTCTTTCTAATTTCAGACTGGCGTAACCTGATGCGTTCACCGCAGAACACTCCAAAGTTTTGGCGCGTAGATCGGCAGCGAAGGCACTTGAAGTCGTTAAGAGAGTCAAAGCGACAGCAAACAATTTCATTTCATCCTCCTATTTTTGGAATTGAATTTGTTTGTTGCGACAGTAGAAGCTAATGATCGAGCACTCAAATTAAATGCCCGACATCAGTATTAAATAAAAAAGAGAATTCAAATATCTGGAAGGATTTTTAGAGTAGATACTCCAATTCAGAAGGCTGAACTGGAGTATCTCTATATATTAGATACCAAGAAGTGATTTAACTTTATCGAAAGCTTGGGGAAGGCTGCCACGGTTGGGTGCGGCTCCTTGAGCAAAGTCAGGACGTCCGCCACCTTTACCGCCCATCACGGCGGCAACTTCTTTCAAAAGATCACCGGCTTTTGTTTCACCTGTGATTTCTTTAGATACGCTCACGATGATCGGGTGCGAACCTTCGCCTTGACCGACAACAACGACAACACCATTTTGAATTTTGTTTTTCAAATGATCTGTTACTTCCGCCAAGACTTGTCTGTCATCTAAAGCCACATCAGCAAGAACCAGTTTCGCCGCAGATCCAGACTTCGTTTTAAAGCTCAATGCTTTTGCTGCAAGATCGTCGACGTTGATTTGTCCGCCTTGCAACTTCTTCATTTCTTTTTCCATTTGCTTGATCTGCTCTTTGAAAGCTTCCACGCGATTTGCGAGTGTGGAAGTTTCACCTGTCGCTTCAAGATGCTTCAAGTAATGAGGACTTTTTTGCAAGCCTGCTGCCGTCAAAGCGTCGTCGAAGTGAGTGATCGAGTTCATGGCGTACTTCACGGCGCCATCGCCCGTGATAGCTTCCACACGGCGCACGCCCGAGCTAACGCCGGCCTCAGAAACAATTTTAAACAAACGGATCTGAGAAGTGTTTTTTACGTGGGTTCCGCCGCAAAGTTCGCAAGAGAAATCACCCATTGTCAGAACACGAACTTGATCGCCGTATTTCTCACCAAACAACGCCATGGCCCCTTTGGCTTGGGCATCTTTCGGGCTCATGATGTCGACTTTGACGTCATGGGCTTGGGCGATTTGTTCGTTCACTAGATCTTCAATTTGTTTGATCTCTTCAGAGCTCAAAGGTTTGTTGTGAGTGAAGTCGAAACGAGTCTTTTGTGAATCCACCAAAGATCCCGCTTGCGTCACGTGCGCGCCCAATACTTTACGAAGAGCTGAGTGTAACAAGTGAGTCGCCGAGTGATTGCTCATCGTATTGCGACGTTCATAAGGATTCACGATGGTATCAACGCTTGCACCCACTTTGAAATCACCGTGTTCAATTTCCACATGGTGAAGGATGATATCGTCAATCTTCGTTGTATTCACAACTTTCGCGCGAGATGGACCTTCCATGATGTAACCCACGTCACCTGCTTGACCACCGCCTTCGCCATAGAATGAAGTTTGATCAAGAATGACAACGCCGGTTTCACCTTGCTTCAAAGTTGTAACAACTTCGTGACCGTTTGAAAGAGCCGTGATTTTTCCGCCGTCTGCAAAACCATTGTAGCCAGTAAACTTCACGGTTTTTCCAGTAGCGACATAGTCTTTGGCAAATTTGATAAGGTGCTGTTCATCCGCACCCAAAGCTTTGCCTTTCCAAGACGCTTTGGATTTAGCACGGTTGGCTTCCATTTCTTTTTCAAAAGCCGCCTCATTCACTTCAATGCCATTTTCATTGGCAATCACGCGAGTGAGATCCGCAGGGAAACCGTAAGTGTCGTACATTCTGAAAACAACTTCGCCCGAAAGTTCTTTGATGCCTTTGGCTTTTGCTTTAGACAATTCTTCCATCAAGATATTTGTCCCGTTGTCCAAAGTGCTGATGAAACGATCTTCTTCATCGCGAATTGTGTTCAAGATATGATCGCGGCGCTCTTTAAGCTCCGGATAAACAGAACCCATGCTCTCAATCAAAGCTTCCGCCATTCCCGGCAAGAAAGATTGATCTGGAGAAAGTTTACGACCGTAACGGATCGCACGTCTCATGATACGA
Source organism: Bdellovibrio sp. HCB-110 (assembly GCF_047323225.1). GTDB lineage: Bacteria > Bdellovibrionota > Bdellovibrionia > Bdellovibrionales > Bdellovibrionaceae > Bdellovibrio. Next base: position 574,895 of record NZ_CP178750.1, read on the forward strand.
CGAAGAACGTAGCCACGTCCTTCATTTGAAGGCAAAGCGCCGTCGGCAATTAAGAATGAAGTTGAACGGCAGTGATCGGCAAGAACACGCAGAGCTGACGTTTTTTCCATGGCGTCTTTATTTTTCGCCAAGATCTCTTTGTCTGTGATGTATTCCACTTTTCCGATTTTGCAAGCAAGCTCGATCATCGGCATGAATAAATCCGTGTCGTAGTTGTTGAACTTGCCTTGCATCGCTGCAACAACACGCTCAAGACCTGAACCCGTATCCACAGAAGGTTTTGGAAGTGGAGTCAGTGTTCCTGGAGGATTTTCGAAGTACTGCATGAAAACCAGATTCCAGATTTCCACGAAACGATCTTCCCCGGCAGCAATCCCTTTGTAAGGATCCGCAATCGTTCCTGCTTTTGGACCGTGATCGTAGAAGATCTCAGTACAAGGACCGCAAGGACCTGTGTCGCCCATTTTCCAGAAGTTATCAGCGTCAAAGCGGAAGATGCGATCTTTAGGAATTCCTTCTTGCGTGTGCCAGATTTCCGCGGCCTCGTCGTCCGAGATGTGCACAGTCACATAAAGTTTTTCTTTGGGAATGTTCAATTCTTTCGTGAGGAATTCCCAAGCAAAGTGAATCGCGTCTTTTTTGAAGTAGTCGCCAAAAGAAAAGTTCCCCAACATTTCAAAGAATGTGTGGTGGCGAGCCGTGAAGCCCACGTTTTCCAAGTCATTGTGTTTACCGCCAGCGCGCACGCACTTTTGCACAGTCACAGCGCGGTTGTAGTCACGTTTCTCAAGACCCAAGAAAGTATTTTTAAATTGGTTCATACCCGCATTGGCGAAAAGCAACGTCGGATCATTTTCAGGAATCAAAGAAGAAGAAGCCACATGCGTGTGACCATTCTTCTTGAAATAGTTCACGAAGGCGTTGCGGATATCAGAGCTTTTCATAAATAACCTTTCTTACGGTCTCGGAATCAAACCCACGGGATGCAAGGAATCGGCCGACCTTGGCTTTATCCTCCCGAGAGAATTCATAATCTTCATCATACTTATTTTTGACAATCGAAAGAGCCTTTTCAAGCTCCAAGTCTCGGTCCGTCTCTACCGACGGCAATCCTTTTTCGCGCAGGTAATTGTTGATGTAGTGAATACCCTTATTGCGACGGTGAAGCATATCAGCCAGCCGATGGGCGAGGTCTTTGGGATCTCCCAGCCAATTGTTGTCTTTGGCAAAGTCGATCGCTTCATCAACAATGTCCCCCAGATCCTCTTCGTCTGAGAACTTTTCTCGCAATTTAGTGCGCAGTTCTTTTTCGGAATGGTCCCGACGTGCGATCAGGTCCATGACCTTCTTTTTAGCTGCTTGTCGGGTTTTGACGGGATCTTTCTCTCGAGACATCCCAAGATTATTACTCTGTTTTTGAGCCCTTGCGAAGAACAATTTCGGTCAGCTCACAATATGTTCCGAGGCGTAATTGAGGCCCCCAGTAACCCGTCCCCTGATTGACATAGAGCTGCATATTTCCTAGGCGGTAAAGGCCCTTGGAATACTTCTCAAAAAAGACGATCAGCCAATTCCATGGGAAGAACTGTCCGCCATGAGTGTGACCGGAAAGTTGCAGGTCGTAACCCAATTCTTGGGCTTTAGAAACCAAAGACGGCTGGTGGGACAAAAGGAGTTTAAAACTTCCCTCACGCTGTTGGCCGTGAAGGCGAGCAAAGTCCGGTCCCTCATGTTTGAAATGTCCCGCCGCTGGATCGGGAACTCCGGCAACTTGAAACAGGGCCGAACCCACGGACACATTGGCCGTGTCGTTAACGAGAACCCGAAATCCAATATCACGAAAAGCTTGAAGACCTTTATGGGCTTCCCAGTAGTACTCATGATTTCCTGGAACATAGAAAATGCCGTGTTTGGCTTTAAGATTTTTAAGAAGTTTGAATTCCTCTTCGTGTTTTTCCACGAAGCTATCCAGAATGTCTCCGGTAAAAACAATGACATCCGGTTGAATTTCTAAAACCCGAGATACTAATTTTTTAACAAATGAAACGGGAAGACTGGGGCTGATATGCAAGTCACTGATGTGAACAATGCGCAGACCTTCCAGATCCGGCGAAAGATTTTTAAAATAGACCGGCACTTTTTTAAGACGAGGTCCCACTTGTACAACAGCGTTTCCTAACAAAATGAAAAGAACCGGAAGTCCTAAAAGAGCCGCAGTCGCTTGAGAGCTGTAAAGGCCCTCATAGGCGTTCGGTAAAAAAAGATTTTCAGCAAACGCGAAAAGATCGCGGAGAATCACAAAGCTCACCAAGAAATTGATATACGCCATGACTATCAGCGAGCCGTTCAGCAAGCGATCCCGCCATGGTTTGTGGTCCAAATTTTTTTCTTTCCAGAAAAACAAAAAGGTTCCAATCACCAGCGAGAAAAGCAAAGCGAGAAATGCAACCAGTGAAGCCTGGCCCATCCACGTGAAATCTGTAAAGCGAGTCAACTGGTGAGCGACGTAGATAAAAATAACAAGAATAAGAGAACTTGCGATGGTCCGAAATAAACCCATGGACAGGTCATAACACGCTTCCCTGTCTTTGCACAGCTCTATGTAAAAACACAGATCGGCGTCTAGGAGATTCGGTGTTAACCTTAAAAAATCCCTGGAGGTTTGTATGAGTTTTCGCAGTGAATTCGAACAGGCGAGGGATTTTTTAATTCTTCACCGCTCCGACTATAACTACACCTACAGTCACTTCCAATGGCCCCAGTTTGAAGAGTTTAACTGGGCCCTCGATTATTTTGATCCTATGGCCGAAGGCAACGCGAACACCGCCCTTTGGATCGTCAGTGAATTAGGGGACCAAAAGAAATACAGCTTCGAAGAACTTTCCAAGCGCTCAAGCCAGGTGGCGAATTACCTCAAGAATCAGGGGGTCAAAAAGGGCGACTCGGTTTTTCTTCTCATTGAGAATGACGTCGCACTCTGGGAGATCATGTTAGGCGCGATGAAGGTGGGAGCCGTTCTGGTTCCCAATAATCCGCTCTTGTCTCAGCAAGAACTCAAAGACCGCTTGGATCGCGAAAAAATTAAACTGATCGCCACAACCAAAGAGTATGCGGAAAAATTTGATGTGTCTTCATCAAGTGTTCTCGCTCTTCTTGTTGACGGGGAGCTGCCAGGTTGGACGTCGTTTGAAAAGTGCTATCAAGAAAGCAATTTCTTTGAGGCGACCGAGAAGACCAAAGCCAGTGATCCTCTATTGCGTTACTTCACTTCGGCAAGCACTGTGAAACCAAAAATTGTTGAACACTCGTATGCGGGATTTCCGATCGGGCATCTCTCGACGATGTATTGGATCGGACTGCGTCCCGGAGACGTGCATTTAGGAGTGAACTCCACGGGATGGGCAATGCATGATTGGAACAATTTTATTGTTCCTTGGAATGCGGAAGCCACGATCTTTATTTACAAACAAGAGCGCTTCAATGCGAAGCTGATTTTGGATGCCCTCAGTGAATACCCGATTACGACGTTGTGCGCGCCTCCGACAGTGTGGCGTCTTTTAACTCAAGAGGATTTGTCTTCCTACAAAACTCAATTGCGCGAAGTCGTGAGTACGGGTGAAGCATTGAGTGCGGAAATCATTTCAAAAGTCTACCGAGCCTGGGGTATCTTCGTGCGCGATGGTTATGGCCAAACGGAGACGGCAACTTTAGTGGGCGTTCCTCCTGAAGAAAAAAATAGTTTTGGCACCATGGGGCGCGCTCTTCCCGGATTTAAAATTGCGTTGTTGGATTCTGAGGGAAAAAAGACCGACGCCGGGGAAGTGTGTGTGGATTTAAAAGATCATCCGTGGGGATTGATGTCGGGTCTTGATAGCTCGGCAGAATATTATCACACGGGAGACTCTGCTTACGTCGATGATGCTGGCAACTTTACTTTCTCGGAGCGCATTGATGGATTGTTTAAATCTTCCGACTATCGTATCAGTCCCTACGAACTGGAGTTTGTGCTGAGAGAATTTTCCGCCGTTCGTGAAGCCGTGGTCATTCCCAGTCCGGACCCGATTCGCGAAGCCGTTCCCAAGGCTTTAATTACGCTCGTCAAAGGCGTCGAACCGACCCGAGAACTTGCTTTAGATATTATGAATTTTGCACGCCTGCGTTTGTCGCCATTTAAGCGCATACGCCGAGTGGAATTCATGGAGATTCCTAAAAACACGGCCGGAGAAATTCCTCGCGCTGAACTTGTGAATATGGAAAAAGCCAAACGCATTGCGGGTGAAAAATCCACGTACGAGTTCTGGGAAGAAGACGCAAAAATCACATTAGGAGAAACTTGGGCACAGGAGTTGCCTTAAACCATTCACTTAATAATGAGAGGAGAAATTTATGGCCTTGCAGACGACACAACCAGAAAAAAGAAAAGGTCCGGTTTCCACCGAAGAAGGGGAGATCCGGCGTCTTATGGAACAATATTCAGAAGCAGTCAGCAATAAAGATCTTGAAGAGATCATGTCCTTTTACGCTCCCGATGTGATCGCGTTTGATCTTATGCCACCCCTTCAAGTGATCGGAAAAGATGCTTACAAAAAATCATGGAGCAACATCACTCAAATGGGAGAGAGCAACTTTTCCATTCGTGATCTGCACGTCACGGCCCGCGGGGACTTGGGATTTTGTCACTGCCTTTGTCATATGACGGGAACGACAGGCGAAGGGCAAAAGTTCGACAGTTGGGCGCGCCAAACAGCGTGCTTTGAAAAGATCAACGGCCGTTGGCTGATTGTGCACGAAAACTATTCCGTGCCTATTGATATGGAAAACGAAAAACCTCTTATGAATTTAGATCCCGATCAAAAACCGGAATCGCACTAAATTTTGTTCGAATCCTATTTTGGGGGAGGCTGATATTTCTTCCTCAAATAGGAATTCCTAATTTAAGCCCGAGTATAAATGATAGTGGAAAACGTTGTAAAATAATCAACTGCCTTTTTTCGACCACGAGTGTGATCTAGCTCCGGGCCAAATGGAACCTTATCTTTTCTTGCGATAAAATTCCCCATTGATAAGCTGCGTGAATGTTATGTGTTCTACATAACACTCTTAAATTTTCTGGCGTATCACTTCCTCCGCAAGCTAAAGGGATGCAGTGGTCTATCTGCAATTGATAAGTACTTTCACACTTTTTGCCAGAGTGTGAATCAATGTATTCACAACAGTGATGGGCCTTCTTTAAGAGTTCCCTTTTGAGTGTGATTTTAATGTTCCTTCTATTTCGCTGAGGCAGGAAGTTGTGCGTTAATTTTTTCTTTTTTGGCTTGTCAACTTTACCCAATTCTTTTTGGACGTGTTTTTTTGCTAAAAGCGTAAACAACTCCGCCCAATTTCCATCGGGAAGAACATGGGATAATAAATCCTTAGCTTGCCGAAGAGTCTTCATCTGTTCTTCCGTAAAAGTCATTTCTAGGCGAACACTGTTGTCCTGTTGCTGTTTTATTATTTCATGAGTTTGAACAGGTTGATTAAATTCTTGAGCCAAAAATTTTTGAGTTTCAGATCCGGATTTGTTCTGGATTTCATCTAGAATCTGAGTCGTCTGCTGAAGGTCGATTTTATGACCCAGTTTTATTTCCTGCTTTAGACATTTTTGTACTTGGGTTAATTGAGTCAGGTTCAAAGTGCCTTCTTCAAGTTTCTCTGCCACTGCGGGAACTTGTTTTAACAAACGAGCAGCTTGCAGCCTTCGATAGGCACTGTCTTCACCATAACCCAATTGCTGCGTTAGATACTTGTACATGGAATCAAACCCCAAGTCTGCATAGAGTCTTCGTGATTCCACCTCATTGATGTGACACAAAATCAAGTGCGTGATTTTTCTTTCCGTTCGAGTTAGTTTTTCCAAACGAGTTAGCAATTCGGCATTGGGAATTTTTGAAAGGTCCATAGTCACTCCTGCAAAAAAATCTTCTTTGCAGATGCTTGTATCACATGTTTTTATTTCTCATTTTTTGACGTTTTTCTGATTTCGAAGTGAATATTAGATGACCTTTTAAAGATTGATTGTGATTCGCAATAGCCTTGCAGAGCGCCGAAAAATTTTCACGAGGGATCGGTCTCGATGTTGAGCGCTTAGCTGCTTCTCGTGGTTTTTAGAAAACGCACCACCCCGTCAAGTATTTTCCGCATTACAATTTTCAGACTATGAGTTTCTGAACACGAAGATTTAACGCCAAGTTTCCTGGTAGCGAGGTTTTCGGATTTGACAGGGCTTAGAAATTTCCGACTCCCATTATCTTTTTCATTTCTGAAACTGTTTGAGCTGCGACCGCGCGAGCCTGTTCAGAACATTTTCTGCAAATTTCTAAAACTTCGCCTTTGTCTTTGGCAAATTCTTCGCGGCGCTGGCGGATCGGTGCAATCATTTCCTCTAGAACTTGCGTGAGGCGTTGTTTTAAAGTGCCGTCTCCCAAGCCGCCTCGGCGATAATGTTCTTTTAGTTTGTCGACTTCTTCTATATTCGGATCGAAGGCATCTAAAAAAGTGAAAACGACGTTGCCTTCGACTTTTCCAGGATCATTGATATGTAGATGATTAGGGTCAGTGTACATCTTCTGAACTTTCTTTTTTATTTGATCAAAAGGCTCTGCTAGTGAAATGGAGTTGCCAAGGGATTTACTCATCTTGGCTTTGCCGTCAATACCAGGAAGACGGCCGTAGTGTCCGCCAAGAGCGGTGACTTTTTTTAGGATGTTCGTGTTGTAAAGATGATTAAAGCGCTGGGCGATTTCGTTTGTTTGTTCGATCATCGGATTTTGATCATCGCCCACAGGAACGACGTCTGCGTTAAAGCAGAGAATGTCGGCGGCTTGGCTCACGGGATAAGCTAGGAATCCAACAGGAAGATGTCGTTCGAAATGTTTTTGCGTGATTTCCGTTTTTACTGTGGGATTTCGTTCAAGCCTTGCCAAAGTCACAAGATTCAAAAAATAAAAAGTCGCTTCAAAAAGTTCAGGAATCATCGACTGAATGAAAATCGTGCTCTTAGATGGATCAATACCAACGGCCAAATAATCCAAAGCTACTTCAAGGACATTTTCGCGAATCATTTGCGGATCTTTAAAATTATCCGTCATCGCTTGAGCATCGGCGATAATGAGATACTGTTTGTGAGACTCTTGCAACTCAACACGGTTTTTCAATGAACCAATATAATGACCTAAATGCAGTGGTCCGGTAGGTCGATCCCCAGTGAGAATAACGGGTTTCATAACAACTCCAAAAAAATAAAATCAAATAAAATGTGAACGAAAAAATAAAATGGGGGAAGCCCCCAAAGAAAATCAGATAAGGCGACTAGCGCCACCAACCAGAAACAAAGAAGAAGGAATCAAGAATCAGTTTTTTCACAAATACAAGTATAACAAAGTCTATCGCGAATAACAGGGGGCTACTCGCAAATTATTTCCCGTCATCATTTGAACGATTTGCCCTCGTCCATCATGAGTAAATTTAATCCAATGCTCATAATAGTCGCCTAACTCCACCTTGATGTCTTCACCAAGCCCAGACCACTGGTTTGTGGATTTGCGCACACCATATTTTGCTGTCATTGGAATCTTGAAATTCATCTTCAGGCCGCTATCAAATCCATTGGAGTTGAAGTTCACTTCCAGAACTTCGACCCATTGATCGCCGCCGGAAAATTTGCGCAACTCACGAGAACTGCGAGTCTTCAAAGTGCAATTCATGTGAGGCGCGATTTTCCCGGCGCCTAAAGTTTTAGAAATAAAATCGAACATCTCAGTGTTCAGAGGTTTGTCTACTTTGGGATCGTCACTCACCATGGGTACTTCTTGAGCCGCGACAAATGAGTCGGCGAGGTACACCAAGGTAGCGATAATAACCATCCATCGAAGCATGTCCATCCTCCAAACCGCTTGCAGTATCTCTCGCAGTTGAATGCGAAGTCGAATCGCTAATTTTGATGGGTTCTATAAAATTTTATTGTAGGTGAATGCGGACAGCAGCTTGTCTTTTGACGCCCATCATTTTGCTTTGCAATACAAAAAGGTACGGCGTACCTCCTAAGGATGCGCAACTTCTTGAAACAACTAGCTACTCTGTTTGGCATCGGTCGTTTTCCGAAAGGTCCCGGAACTGCGGCTACCGTGGCCACTATTCCCTTGGTTCTTCTTTTGTCGAAATTCGGTCCTTTAGTTTACATGGGTGCGATTGTTTTGCTGCTCCCCGTCGGAATTGTGGCCTGCGAGTTTTATGAGCAGGACAAAGGCGGGCATGATCATAAAGAGATCGTAATTGATGAGGTTTTAGGTTTTCTCATCACCATGGTTTGGCTGCCTTTGACATGGCAGGCCATTCTAATTGGTTTTGCTCTGTTCAGATTGCTGGACATCACAAAGCCTTTATTCATAGGATATTTAGATAAGAAGATCCAAGGAGGTCTTGGAGTGATGGTGGACGATGTGGCCGCGGGGATAATTGCGAGTCTCATCATGCAAGTTCTCTACACTCAAACCAATTGGTTGGGCTCTCAGGTGTTGGTGCCGTAAATGTCACTGAACAACGAAAAGCTTCAAGAACTCATTAGATCCCTTCGCGACCGAAAACTCACAGTGGGTTTTGCAGAAAGTTGTACTGGAGGTGCACTTTCCGCGTTTTTGACAGAGCAGCCAGGCGTTTCCGACATCTTTTTAGGCTCTGTGGTTTCTTACTCTAACGAGGCGAAGGTGGATCTTCTAGGGGTCCGTCGAGACACTCTCATGCAAGAGGGTGCGGTGAGCGAGTTGGTCGCTCGTCAAATGGCGCACGGAGTGCGTCGACAGCTTAAAACTGATTGGTCTGTGGCAATCACAGGCATCGCAGGTCCGACCGGTGGAACACCGACGAAGCCTGTGGGCACTGTATGCGTTGCTATCGCTGGACCGGGATTTGAAGACTCGCGAAAGGAATTCTTTTCGGGAGATCGCAAAGCCATCCAGCAGGCGTCCGTCGACTATTCAGTTCAATGGCTGTGTGAAGTTCTCGACAAGGTTTAAACAAAGGCCCCCGGCCTGAACAATAACATTAAAGTATCGTAGCGGGTGCTACGAGAGAGGGAATCGCAGATGGCAACAACAACTGTGGCAGATGCAAAAGCAAACAACGAAAAAACAAAAGCATTGGAATTGGCTGTTTCAGCTATTGAAAAGCAATTCGGTAAAGGTTCAATCATGCGTTTGGGCGCGAATGAATCTTTGGTTAAAGACGTAGAAGCGATCAGCACAGGTGCTTTGAGCTTGGATATCGCTTTGGGTATTGGTGGTCTTCCAAAAGGTCGTATCTGTGAAATCTACGGACCAGAGTCTTCTGGTAAAACAACTCTTTGCTTGTCTGTAATTGCACAAGCTCAGAAAAAAGGCGGCGTTGTTGCTTTCGTCGATGCTGAGCACGCTTTGGATATCAACTATGCTCGTAAATTGGGTGTGAACACAGAAGATCTTTTGATCTCTCAACCAGATACTGGTGAGCAAGCTTTGGAAATCACTGAAACTCTTGTTCGCTCTGGCGCGATCGACGTATTGGTTGTCGACTCTGTTGCAGCCTTGGTTCCTCGTGCAGAGATCGAAGGTGACATGGGTGATTCTCACGTCGGTCTTCAAGCTCGTTTGATGTCTCAAGCTCTTCGTAAATTGACTGCGGCGATCAACCGTTCAAACACTCTTGTTATCTTCATCAATCAAATTCGTATGAAAATCGGTGTGATGTTTGGTAACCCAGAGACAACTACGGGTGGTAACGCTCTTAAATTCTACTCTTCAGTTCGTTTGGATGTACGTCGTGTGGGCGCGATCAAAAACGGTGAAGACGTCACTGGTAACCGTACTGCGGTGAAAGTTGTGAAAAACAAAATGGCTCCTCCGTTCACAAAAGTTGAATTCGATTTGATGTACGGTGAAGGTATTTCTGAAGAAGGCGATCTTCTTGATCTAGCAGTGACTGCAAACTTGGTTGAAAAATCAGGCGCGTGGTTCTCTATCAATGGCGAACGCATGGGACAAGGCCGTGACGCTGCGAAAATGTTCTTGAAGGAACACCCAGAATACATGACAGAACTTCGTTCTAAAATCTTGGCTGCTAACGGTATCGGCAAACTTTTGATCGACGCTAACGGTAACAACGGTGAAGACCACGAAGGCACTGAGCCTGTTGAAGCTGAAGAAGCAGCTCCAAAAAAAGGTAAAAAAGGAAAACACTAGTCCGCCGACGCGGGCAGTACCAAAAACCCCCGTGTTGGAAACAATCGGGGGTTTTGTCGCAAAATGAGACATAGAGACTGAAGTAACTCCTGAATATAAAACCCAGATGTGTATAACAAAAATTGTTCTCTTCCCACTATGGCTTTCTTTAGGAAGAATTTACTTTAGGAAAGACCCTTTTCATTAGGCCCGTAGATTGCAAAAGATAATCAAAAAAAAGCGAGGCTTATATGAAGTTTATTCCGGCATTAGTCTTGTCACTGGTAAGTTTTCAAGCTTTGGCCCTTGATTGCGTTTCGCCATCTCAGATGGTGACTGGCGTTCCTAGCATCTGCTCCTTCCGGGGTTCTCATGAATCCGTTGCCGGACTCTTTAATGGAGCGGAAGATCTTTGGCGGAAAACCCATAACTATGGCGGACTGAATATAAAAGAAATTCAAGGCACTTCTTGGAAGTTGAACAGCATTGCCGAAGTGGGAAATAGATCACTTCATTTTGATATTCCTACAGAAATTTCCTTTAAGTTAGATACGAACGATACATACGGTTATAAACGTTATAACTCTCAAATATCAGACTATGAGCAGATTGTGGGAAGAGCTCTCAGAGCCGATCTCAAATTTAATGACGGAAAATCGAGCATAGTGCGAACAAATATTTCTTCTGAAATTCGAGGTGAAACTCTCACGGATGAACGATCTAAATATGGCTTCGTTGAATTTGATATTCCAAAAGATTTCATTTTTTCCCTGCGCGAATACGGAACGGGAAAATTGGAGAAACCACGTATCTTTGGATCAGCATACCTTGGCGCAAATAATCCAGAACTTCTTTTTGTCCCCCTCCGAGGAGTTTCTGGTGCTCATGAAGTCATCGCGATCTACGTAAGAGTCAAAAATTAAACTATCGAGAACCAGAATGAAAACCCGCTTTCACAAGAGGCGGGTTTTTTATTTAATCTTCCTTCAGAAGACTCTTTGACAACTTCTAACGGAAGGCATTTCGAACCCACTTACAATGCCATTGTAACGTTTTTCCAGGAAAAGAGCTGCCGAGCGGGAGCGTTCGTCTTTCATGTACTCACTTGCTGGAGTCATTTTTCTTGCGAACTCTTCTGTAGCGACGGGATCGGAACTGCGATCTACTAAATCCGCGACTTTTTCAATCCACAGGAATACTTCTGCTTCTTGGGCGTTTATTTTAAAACGTCTAAAGAACTTTTCTGCCATGCGGGAGTCCACATCATTAATGTGTTGGACTGTCTTTTTTAGATCTCCTATTTCTTGCTCTGTAAGGCCGGTTTTTCCATAAAAGCGATAGAGATCAGCTGTGCTTTTTGTTTTTGAAGAGTCATGCAAAAGTAGAAAGAATCTTAGCGTCCGTTGATCGACGGAAGGATATTCTTTTGCTGCCAAAGCTAAGCCTAAGGCAGCCACGCGTTGACGATGAAGCTCGATATGTTTTGCAAAGTCCGCCTCCGTCTCCACATAAGTAGCCGCTTTGACAGTGGCAGCAACAAACAATCCGGCTAAAACAAATAGAATTGAACGTGCCATGATCAAGATCCTTTGTTGAAATTCAAAGCTTTTAAAGAGCAAACGATGGGCCATTTATAAACCGATCGTTGTATGTTGCTGATTTTTTAGGTTTCTGATGCCAATGTGAATACAGAAATTTTGGCCCGAAAGAATTAAACTCCAACAAGGGACCACTGGTTAAGATTCCTTGTTTTTGTCTATAAACGAGAGAGAAAAACTGTTTGGAAGTAAGACAAAAAGCCCCATCTTGTCAATGGGGCGCCTCGGTCCAAATGGAAGAATGGCACTTGTTATTTGCAGATTAAAGAGGCTGATGCGCCAACAAGAAGAGCATAGTTTGGCTCTTTCGCCGTTATGCTCGCCGTACGTTGCAGACTGATATCATAAGTCTGTCCGACATATCTGTGGGAGCGAAGATCCAGAGTACCCAGATCCAGAGCGATCAAATGACCTTGAGTGAAGACGTGCAACTGAATGTCATTGAAGTCGGAACCAAAACCAATGATTTGCAGGTTTGAATCAGTATTTGCGGGGCTTTTGCAGATGAAAATAATTGATTCGTCGCCGCCGCCTTCTTTCACACCTCTTGAGAGGCGCGCGGAGGCTGTGCTTGTGATTGCAAGAACCAGGACACTAATAATACTTAAGCGAAGTTTCATAAAGTTTCCTTTTGTTTCGTGAGAGGGAAAAAACTAATTTGTAATTGATAAACGTCTTTAGCCTTCTTCGGTTGCAGTTCGCGGGCAAAAGATCGGCGAAATTCAGCGATTTTTGAGATCGCCATTTGTAAATCATCTGGGTCAAAACTCAACGTCGCTGACGTGTGATTGCGTTTTGCTAATGGCACTTCCTGAACGGCTTTTTTGGAAAGCTCCAAAAGCTGACACTGATATTTTCTTGCAGCATCAGATGTTTCGGACGGAGTCAAATGCGTCAGTTCTCCGTTTTCAGAAGCGTCGATCCATTTTCCTTTAGGTGTTTTCTTAAGAAGTCCCATTCGGAGCAGGCGTTCAACAGCGATATTAACTTCCGACTTCGTTATGCCAAGGCGTTGACTGATCCATTGCGCGTCAGTTTGGAAATCATCCAAGTAAGTGAGCTCCAAGATTGCGTAATGATACCAGTCCGAGATTACAGCGAAAGTGTCTAAGGCCAATTGTTGAAAATGGATTTCGGAAGCCTTACCAGAAGACGCGTCTTCGGAAGAGGGAAGTTTACGAATTTGCTCTGTCGATAAACCCAAGGCCGCTCCCAGACGCAGTTTCATTTTCTCGGTGATCGGGCGTTTGCCGTTGATCATCTGAGACAGCGCGGAAGGTTCGATTTGCAGGGCCCGTGCAAAAGATCTGAGGGAATAGTTGGGATTATTGCGGCATCTTGCCACCAACTCTTCTTGCAGGAGCTGTTTAAAGTTCCTGGCTTGAATTCTTTTGCCTTTAATGCTGACGACTTCCATGCTCATGGGCTTAACACTTCCCTGGGGTGAACTCCACTGAATTGACACGAACTGTGTCAAAGGGTCTTGGGAGACCCTCTGAATGAGTAAGAATTTCCTATTGGCAAACCAAAGAGTCTGTTTGACCTACGCTCAAGACAGGGTTTGCTGCTTTGGCTGTAATGCTCACGGCACCTTGGCGGCTTACAGTGATATCGAAGATTTGGCCTTCATATTTGCCAGTTGTTTTGTCGTAAGAACCTTGGTCTTCAACGCGCAATTCGCCAGCCAAAAAGATCGCGATCTGAGCTCCTTGTCCGTTCTCATCACCAAAGCCGAAAACTTTAAGTGCTGAATCCACATTCGGTGCGCTTTCACACGTAAATAGGAGGGCCTCATCTACTGGAGCAGAAGCGTGAGCTTGGAAACCAGTCAAAGCGAAGATTGCAGTTGCGATAAACATTTTCATAAATTTGTCCTTGTCGTTAAGGGTGTTTGTTATTTCGTGAATCGGTAAGTACCTCGGCTTTTTGAAAGGCGCCAGTTATTTTGACACAAAGTGTGTCAAATCCTGACACGGGCAAATTCTGCAAAACCTCTTAATTTACATTCGTCATTTATCTTTGTTAAAGTGATGTAACACCTTGTGAGGGAAGAGATATGTCGTTGATTGAGAATCTTAAAAGCCAGAAGCAACTTATTGTTCGACAAAGGAAAGAGTTTCTGGAGCTGGTGGGATTTGAGACCCGCAACAAATACGAAATCTGCAATGAGCGCGGCGAAGTGATTGGCTTCTGTGCCGAGCAGCAAAAGGATTTCCTTGGAGCTGTGATGCGATATTTCTTGGGACATTGGCGCTCGTTTGAATTGCATATCTTTGATAATCAACGCCAGGAAGTGTTTATCGTAAAACATCCGTTTCGATTCTTTTTTCAAAGACTCGAGATTTATACGAAAGAGGGTGTCCACCTAGGTTCGCTGCAACAGCGTTTTGCTATTGCCAGAAAGAAATTTGACCTGGAGGACCCTAATGGCAAAGTCATCTTGCGCATGCAATCGGGTTTTTTTCAATTTTGGACGTTTCCGTTTTTGCGTGGTGAGAGCGAAGTGGCGGTTATTCGCAAAAAGTGGTCTGGTTTTTTAAAAGAGGCTTTTCTTGATGCCGATAATTTTCAGATTGAGTTTAAGAGTCCGTCATTAAGTGATCTCGAAAGATCACTCATTCTGTCTTCGGGCATCTTTATCGACATTCAGTATTTCGAAAGAAAGGCGAATCAGAACGGCTATTAAGATTATGACAAAAAAGCTCTGCCTGATATTTCTTATTCTGATTCTGTTCAAGAATGCTTTCGCGGCAAAAATTCGCTTTGCGTCCACAGACAGTTTGCCACCTAAAATTTTTAAAGAGGACGGGGAGCTGAAGGGCACTTATGTGGAAATCATCCGGGAAATCTGCAAAAGAATGAAAGTGGAAGCTGAGTTTGTGACCTACCCATGGGCGAGAGCCATTGTGATGGCCAAAAATGGAAGAGTTGATGCGATTTTTCCTCCCTTTAAAACGGAGGAGCGTGAAACCTTTTTGTACTTTACTTCTGAGCCTATGAGTTTTACGCAGAACGCGGTCTTCGCCCTTAGAAAAGATAAACTTGTTGTGAAAAATTTGAGTGATCTTCAAGGGATGACGGTAGGTATTAACGATCAGTATTCTTATGGTCCTCAATTTGACGCTTATAAAAAGAACCTTAAATTGGACTTGAGCAGCAGTGAAGAAATGCTGGTCAATAAACTCGGTCGGCCCGGAACCTTAAAGCGCATTGATGTGGCGATTGCCTCGGAAGAAGTGTTTAAGTTCATGAGCAAACGCATGGGCTTTTTGCAAGATTTTGAGGCGGTGTATGTCTTTTCGACGGCTCCTTCCTATGTGGCTTTCTCGAAGGCCAAAGGAGAGAAAGGAAAAGAGCTTGCCGATAAATACAATAAAGTTCTTCTTCAACTTAAGAAAGAAGGCTTCGTAGAGAAAATCATGGATAAATATACGAAGTAATTAAAAAACTATTCGTCGTCGACTTCGATCAAGCGAAGGTCTGCCTCAATCCATTTATTTTTGTCAGGAACAAAGAAGCGGATTTGTTGAGGATGGTTTTTTTCTGGATTCATGGTGAATTCGATGGGATTGATTTGATTCCAAGCAGTTTTGCTATCTTTAAAGTAGCGGAATCTCCATTGGTTTTGTTGAATTTGTTTGATCACGATTCCTGCCAAAGGTCCTTCGGACAACTCAAAAGCGCCATTCAAAGTTTCAGCGGGAGTGAAGAAAAAGCGGGGAATCGCAAGGTCGTAAGATTCTTTTAAAAAGTTGCCGCCCCAGATACAAGCCGTTACTTTCACTTGCGCCAAGACGAAATCTTGGTTGGATTGAAGAAGTTCTTCTTTAATGTAGATTCGAACCTGGCTGCGTTCCGTTTCACCACGCACTTCGCAAGTTGTGCCAATGCCAAATGAAGAAGCAATTTGATATTTATAGACCAGAGTTTGTGCGAAAGCAGACGAGGTAAAGAGCAAGAAAAGGGGAGCTAATTTAAGCCAAGCCATTTGTTTTTCTCCTCGATGATTTTAAAGGTCATCGTGTCTTCGAAGGTCCCGTATGAATAGGTTTGTTCGATCAATGCGCTGTCAGTAGCATAGGGCTTAAAGACTTGCAATCGAACTGCGGGATGATGAAGACGTTTCAATAGGGCTTTTAATAAAAGGTCTTTGGAGGGATAGGTGCTGACCCATTTAAAAAATGCGGTGGCTCTGCCAACTTCATCTTTTTTTCCAAGGATTTGGCTCATCGCTGTGACGATCAAGAGACGCTCTTGGGCCTCCTCGTGAGTGATCGAAGAGGTGCGGGTGCGAGCCTTGACGATTTCCTGGCTGAGGTCCTCTATCCACAAAGTCGGTTTCTCGGCGAACAAAGCGGAAAGATCTTTCCAAGAGAACTGAACATCCCAATGAAGTTCTAACTCTTTGTCTTCGTTGTCTTTCGAGCCAAGGATATGAGAGTTTTCCACCTTGAGTTTCAGGGTGTCGGAGAGTTCACGCAGTTTCCAGCCAGTTAATGGCTTTTGCTCGGAATAGGTTTCCGTGCAGTCGATCTTAAAACTGCCATCAAAAAATTTTGCAGGATCCGTCGTCGTGGCTTCGAAAGCAGCCCAGGTTGCACAAGTTTGTGTCGAAGGCTGGGGAGTTAAGGAAAACTTTGTCGTTGAATCCAAGGTGTTTTCTAAAAGAAGAAATCGTCTTCGTTTTTGCATCATAGGAATCGGATCATTGTCATTCGGAGACAATTCAAAGAATCCATTCCACTGACTTTCTGTTAACTTGTAAAACCCAAGGTTTAAAAATGAAAAAGAAGACGAGTACCGAGCACTGTAGGTGACCTCGGGCCATTTATTTTTGAATGACACCTCTTCCCCTTTGGAGATGCTTCGATTTAATTGAGCGCGCTCCATGGGAGGAATAAAATTCGCCCGGGCGACCTTGTAAACTCCTCCGGTTTGCTTCATCCAAGAATGAGACCAATTAAAAAAAGGCACCTTTGCCATTCTGGCGATCACGCGAAGAAATGCCTGCATGCTGACTTCGACACCGTCGGCATTGCCGAATCCTATATAGGCGTCTCCTTTTTCATCCATATGAACATAGGATCTGGAAAGCCAACGATAGGCGCCAAACGCATTCATTTGTGGTCGAATTTTCGAGGAGCCAAAGATATTCAAGTTTCCGCTAAAGGACGTGCTCGCCAGCCATCCCGATTCAATGGTGACGCTGTCCATGGGTTTTAAAGTTTCAAGGGAGTATCCCAGCAACATTTCCTTTGTCAGTGCCCAAGGACTTCTGGCTGCCGCTTCTCGCGACGGAGCATAGGAACTAAAAAGATATTTGCGCATATATCCAGGGCCCGCTCCCAAGGAAGCTCCGGCGGGTCCCAGGTCTTTGTGTATGCCAATATTCAAAGTAATAATCAAATCCACCGAGTCATTAATCTTGTACATCGTAAGAGGAGAACGGGAGTTTGGATTTTTAACGATGTGCCTTTTAACCCGGAACATAAAACCGGGACCGACTTTCCAATTGCCAATGCCTTTATCAAATTCATAGGACATCATCGGAAGGTGGGCGAGAACATATTTCGCGACACTTTCTATGTCGGTATAGCGAGCTTTGAAGAACTCGCGGATCTGGGCATCCAGGCGGTCGATGGTGAAGTCGACTTCAAATTCGGAAGGAGCTTTAAGCAAAACACCATTGCGAATCATATCTCCGCTTTGATAGCGAGAAATTTGCGCGAGATAGGAGTTACCCATCAGGGGTTTTTCCAAGGAATCTTTGCGTGACAGAAGTTTCAGGGCATACCATTGGGCCAGTCCCTGCGGAAAGCGTGCTTTTAGAAAAGCTTCTTCAGCGTCTTCCATTTTTAAGCCGGCAGATCTTTTTAAGAATGCTTGAAGGTCCTCGCGCGAGATCTTATTTACTTCTTCTTTTAAGATAAGATTTCTTAAGAGATTTGGATTGGAAATAATCTCGTTCATTCCCAAACATTGGGTGAACCCATCATAACAACCTAACCAAAGGAGTTCCGAAGAGGAAACGGTGGAAGCATCTATATTTGCTTCATAAAGGGCTTTTTTAATCACGACATGAGTGATGTCGCCTTCAATGGACCACGAAACCAAAGTGGACTCCATACGGGATTGTAAGGAGGACTCTTGCCAAAGTCGCAAGAATCTTTCAAAAATCTCCGTGGGTACTTCCAGGTTTTCGTTTTCAACCCATCGCGATTTTATTTCTTTGTTTTGAGTCGTGAGTAAAAGTAATTCATTGCGGGCTGCTCGAAATTCCAGAGCTTTTGAGAAAACCCAACGTTCTTGTTGGGGGTTCTCTAAAATCACTTCTCCCGCTTCAAGACGAGTTGACCACGCGGCAGAAGACGCTTCTGCCGTGGGACGAAGAAAGATCAGAGAAAGAACGAGGGTTAGGAAAATTCTCATTTACGATTGAAATCCCAATTGAAAGTGTTGCCGCTAAAATCTTTTTCCATGGTTTTAGCTAGGGACTCCGGAGTCCAATAGACGACAAGAGGCAGACGCTCTTGTGAAGCCGTGCCAAGAATCCACGAGTTCCACCAGCCAGGGTTTTGAGCGACCCATGGAACGGATTGTTGGCCTCCAGCAAGATCCATCACGGATTCACCACGCTCACCGATGGGAGCTTTTGCGATCCACGTCGTGCAGTTGTTACCACATTCGCTGCGGTTGTCGGTGAGTTTACCGTTAGTCTTAGGATCTCCCTCAAGATTGAATTTTCCAAGAACGGCCTTTTTGTCTTTACGGATATTTTGGATGTAATAGTTGAAACGAGATTCCTCGCCACGAGTGAGCATAAGCACAGACTCTAGACGACGGGACTGTCCTGCTTGAAAGTCATTCTGACGAAAGCGAGGAAAAGCCTGGATTGGTGCGTATCCAAAGTTAAAGATAGTTCCGTTGAATTGCACCAGAGTGTGAGAAGCACGTTCTTTAAGAGGGAACGTGATATTTCCCGCGACAAGGCTTACATAGTCAGTTTCAAGTCTTGCAATTTCAGCAGAAGACAGGCCTTCGGTTGAAAGAACTAACATCTTTCGGTCACTTGCTGTCTTCTGTTTTTCGTCCTTGTATTTAAAAGTGACGGAGTCAACGAGGCGCGCCGAGTTCGCCCATTTCTTAAGAAAAGTTTGTAAGCGGAACTCCAAACCACGGCGGGGAGTCACAAGGCTTTCTGTTGTTTTGCTGTATTTCGCAGGAATGTCTGCCTCAAATTTCTTGAAGGCCTCGTGCAATTTACTGTTGATCGCAAACTGCGCCAAGGCACCTTGAACTTGCGCGCTGGCTTGTTCAACAGTGATATGTCCGGAATTCAAATCGTTTTCGATTTTTTGCAACTCTGTCATATACGTTGCTTGCGCTGTTTCCACAGTTTTCACCAGGTCCATGCGATCAATGGCTTGCAGAGTAGATCTCCAGCTCTTCATGGGGTACGAGAAGTTTCTATAAGTTTCATGTACAAACAAAGCATTCTCGAATTCTTGAATTTGTTTGGGCGCTTTCACGGGGAAAATCTTTTTCAAGAAGGCCTGTGTGTTGGTTGGAAGTTGCGAGAATGTCGCCATGCTGTCAAAAGCTGCCACATCGGCCATATTCATAAAGGCACTGCGCCCTTGCTGTGCATAGAAAACACTGCGAGCCGTGCGATCAATTAAAAGACCTTCGTCCTTGTGAGCATCACGAACTTCTTGCGACATGCGATGAGGACCGCCAATGTCGGGACGATAAGCCGTGGAGCCGATGTACTTAAAAGATTGCTCACGACGAACAACCGCTTCAAGATCTTCTTTTGTAAGAACTTGTCCATCAGAAATGGCTTCCAGTGTGTTCACCATTTTTTTATGGCGCATTTTCATCATCGGCCCTAGATACGGGTGCAAGAAAGGTTTCATAACTTCTTTAGTCGGATCGTTCTGGAACTTTTGTGCTCCGCTCGCCATGCGTTCTAAAACGTCGGCTTGATGGAAGAAGTTGAAGTAACCCAAGTTTTCTTTAAAGGCGACTTCTTTATAGCCGGGAGTATCGGCATAAAAAGTCTCGCGAGGCTGGCTGACCATGGATTGCATGGAGCCCACGCCGAAGTTGCGATTTACCCATTGAACTTGTTTTTTCCAAGTTCCGAAATCAGAGACAGGATCTAAAATGATTTCGACGTTTCCAGTGTCGTCACGAATAAGTTTTGAAGGTAAGAATCCCAGTTCCGGAGATTTTTCCATAAGGACCAGAACAGGATCTTTGGCTCCAAAGGGAATTGATTTTAGTTTTTCTTTGATCCAACCCATCCGGCTTTCTAGAGGCATGGAAAGCCAAGCCTGTTTGGAAATTCCTGATTCCGGTGTCGGTCCGTAAAAGTTTGTAAACGGAGCCAACTCATTGATTGTGTATTCGGATTCAAAACCGAATTGGATTTCTTTGCCGGCGGTCTTCGCAGATCCTTTGGCAAAACCCAATCCTTGATGGTCTAACTGAAGAAGCTGCATGTAGCTTGCGCGTTCCGCTTCCGACATGAAGATGCTTTCACAGCGATTGGCCGCGTGCACTTCAGGAGTGAAAGCTCCGCCGAAAACTAAAACGAGGGCGGCAATTAAGAACTTATGGTTTTTGCTGTAAGAGTTCATATGCAAGCTCCGGATCATTAATTTTTAGATCTTCAATAACAGTTTCATAACCTTCTTTACGTATCCATGCCTCGAGACCGGCTTTATTTTTTCTGAAAGTTTCAGCCAGTGGGCCTGTCAACTTCAGAATGCCGTGTTTTTCCAAGTGGCGGGTAAGAGCACCCAATTGGAAAGATGAAATCAGATATCCACTCCATTGAATTTCATGACCACGATTCGTGTTAATTTCGATGATGCGATAGTTGCCAGGAGAAACTTCCACGACATCCAGACCCCAGGCCTGACGAGCTGTCGCTTCTTTGGGAAGACGGGAAAGGAAGTTTTGCACAAAGGTTTCCATTTGTTTGAAATTTCTCTCTTGAGGATTGAGCCAACGTGACTCTGTCGCACCTTCAACCACACGTCCTTCAAACGTATGAACACGATACTCAGGAGGGCGTCCGCCGCCCGCAGGACTGAGCATTTCTTGAATCAGAAAACCTTCTCCAGAAGCCAGCCCCAACTCATCACTCTTAAAGAGGAAGTTTTTATCCGCACCTAAAAACTTTGTCGGATCATTAATAAGGTCATGGACCAAGGCTTTAGCGTCATTAACATAGAAGCCGCGGCCGCCAGTATTGTATCCGGCTGTAGGTTTGACTACGAAACCTTGCGGATAATGTTTTTCGAGAGCGGCAAGAACTTGTTCTGGGGTTGTCGCATTTTTTAAGATCTGACCTTGTTCATTCAGAATGCCTGCTGTCTTTAAAAATTCGCGGAAGGATTCTGTCTTAGGAAAGAATTTTTCAACTCCGGGAGCGACCTTTTTAAGGAACTCCACTTGGAAGAGCTTATCACTCATGAGGCGGCTAAAGTCTGATGCCTCAACAATGCGCTCTTTATAGAGGACCTCGTTAAGAAGAAAGTTGCGGGTAGCACTAGTGACCTCAAACGATTTCGCTGGAGTTTTGAGGGAAGTTCTACGACGAGCAGAGGCGAATGTCTCAATTTGAGAATTCAAATATTCATGGGCTGTGGAGTCTAAAAACAAAGCTTCGCACGCAGGTCCTTGCGCCATGACTGGGGAGATAAGACCCAGCCAAGTTATCAAAGCGGTAATTGTTGATAGGACGCTCCAGCTCACAAGACCTCCGAAAGGTTCACTAAGGTACTTGAGCAAGAACGGGACCTACTCGTTTCTATTTAAATTTGCTTTTATACTTCTGCTGACGAAGACCACCAAAAAGTGTCAGTGGATATACTAAAACTTAGACGGGATTTTACTTTGTTCTCGAGGAGAACATTCAAGTTCTGTAATGGACAAATAAAAAAGCCCTCTGAGAAGAGGGCTTTTTCGTAGAGACTGGAGTTATTTTTATTTCCAGTCTTTAGGAACAAAGCTAACAATAAGTTCATCACCTGACATGGAAGACCAATCAATTTTATCTCCCAAGATCACCGCATTTTTCACAGAGTCATAAACCCAACCATAGTGCATGTCGCCTGCAACCAATGTCGTAGAGCCAAATGTCACAACGATACTGCTTGCGTCTGGAGTCGTTGTCAGAGGAATTTCTTGAGTTACTTGGCCAACGATGCCAGAGCCCAATTGACCTAATTGAGCTCCGAAGTCTTGAGCGCAAAGGCTGATCATTTTTCCATTCACCAACTTGATAGCAGTATCAAGACGAGTGCCTTGCTCTTCAGACGTTTTGCAATTCTTGTCGCCTGGAAGAACTTGAATGGACGCCACTGTTGCCTGGCCTGGATTTGGTTTAAGAGCTTTTACGAAGCTTGCAAAACTTTCTGGAGTTTGTTTGTCGCTTTGGTCATCGGCGTCTGTCAAAAGCACAATAGCAAGATGGGCATTGCTTCTTAGAAAGTCAGGATGATCTTGCGATAAGACAGGTTCGGAAAGTGCCGCAACGGCCGCCTCAAGAGGTTGCTCAGTAGCACTTCCATTTGTGCCGACATTTAGATTCGTAGCAAGAAGAGACAGGAAGTCGCCTTGCTTGCTGTCTGCAACTTTCGGATTGCCGAAGAACTGCCCACGGCAAATTTTAGTGTAACTGCAATCGTTGCTGGTTGTTGTAACACCTGCATGAACATGAACGCCATTCTTCAACACCGCTTTCGTCAATGCTGGGATATTCGCAATCAAATTCTTTTGGTGTTCCGACATGCTGCCAGAGTCATCAACAACAAAAAGAACGTCCAATTCGCTAAGTTGAGGTTGGACATGGATTTCCACTCGCCCTGGAAATGCAAAAGTAGTGTTAGTGATCTGCGCAGCCTGAGCTGTTGAAAAGCCTGCTACCAGTAGTACCGAAAAAAGCAAACGCATAAGTCCCCCTGTTTTGGAAGCCAGCTTAGGAGGGCGATTCAGAGGATTCAAGACGATTGTTCGGCAAAACGCGTCGAAAAGACGATTACCGGGCTGGTCACGGGCGAGAGTTCGCACCGTGACCATGTGGACAATTTATTCGAGAGTTTCGTTCGTGTTAGAAAGATAAATACGTTCGACGTCGTAACAAGTATGTAGGTAGCCATCCACCATCCTTGTGCCGCCGACGATCAGCAGGCTTCCATCTTCCAGTTCTGTCATTGTGTAGCCAGATCGTCCTACGCTGATGTTGCCTACTTGGGAGAAGAGTCTTGTCGTCTGATCTAGCGCATAGATAGCTTGGCCGGCGGCATTTGAAAAAGAACTCACAAAGACGATCTTTGAGTTTTGTAGTTGTAAAGCATTCTTACCAAAAGAAGCTTCGGGGAGAGTTGTCCAAACAGTCGTACTTCCTCCAGAGTAATATATTTCAGCATTCATTCTAAAGTTTGAGATTTCATACGAACCACCAATACTTAAAACACTTTCATCACTCAAAAGAAAACTTGAATGGCCATAACGGGCTTCGCGAAGAGGATTTGTTTGAATGAATGCTTCAGCATGTGCTCTGTAGACGTCTATAACCTCGACGGGATTACCATTTACACTCATCCCTCCAAGAACCATAACATCACCCGAAGGCAACAGAACTGCAGTATGGCTAGTGCGGGTGCTACTCATGCGATCGGGAAGAGTATGGATCTCATTTGTGACGGGATTAAATATCTCACCGTCATCCAGTGCCACCCATCGTACATTTTCATAGTCAAAGTAACTTCCACCAAGAATGAGAACACGTCCATCATTAAGCAAAGTGACCGTGGCTCCATTGCGATTCTTTGCCATGGAAGCAGCGACGGTGAATTCATTGGTGACGGGATCGTAGACTTCGATTTCGCGAGCCGGGAGTTCGCCCCCTTCAGGAGATCTCTTGAATCCACCGACCAGAAGAACGCGTCCATCATTTAAAAGAAGAGAGTTGGCGTGCAATCTTGATGCAACCACAGGTTGAGGTCCCCAAGTCCATTGATTGGTTTGAGGATCAAAAATTTCAGAGGATTGAATTCCTAATCCCACGTAACCACCCGTGATGATGACGCGGCCATCTTGCAAACGGGTTGCTGTGTGTCCGTAACGATCAGCGGAGATTTTTCCTAGTGAGGTATTGGAAGCAAGATCTTTCGCATCCTCCGGTGCTTTACAAGCCGCCAAAGTCAGTGAAAGGGCTGCGACAGCCAATATTCCAGAAGACGGTAATAAGAGTGTTTTCACGACGTACCTCCTTGGCACTCTTTCATTTTAGGTGTGCGAGAGGACTGCTCTTGTAAATTTTCTTTTATTTAGAAAAATGGCTATGATTTGAAGGAGCTAGGGAGTCTCAAATAAGGTCTGTTTTCTTTACACAACAGTGATGTTTCTCATTTTTGGACATGCTTGCTAAAGAGGAAAGTCCGCTCCTGTTTTTGGCAGGAGCGGAATCATATTACTGAACTTTTTTATCTTTCTTGTGAGCGCGTTCTTCCTTACGGGCCTGTTTTTTTTCCTCCCGTTTTTGTTTGCGCTCGTCTTTGCGAGCTTCGCGCGCTTCTTTTCTTTCTCTTTTGGCTTCAGCATCATCTTGGCGGTGCATAGATGAAACGGATTGACCTAAAGCTTTAGGCTCGACACCCAATTCTTTGGCGATTTTACCCCAACCCATTTTTTGTTCCGTGCGCATTTTCAGAACTTCTTCAACGGATTTGCCGGATTCTTTTGCTAAAGCGCCGACCATGCTGAATTGAGATTCAGAAATTTTCGAATCTTTCATCGCCTGAATCTGCGCGTCAGTGAATTCGTATGCAGGGGCTTCTTGTGTTGCCGCCGGCTCCGTTGTCGTCGTGGTCGCGGCTTCCTCAGCTTGTGCAGCCAGAGGATTGGCAAGGGCACACATCAGTAAAAATAAAAGAACTCTTTTATTCATATAACACTCCTTTGTTAGTAGTTAACGAGGAACTTTCCTAAAATTAAAGTTTCACTGTAATCTTGGTAACCGCTGCGGGATTTCTGCTGGTAGTTTTGCAGCGAAACCCCCGTGGACATTTGGGTTGATAATGTGCGATTGGCTTCCACAGTGATGAACGCGGCCGAGTAGCGTTCTTTGGAAGTATCAACCATACTGACCACTTGTCCGTTTTTGCGGGTGACTTGAGTTTCCGTGGTCAGATCGCGTGAAAAGAAATGGGTTTGTTTTATTCCCAGTTCTCCTAGAAGATCCCAATTCGCATCAAGCTGATACTCCGCCACGCCTGAAATAAGAAAGTAATAAGAGCTATATTCACTGCTGGAGGAAAGCGCAAATCCCACTTCTCCCACAGCCTCTAAATAAAGAGATGGATTGAGCTCGTAACCAAAGACTGCATTTTCACTCAGGATATGATCCAGACGATTTAAGGAGTAATAATTTTTAGCTTCATAAGCCGTCGTCAAATCCAAGGAAGATCTGCTTGAATAAGTTAAAGACTTCTCTAAAGACAAGGCGACTCCATAATTGGAAAAGGAGCTGTCTGTCGTCATCGGTTCACCATAGACGTATTCTTGCCCGCGCACTTCTATTTGGCAGGTTTTATCCGTCCAGCATTTCAGGCGATCGGACAATCCCCAGCTAAAAACGTCATTGGAATTTTCCTTGCTGTAGTCCCGATATCCAAGGCGCAAACCCAAAGTGTGTTCGTCTACAGAGAAGCTATTTCTTGTTCCCAAAGCCAGGAAGAAATCACTTTCTTTGTCCGTCTTCGTTAAGAGTGCATTGTCGGTCATTCCAAGTTCCAATCTGTTTCTCGAAGTCCAGTTCGCGAATCCAGGGGATGACAAACATAAGAAGAAAATATTTAAAGCAACCAGGTGTCGTAGGTATCGCATAGGATCTTATTATAGAAACCTCGGGCGATATTGAAAGAATAATGCTTAAGTGAAATTTACGCACGCCAAGCCGAGACGGGAAAAGAATGATGGGTTTTATTGAAGATCTTTTTGACAGTAAAATCAGACTTTATTTCTTCTTGTAATCCCCACGACAAGACCCACGAAAGCGCCGCCAAGATGCGCGAGGTGGGCAATGCCTTGAGGGCCCATTCCCCACAAAGCGAACTCCAAAAAAATTTTGATAACAACATAGGCTTGTATGGGCAGGGAGTATTTAACGAAGGTGGAATAATGAAGGAGTCTTCTGCGTCCTATCGGCATTATTCCTTGAAAGCGAGCTTTAGGAAAGAGGATGGAATAATAGACCATCATTGAGAAGACACCGGCACTAGCGCCTCCAATCATTGTTCCGGAACCTAGAGCCAGGGCCTCAAGAATGGTTCCGACAATATGACCGCCAATCACCACAGCCAAAAAATCGAAAGTAGGACTGACATCTTCGGCTTCACCCGCGATCAATCCAAAGAAATAAATATTTCCGAGAAGATGTCCCCATCCGCTGTGAACAAAGAAACTCGTGAAAAGTTTTTTGAGATTCTCAAGAGGAACATCCCCAACACGAAAGGCATAGAGATTCCACAGTTCCGGAATATTTTGACGGAACTTAAGGAACACCAGGAAACATATGCCGATAAATAAATAGGTGAAAAAAGGAAACTTTTTAATGACATATTTATTTTGAACGGGCGATTCATAAAATCGAGGATCAACGAGTGCGTCGAGATTGCGCATCTGAAAGGCTTCAAGATGAAGTCCATTAAGATTCATCTTCTGTGTATTTACGAAAGTCGCAAACGTTGTTCCTAGACCTTCCCCTTGGCCCTTGAACTTTTCGAACTCGGTAAAATCAAACCACACATGTTGGCAGGGAAAACAAATATCCAAAGGTGTTTCATTTTGTGGAGTTCGCAAAGGCTTCATTTTCTTTCTGCAGCTAGGACAGGTTTTGCCGATGTTTTGGGCCTGGTGAGCCACATGCAAAAGCTCTTGATAGGCCTTATCTCCTCCAACTCGACTTTGAAAACTTTTAAAGGAGTGCCAGCGTCCTCCACATCGAGTGCATCCGACGACGGACTGAGGAGGTTTTAAGAGTTTCAAAGTATTCAGACAATTCGGACAAAGCATATATTTATTGAAAGCAAAAAGACGAGCATTAGCAAGAACTGCTGAAAAAGAAAAACCCCAGGTCCTGAGAGGTCCTGGGGTTTTTCTAAAATTCATTTCTGATTTTAATTACGGTTGTTTTGGTTCTTCTGGCTTTTGGTTTACCAACCAGGTCGCCACGTTATCCAAAATGCCAGCAACTTGAGTGATGCCGTCGTAAGTTTCTTTGTCGTCATTCAAAAGTTTTTCGATGAATTCTTTAAGGCCGGGTTGATTTGCATCAAAACCTTTGTAAGCAGGGTTGATCACGACTTGAATTTTACCACTCACGCCGTTGGCGTTAGCAGCCAAAAGAGCTTGAACTGATTTCATCTCAACTTCTTCAGCCTTCAAGTCAGAAGGAAGTTTGCTGAGGTCGATAGTTGCATTCAAACGCAATTTCGCAGCCTCAACATTGCCTTGAGCATCTTTTTTAAGTTCTTCCATGGCGATATCAAGAACAGCCGCAGCACCGTATTTTTTCGTGTATTCAGCCGCGATATCTTGAGCCATTTTTTCAAGCTCAGCACCGAATTGGTTCAAGGTATCTTGGCCGAAAGCTTTTTTAAGGTCCAATTGCAAAGACAAGTCGCCCGTTGCTGTTGGAGCAGTGCCATCACCGTAGTGATACGTTGCATTTTGAAGTTTTAGAACTAGATCGTTCTCAGGTCCTTTTTTAGTTACTGTTGCAGTGATACCGAAATCCAAGGCGCGAACAGCATCAACGTTCAAATCCGTGAAGCTGATGTCCATTGTTGTTGATTCGTTGTTAAACGGAGCTGTGATCGCAGCGACTTTTTTATTCACTTCTTCTTTAGTGATAAGGCCCGCAGCGATAGCGAGTGAAGAAAACACGAACAAGAAAGGCGTGGCCTTTTTAAGCAATGATTTCATGAGAAACTCCCTTTTAGTTTATGGATGAGGGCCTTGTATCAGAAGACTCTCTCGGGTGGAAAGGAAAAAGGCACCCTCTTTCTGATCTGTAACTTAGAATTACCCGTGAAGTGCGGTGAGCTTGTGACAGAAGGCCTTTAAAGCTTCACTGTACTCGCCCAGGTCTTTCACGATAGTGCCAGCAAATGCTTTGGACGGTTCTACGAACTCGTTGTGCATGGGGCGTACATGAACTTCAAACTGCTTTTTAACTCCCTCAGGAGTGCGCCCACGCTCATTCACGTCGCGGTGAAGGCGTCTTTGGTAGCGCAGTTCTTCCGGAGTATCAAAGAACACAGCCTCATCCAGTTCCGCACGCACTTCATCTGAATGCAGAATCAAAATACCATCGACAAGAACAATCTTTTTTGGAGAGCTCTTGATGGTTTCTTTTTTGCGGGTGTGAGTGACGAAGTCGTAAATAGGAATTTCGATGTCATGGCCGCCTTTAAGTCGGCGCAGGCCGGCCGCGAGAAGAGAAAAATCCAGGCTGTTAGGGTGGTCGAAGTTGACAGAGCCGCAGCCTTCAAAGCGGTGCGATTGATCGATGTAGTAGTTGTCTTGGTACAGGATCATGCATTTGTCTTCGCCCAATTGTTCTTGCAATTGTTTTGCGAAGTGCGTTTTTCCTGATCCGCTTCCACCTGCTACACCGATAATATACACGCTCATGCATTGATCCTATTTTGTTTGAAACAAACGGTCCCCGGCATCACCCAGTCCCGGTACAAGGTAGCCCAGTTCATTGATTTCAGTCTCAATGTTGACTGTGTAGATCTCGACATCAGGATGAAAATGCAGGATGCGCTCAAGACCCGTTTTGCTCGCTAAGATGCTCAGCACCTTAATCTTACCTACGCCATAGTTTTTTAATCTGTCTATAGCTGCCACAATAGTGTCGGCTGTGGCAATTAAAGGATCGCAGAGTATAATTTCTTTAGTCTGCACGTCCTGAGGCATTTTAAAATAATACTCAACCGTATTGTGAATGAATTTATCGCGGTAGATTCCAATAAAACCGGTGCTGGCTCTTGGGATCATGGATAAAACCGCATCCAACATGCCATTTCCGGCGCGCATGATAGAGACCACCACAGGAGGTTTTACGATGCGCTCAGCGACCGTTTTAGCAATAGGGGTCTCAATAGCCACGTTTTCAAGGTGCTTCCAGTCCCGCATGGCTTCGTAAACGAGGATTTTTGAGATCTCTTTTACGATCTCGCGGAATTCATGGGAATAGGTGTCCTTGTCACGCAAGTAACCCAGTTTGTGTCTTAATAGAGGATGATCAATAACTTTTACTTTATCCACGATATACTCCTTAGAAAACTGTTCCATCGCTCTCGATTTTTAAAGGCGGGGAGCTGTCAGCACGTAAAGCCTTTGCCGCTTTACGACCCGCCCACCAAGTGCCACCCTCAAGAACTTTGGCCAATGGGAATTCTGAGTCCGATTTGTTTAATTTCATTCTAACTTTGTCACCGATACGATCGAGAAGAGAGACCGTGAGGCCGCGCCACTCGATGATCAATTCTGAGTCTGGGCGATGAGACTGCTCGATCAATTTGGCGTCTTTCAAAGTGATAAGACCCAGATCCAGGAGCAAACCCCCATTGCGGTATTCGGCAAGGCCCGTGAGTTTTTCAACTTCGACCAATTCAAAGCCCGCTTCCATCAAAGGTTCCATCAAAGAGTAACTCATCCACTGTGAAAGTTTGTGGAAGGCCGCGAGGCCTCCTGGAACTTTAGAGTAAGACCAGATGTCCCCCAGATTGACGCCACCCACTTTCACGCGACCAGGCCAAATTTCACCCAACCCATCAAGGACGGCGCGCAATACTTGGGGACCTGTGATCTTTTTGCCATAACGATTGTGAAGATAATCAACCAATCCACCGGGACGACCGCCAGGGAACAGATCTTTTTTCTCTGAAACCACTTGGCCTAAATTACGAAGCAAAGAGAGTCGGCCCGGAACGCCGATCAATGGATTTTCTGCCGTGACTTGAAAAGCTTCTTCCAAAGTTTTTTGCGAAAGATTTTTTAATCCTTCACCTGTGGCACGATAGGGATGGGTTTTATCGTGGGAAAGCTGTCCCGCCATAAAAAGATAAAAACTTGCAACACCCAGACCTTCAGATCTTGAAAAAGTTTTTCCCGAAGAAGCTTCTTTGTAAGACCAAGTATTTCCGGCTCCGGCATCCAAAAGGACCGACGTGATCACAAGATCCAACTTTGTGCGGGCCTTCTCCATGGGGTCAAAGCCTGTCATTTTCGCTTCAAGAGTTTTTACGCGATCAATAGCGCCCACACGAAAGTGGCCCCAGCGCGAATGAAAAGGAATATCCAGGCTTGGATAGTTGTCCTGAATCACTTCGACCACATAGTCTACGACGTGATTGAATTTTTCAGGATGATAATGAAAGTGAGTTTGACCTGATTGAGTCAGCTCGAAAATCTTCTCGGCACTTTGACGAATGGCCAAAGGGGAGAGAAGAAAATCCAAATCTTTTTCAGTGTAAGTATGGTTACTCATCGATAGGTCTTCCTTTGACGTTCTTAAGTTCTTCCGCAGTTTTTTTCTCGCCCGCATTGAAATAGCCTTTGGCTTTCTTGGCTTCGATTTCAACTTTGGCGTCTGCTGGGATGAGGTTTTCAGGAATAGAAATACGGTTCACAACTTCGATGCCACTTTTGATGATAGCATCGTACTTCATATTGCTCATGGAGTGTAGATTGTGAATTTTCGTGATTCCAAAGAAGTGTAAGATGTCTGGCATTAATTCTTGGAAGCGAGCGTCTTCCACTCCCGCCACGCATTCAGTGCGATGGAAGTAAGTGGAAGCAGAGTCACCGCCTTCTTGGCGTTTGCGGGCATTGTAAACCAAGAACTTCGTCACTTCACCCAAAGCGCGACCTTCTTTACGATAGTAAGCAATCAAGCCGACACCACCGCGTTGCGCGGTTCTCGCTGCGTCTTCGATTCCGTAAATCAAATAAGGACGGCAAGTGCAAATGTCAGAACCAAACACATCTGAACCATTGCACTCATCGTGTACGCGGCAAGTGAGTTCGACTTCCGGTTTTGCAAGATCTTGCGGATTTCCGAAAATGTAGACAGTCGTGTTGCCAATAGGTGGAAGCATGACTTTGAGATCCGGTCTTGTCACAAGTTCCGGGAACATACCGCCAGTTTCTTGGAAAAGAATTTTACGAAGCTCACCTTCTTCAACACCCAGACGTTGCGCAATCCCCGGCAAGTACCATACGGGTTCAAAAGCCACTTTGGTGATTTTGATATCTTTATTTTCATTGATGATCTTGCCATCAATTTTCAAACGACCTTGATCGATGGCCTCATAAATTTCGGGAATCTGCAAATGTGCTTGAGTAACGGCCACCGTCGGGCGCACATCGTAGCCTTCATCGAAGAACTGTTTAAAGTGGATGGGAACGTCAAATCCCCAAGGATCAATGGAAACCATTTTGCTAGCATCAAACCACGAAGCGAAGGGACCGATTTTGACGGGGCTTTCCGTGTTGTGCAAATCAGGCTTATGCAGAGTTGAGTATTTGCCTTGGGCAATGGAAAGCGCACGGTACACTGTGTAGCTTCCGCTATGTGTCCCGATGGCATTTCTTTTTTTTGTGTCAGTTAAAGACCCGATCACCGGCCCGCGTTCTGCTGCGGATTTTGCGCCCCAATTGATCGGAAGGCTGTCTTTAAAAACCTGGCTTGAGTGTGAAGTTAAAATAACATGTGATGATCTTTTCATAAGAACCTCTGTTACGACATCCAATTGCCGTCGTCTTGTTTTTCCCATTTCACTGTGACTTTTTTTACGTTCGACCAAAAATCCAAAGAGTGATGACCCGTGATATCTCCGTGTCCGAACTTGGAAGCGTTAACACCACCAAAAGAGAACGGCTCACGCGGCACAGGCACACCCACATTCACTCCCACCATTCCTGTGGAAGCCATGCGCACGACTTTCTCTGCCAAATTTCCGCTGGAAGTGAAAACGGAGCAGGCATTTCCATAGTCGACGTTGTTTTCGATTTTCATGGCTTGAGAAATATCTTGGCAGCGAATGATGCTTAGGACAGGACCAAAGAGTTCAATCTTAGCGACTTCGCTTTCAGGAGAAACGTGATCCAAGATTGTTGGGCCGATCCAATGACCGTCCTCCATTCCCGCAGGAGCTTTGGCTTTACGTCCATCCAAAAGAATTTTCGCTCCTTCTTTTTCGGCTTTAGCGATCGCCGTATTTAAGAAATCCACTTGAGACTTCGTGATGATTGCGCCCATGTCTTTGCCGAGCACCAACGAACTTGCGCGCTCTGTGATTTTTTGAATGTGTTTATCGACGTCACCCACGGCCAGCAAAACAGCCGCAGCCATGCAACGTTGACCTGCGCATCCTGTGAAAGAATCACTGATGCCGATACCTGAAAGCTCGGGATTGGCGTCCGGTAAAAGAACGATGTGATTTTTCGCTCCACCTAAAGCCAGAACACGTTTTCCCAATTGAGTGCCGCGTTCGTAGACAGCTTTTGCCACTTTGGTGGAACCAACAAAGCCCACAGCCTTCACGTTTTTATTATCGATAATCGCTTCGACAGTTTCTTTGCCACCTTGAAGAACTTGGAAAAGCCCATCAGGCAATCCAGCTTCTTTCAAAGCATCCGCGATTTTCATAGATGTCAGAGGTGTTTTTTCAGAAGGCTTCCAGATGTAAGCATTCCCTAATGTCAACGCGATAGGAATCGTCCACATCGGAACCATGGCAGGGAAGTTAAACGGAGTGATGTTGGCAACAACCCCTAAAGGTTCGCGGCGATATTCACAGGACACTCCACGAGAGACTTCCGTTTTTCCGCCTAAATCCATATTTTGTAAAGCAATGGCGAATTCTAAAACCTCGATGCCTTTAAGAAGACCGGCACGGCCTTCCGCAAAACTTTTTCCGGATTCAGAACTTTTCAAGTGAGAGATTTCGTCTAAGTCGCGCATCAAGATCTGACGGAAGTTGAACATCACCTTCGTGCGTTCCTTCATCGGAACTTCCGCCCATTCACGTTGCGCTATAACAGCTTTTTCGATCGCGTGTTTGACGTCTTCGGCCGTGGAGTTGTGAAACTCACCAATTTTTTTTCCAGTGTAAGGGCTGATGATATCGGATTTATTGCCGGAGCCTTTTTGGAATTTTCCAGAGACAAAATTCTGGCAATCAATAACCTGATTTGGGATCTGAACACTCATAGTTTTTCCTTCTTAGAAGCAATAAAAACTAGAATGATTGCTCAGCCCCAGAGCTTTGCCAAACGAAAATGAGTTGCTGTCAGTTTCGTAATGTTGAGTACATTTTTAGCGCGCAATAAGACGCGCGCGAGAATTGCATCAGGCCAATGCTTTTTGAATGTCTTCAGTGATATTTTTAGGTTCTTCTTGAGGAGCGTAGCGCTTCAAAACTTTTCCGTTTTTCCCAACGAGAAACTTAGTGAAGTTCCACTTGATCATCTCAGTTCCCAAAAGCCCCGGAGCTTCTTCTTTCAGCCATTGATAAAGAGGTTCCGCGTTGTCTCCATTCACATCCACTTTGGCAAGAACTGGGAATTTAACTCCGAAATTCATTTCACAGAACTGTTGAATCTCTTCATTGTTGCCAGGCTCTTGAGCACCAAATTGATTGCAGGGAAAACCCAAAACGGTGAAGCCTTGGTCTTTGAATTTTTCGTAAAGCTCTTCAAGTCCCTTGTACTGCGGAGTGAAGCCACACTTGCTAGCGACATTCACAACGAGGACCGCTTGGTCTTTGTACTTTTCCAAAGACACAGGAGATCCGTCGGCCGCTTTGACGGTGAATGAATAAAGATTTTTTTCCATGGTGAGCTCCTTATCTAGCTCGATTCGACAACAACGCATCCAAAATGAAAAGTAAAAATGTCGTGCGCCTTTCGAATTATTGTGAATTTGTTTGCGGTACAAACTTCCTCTTTGTCGGGAACGCAGTCTCAGAGTGAGACAATAAGAGCGAAAGAAGATGGTGAATACAAATGTGTCCTCACTTAATTCTGAGAAATCTTTGCGATTCTATTCAGAAACCTAGCCTTAATACCGATCAGTTTACCATGGAGAAAAAGGTATTATTGGTATCCTCCATTCTAAGTGTCTTGTTTTGGTGCTTGGGCGTTCAAGCATCGGGGGGCTTCTTAGGTTGCAAAGACTTCTGTGCAAGTCAGTATAATCCCGCAACAAATTTTAAAGGTTACGACAACTGCTTGGTACAAACTCAAATTGAAGGGTATTGTGGTCGCCGTCCAGGAGCAACTTCGCCAACTACGGAGGCCCGTGAGGTTCCTCCAGCCAACAATACTCAGCAGCAAAATCAGAACCAAAACCAAAACCAAAATCAAAACGCTCAATGCCAGACTCAATTTCAACAGATGTATCAGCAATGCACGACGGCCATTGAAGACACTTCTAATATGTGCGATGAAAAAAACGATGCAGGTATGAATAGTGTTTCGGCATCAGCATCACAAATAGCTTTGATGATGGGACAGCAGACGGCTGCGAGTATTCAGGCGGCCTGTTCAAAAATGGCGGACATCTCTCAAGCCGCCAACGGCGCTGTGGCGGCCTATCGTTTGGCGTGTAGCAATTCCATTAAGAGCTGTCGGTCGACGTGTGTCGAGTTGGTGAACTATGCAAAGGCCAACTCCACTTGTTTTTCTGGCAGTGCAGCGGTGACTCTGTCTCCGTCGGTTTCATCCGAAGTGCAACAGGTGGCAAATCAACTGCGCAATCAAAATGGTCTTGCGATGACGTCGTCGGCGGAGGCTCTTGCGGGTCGTTGCAATAACTATGATGCAAAATTAAATGAAGCCCAGCAGGCTATCAATAACTACGGAATGACGGCTGCGAATGCCAGCCAGTGTGCGGAACTCAGTAAAGGCACCACGACAGCGGCAGTGCCTGAATTTTGTAAAACAAATCCGACTTATGCAGGTTGCAATCCGGCAGCCCCCGTTGATTGTTCAAACCCTGAAATGGCGACGACAAATAAAGTTTGTGTGTGTTCTGTGAATCCCAATAATCCGATATGTTCTAATTCACAAAAAGTGGCAGGCGATGGCCCGAACACAAGTTTGATTGATTCGGCTTCTCGCGTGGCAACAGCCGGAGGCGCAGAAGAAATCACTGGTGATTTGCCAGGTCTCCCTTCAATTACTCACGGAAAACTTCCAGCAGGAGGTTCCGGTGAGAGTGTTGATGGACAGCAAGGTGTTGGCAGCCCTGTGAGTGGATCCAGCTCGGGCTCAAGCGGACTCGCTGGAAAAAATGCGGGAGAAGGTGAAGGTCGAGCGGCCGCAAATGCAGAAGGTGTTCTTGGCGGAACTTATGGTGGCGGAGGTTCCTATCGCGGAGTTGGTGGCGGTGGCTCAGGCGAAGGCAATAGTGCCGCGCGCGGAGTGGCAGCAAATAATCCGGGGATACCTGGACAGGGCGGACCTGATTTACGCCAATTTTTACCGGGCGGAAAATACGATCCGCGTTCCCGAGGAGTTGCAGGTGCCTCGGGGCCTGACGGAATTACCGGGCCCCATTCAAATATTTGGCAAAAGATTCAGAACAGATATCAAGTCGTGAGGCCTTCGTTGATACCTTAGCGTTTCAATACGAGACACAGTTATACTTTTGTAAAGTTAAGGTCAATTAGCGCCGATAGTACCATCATGGGAATGATTCGTTCGCTAGCGATCCAATTCATCTTTTTATCTCTTACATTCTTTCTCGGAGTGCAAGCACAGGCTGTTGAAACGTGTGGTGCTCAGACTTGTGGTGAGGGATATCAGTGCAATGCCAAGGGAAATTCTTTCGCAACGACCGTCTATAGATGCGTTCCTATTCCCGGTTTTGATATGGCAGCAAGTAGAGCCAAAAATGCCTGTGAGGCTGAATGTCAGCGAGAAGGCTACTCTTGCCAAGCGGACAATCAAGAAAGAACAAGTTATTCCTGTCGTGTTATTGCGGGTTCGCCTCAAGACAATGACAATCAATGCGTGGGACCATGTCAAAATGGTCGACCTGGCATGGTGAATGGGCGCTGTGATTGTATACCAGACAATGCGCAAAATCAGAATCAGGGCGCAACCTGCCAACAACAATTCGAACAAATAAGACAGCGATGTGGCACTCAGCAATCTGATACGGCTTACACTTGTGATGAAAAAAATGATTCTGGTATGTCAAGTGTGACCGATACGGCAGCACAACTTGCTTTGATGATGGGACAACAAACATCTGCAAGCATTCAAGCAGCTTGTTCGAAAATGGCGGACTTTACTCAAGCAGCGAACGGAGCTTTGGCGGCTTATCGTTTGACTTGCAGTAATTCCATCAACAGTTGTAAGTCGGCATGCACAGAGGCAAAGACCTATTTAAATCAAAATCAACAGTGTCTTACTGGTGGAAATCAACTGACGTATTCAAATCTTATGACGTCCGTGGATAACGATATTAAAGTTTGCAACAACTATAATTCCAAGGTGAATGAAGCGCAGCAAGCGATTCAAAACTATGGTGCGACTTCAGCCAACGCTTCTCAATGTGCTTCGCTGACAGAAGGTACGGGAAGTGCACCTGTAACAGAATTCTGTAAAGCCAACCCAACACATGTCAGTTGTGCGGGGGTGGCGGCCGTGGATTGTACAAATCCAACTCAGGCGACAACGAATAAAGTGTGTGTTTGTACGAAAAATCCTAATGATCCAATGTGTAGCAATTCGCAAAAAGCCGGTGGCAGTGATGCTGCCAGTATTGCCGGAGGATCTATTGACCCTGCTTCTCGTTTAGCAAAAGGCTCCGACAACGTGGACCTCGGCGGCGATGTTCCCGGTCTTCCTTTGCCATCTCCTGGAGCTTCAAGTTCTGGTAGCAGTCAAGGTGTCGACGGAAGTCAAGGCGGTGGCACAGTGGGTGGTGGCTCTGGTGGCGGCTCCGGCGGAAGTGCTTCTTCTGGCGGTGGCGGCGGTGGCAGTGCCAATGAAAATGGTGCGAACGTCAATGGTGGATTCTATGGCGGCGGTGGCGGCGGCGGAAAATTTGGCGGCGGTTACGGCGGTGGTGGAGACGGGTCTGGTGCGCGTGGTGTTGCCGGAGGAGCTGGTGGAATTCCAGGAGCTCAAGGTGGACCTGATTTAAGAAAATTCTTACCGGGTGGACAATACGATCCGAAACGAGGTCTTTCTGGAATGAGTGGAACTGATGGAATCACAGGCCCGCATTCAAATATTTGGCAGAAGATTCAAAACCGTTACAAGGTGATGAGTCCGACGCTTCTTCCTTAATTTTTAAATTAATTGATGCAGGCTTTCGATCACTTGTTTGCGGATCGGAGCCTCAACTAAAACAGTGACACTCATCGCACTGAGCATCAGCTTGTGACTAGGCAATTTCTTTTCAGATAAAATATTTAAAACTTGTTGAGTCATTTCTGGTGACGTTGCGCCTGTGCATGTGACTGTCACAGTAGAAAAATCCGTAGGCAATAACGAGAACTGCGGATGATTCTGCAATTCTTTTTTAATGGCTTGCATGATTTCCTGAGGACCTGTCAGAAGCATTTCAGTTTTATCCGCATTCATTTCACAGTGTAAAAGTTGCGGGAAGGCGATTTGCTTTTGATCGAAGAGAGTTTGCAAATCCTTAAGAGCTTTGGCCGGATTCTTTTCTTTTGAAAGAATTCCGAGAACCATTTCATGAGAGTTAAGTGAAAGAGCTTTGCAGGATTCAAACATATTCAATCCTTTTTTGACGAGAGTGCCGTCAGAAGTTTTATTAGAAGCGGGCCCGATATACAAAGTGACATTGCGAAGTTTTGCTAACTCCACGGAGCGATAGTGCAGAACCTTGGCGCCCCAGAAAGTCATCTCCATCAGTTGATCATAATTTAATTCTTGCAGAGGTTTTGCAGTTTTCACGATGTGAGGGTCCGCTGTGAAAACCGCAGGAACATCTTTTAAAATTTCGCAGCGTTCAGCATTAAATGAAGCGGCCATTGCCACAGCCGAAGTGTCAGAACCACCGCGACCCAAAGTTGTGATTTCTTTGGTTACTGGTGAAACACCTTGAAAGCCCGCAAGAATAACAACCTTGTTCGTTTTCAATGATTCTTCGACACGAAAGGCTTTCACATCTTTGATAAATGCATTGACGTGGGAATCGTCAGTAAAAATTCCGGCTTGGCTTCCCGTGAAACTGATGGCCGGGCAACCAAGGTCATTCAACGCCATACTCATTAAAGACATACTGATTCTTTCGCCGACGGTCAGAAGCATATCCATTTCGCGGCGTTGGGGATGGGAGGAGACTTGGTTGGCAAGGTCGATCAAAGAGTTCGTGGTTTTACCCATGGCACTCACAACAACGATCAAGGAATTTTCTTTAGATTGATTCGCGACTCTGGCGGCTACAGATTTGATTTTCTCAGGATCTGCGAGAGTGGCGCCGCCATATTTTTGCACGATCAGGGGTTTCATTCCAAAGCAACTTTCCGATGGTTTTGATAGACGTAAGAAGAAACAATTCGCGCGGCTCCTTTCGGAACGCGAATGAAGTGTTTATCCACCTGTCGAGGAATGTAACCCAAGTAGAGTTCCGCGTTCAAATCTTTTAATGACTTTCTGGTGACTCCCAAATGATCCGCCAAGGGGCCCAAGTCAGTGCCGCCGGGAACGAGGACGATTTCATACTCTAGCGGGTCCATCTTTTCTAAATCACGGAATCCATAAAGATTCGGAGCTTTGGCGATAAGCATTGCGGCCAAGATTTTAGGAACATATTCTTGAGTCTCTTGCGGAAGGGCATTGAGTTTGATGAGCGTCCAGTAATCTTTCGTACCATATTTTTTAATCTGACGACGCAGGCCGTTTTCACCCATGTTGTAACTCGCAGCAACCAAATACCAGGAACCAAACTCACTGTGAAGATCGCGAAGATAGCGAATGGCCGCCAATGTACTTTTCTTAAGATCACGGCGCTCGTCCAACCACCAAGTTTTACTAAGTCCATAACGTGAACCCGTGGCTTCGATAAATTGCCAAGGTCCTACAGCGTCCGCATGGCTGATGGCGTTGGGTGCAAAACCACTTTCGATCATCACCATGTAGGCAAGATCTAAAGGCAGGCCCGCATTTTTCAACTCTTCTTGAATGAAAGGCATGTACTTGTAAGAGCGCTGCAACCATTCACGAAACCATTTACTGCCGCGAGTGCCCTGATAGTACGCCACCCACTTGCTGACTTTTTTATTATAGGTCACAGGCAAATCGAAAATCAGATTGTCGGATTGAACGCGAGTTGAGCGCGCGGTCAAAGTTTTTAATTTCTCTTTGAGAGTCTGTGCCTGATTCGCGGGAGCGACGGGAGCTGTTTTTGGAGTTTCAGCGTGAGCTGAATAAGACGACAATAAAATTGGAAAAAGCAATGCAGCCCACGTTCTCATAAAGTTAATTATGAAGCCGATTCTTTGACACTGTCGACAAAGATCTGACAATTCCTTGGCTGCATCGACAAAGGTCAATGACTCGGTCAAATCCAAAAAAACTGGAGGCCAGAATTTTCTGCCACGGCAAAGGTCGAGGTTGGAACCTTTTTCCTAGACGAAGATCTGTCCTGTCAAAAGATGGCACATGCTTTGCTGCTACACACATTGTGGAGGAGTATTCATGTCGGTAAAAGGCGTCTACACAGCTCTTAGCGGAGCCATGGCTCAAAGTACAAAGTTAGATACCATCGCCAATAATTTGGCCAACGTGAATACACCTGCGTTCAAACGCGACCAACAACTCTTCCAAGAATATTTAACAGCCAATGAAAAACCACCAACGACAACGCAGATTCCTCGCGATGTCGCGTCCATCGAAAGTTTCTATAATATGCAAGGTGGCGATAAAAGTTTTGTCGACACGAAAGGAACATTCACTGATTTCTCGCAAGGCGGATTGAAGTCTACGGGAAATGCATTGGATGTGGCGATTGATGGCAAAGGCTTTTTTGAAGTGGCGACTCCAGGGGGCGTGAGACTCACTCGGGCCGGAAATTTCACATTGGATGGCTCTGGACAATTGGTGACGAAAGAAGGTCATCCTGTTTTGCGCGCGGGGGAGCCGGGTGCAGATCCCGCTTCACGGGTGATTCGTTTGCAAGGAACAGGAGCTATGACTATTGCTGACAATGGCGATGTGTTTGAAGGCACAGAGAACATTGGCCGATTGTCATTGGTGAATGTCAATAATCCGGACACTCTACAAAAAGTCGGCGGCTCTCTTTATACATTTAAGTCGAACAGCACTCCCGATATGACAAACGTCGCGAATCCAAGTTTGAAGCAAGGCTTCTTAGAAACGTCGAACGTCAATATCGTGCAAGAGATGACAGACATGATTTCCACCAATCGTGTTTTTGAGAGTACGCAAAAAGCCATCAGTGCTTACGATCAGATGGCGGATAAAATGGTTAATGTGGTGGGAAAAACGAATTAAGAAATTGATCCCTAGCAATTGCGCCAGGATGGCGTGAATGAAGGAAGGATTCCTCGATGATTAAAAGTTTGAATACAGCAGCGACGGGCATGGCCGCACAACAGACGAACATGGATGTGATTGCCAATAATATTGCCAACGTTTCTACAAACGGATTTAAAAGATCCCGCGCTGAGTTTGAAGATCTCATGTATCAAACACAAAAAGAGCCAGGCACGGCAACTGGAATGAATTCCTATTCTCCAACAGGCGTGCAAACGGGCCTTGGAGTTCGTACCGCTGCCATTCAAAAAGACTTTGCTGGCGGCAGCTCCCAAGTCACAAAAAATCCATTGGATCTGCAAATCGAGGGAGCTGGTTTTTTCCAAGTTCTGACTCCTGATGGACAAGTGGCTTACACTCGTGATGGCGCTTTCAAAAAAGATCCTCAAGGTCGCGTGGTTGATAAAAACGGAAATATTTTGCAACCTGAAATCACCGTTCCTCCGGATGTTGCAGGTTTGGAAGTGGCCCCGAATGGCGAAGTGCGCGTGATCCAAGGGTTGAACGACGCTCCACAAACCATCGGACAAATTGATATTACGAATTTCGTCAATCCAGCGGGTCTAAAGGCTCTGGGTAAAAACTTATTTTCGCAAACTCCATCCAGCGGTCAGGCCATTGCGTCTCGCCCAGGTTTGAATGGCACAGGTTACTTGGCGCAAGGTCAACTTGAAGCCAGTAACGTGAATATCGTTGATGAGATGGTCAATATGATCACGTCACAACGTGCGTATGAAACGAACTCGAAAGTGATCCAAGCTTCGGATCAAATGCTTCAATCTATTAATAACTTGAGATAATTGATGAAGAAATTTTTTGCAGTTCTTTTCTTTTTAACTCTTCAAGCCCAAGCAAGGCCTGAGGTTTCCATTCCTGGAAGTGTTGAAATTTCTCAGCGCCCTCTTTTGCGTTTGAGTGATATCGCATCGGTTTCAGGTGGAAATGAAGAGCTGCTTTCTTTCATGGACAGCATCGTGATTCGTGAAGATGCTCGTGAGTTGTTGTTATCTCAGCACTTGGAATCGCAAGAGATTCTTAACAAAGTGCGCACAGCGATGAAAACTCAAGAAGGACTAAAAAAATTAAATCCTTCTTTCAAAATTCCGTCGCAAGTAAAAGTGAGCTTTGCTTCAACTCCCATTTCCCGCGAAGAAATTGAAAGAAAAATTCATAATGCTTTAAAAGCGCGTTGCAATGAGTGCGAATACAAAGTGTCCATTCAAAGCACTCCGATCCCGGCGCAAAAACAGTGGGAGCTCGATTTTACGCAGCTTTCAGCAAAAGGTGGTTTCCTTTTACCACTGCGCGATGGCGATCAGCGCCAATTAAAATGGATTTCAGGAACAATTCGTGTGTCCCAATTAACCCCAGTGACGACACGATTGATCTTACAAGGAGAGAG
Organism: Bdellovibrio sp. HCB-110; assembly: GCF_047323225.1. Lineage (GTDB taxonomy): Bacteria > Bdellovibrionota > Bdellovibrionia > Bdellovibrionales > Bdellovibrionaceae > Bdellovibrio. Next base: position 616,759 of record NZ_CP178750.1, read on the forward strand.
GGTGCAATCCCAGGATGTCCGTATGGTGATGACGGATGTGACGTACTCCAAGGATGGAGCACTTCGCATTGAAGACATCCAAGGGCAGTTGGCCGCCCGCTCTCTTCCCATTGGAAGCCCCGTGTGGACTTCCGATCTCAAACGTGAACCGGCAGCTAAGAGGGGACAGATTGTTAAGGCATTGCTTGGCGACGAGGATTTTGAAATCTCCGTCAATATGCAAGCTGAGGACAATGGCTTTGTCGGAGATCTGATTAAAGTTAAAAACACAGAAACTCAAAAAGTTCTCTCGGGCCTCGTGATTGAAAAAGGTGTGGTGAAGTTGCAATGAGAAATGACAGCTTAAAATCTCTAGTCGTTCAGTTTATTTCTTTAGCCGCGTTGGTGTTTGCCACGGCTGGCTGTGCAACCATGAAAGACTTGTGGGCTTCTTTGGATGGCAAACAAGAAGAAACACCGGCTCTTGAGAATATCAAAAGTGCTCCCCGTTATTCTGACAATCAAAATATGGGTGTACCCACAGATCGTCAGTACAAACGCATGACGAAAAATCGAATGGAAGAGGAATCTGATCTGGGTGCGACGGCAGGTTCAACATGGGTGATGGAAGGCCAAGGCGCTTATCTTTTCGCACAAAACAAAATGCGCAAAGAAGGCGATCTTCTTAACGTAAAACTGGATGGCCCGGCATTAAAACAAGTTGAAACAAAAGTATCTGTGATCAAAAAACTTTTGAAACAACTTGAAGAGCAACAACAGCAGCAGCAACAACAAGAGTTGAATAACTCGTTGGCCGCCAATGCTGAAGGCGCGCGTGCGCCGGCTTCCGAGGCGAAAAAGCCGGAGCCTGCTAAAGAAGAAAAAGAAGAGGGCGGTTTGGGCGAAGTGCAAAACATTCCGACTCGTCTTATCGAAAAATTGGCTGATGGAAATTACCGCGTGAAAGGTCAGCAGCCTTTCATGATTGGAAAACGTGAATACAAAGTGATTGTCACGGGACTTATTCGTCCTGAGGACTTTAATGATCAAGGCATCACTTCGGATAAACTTCTCGATCCTCAATATGATGTTGTGAGCATCAGAAAGACACGCAATGAATAGAATTTTTCAAATCCTCGCTATCATCGCTTTATTCATTCTTGGTTATTATGAGGGCGCCAACGCGGCTCGATTGAAAGATATCGCGAGCATTCGCGGTGTGCGTGAAAACCAATTGATCGGTTACGGTATCGTGGTCGGCCTTAAGGGCACGGGCGACGGAAAAAATGAATTCATGAGCAAAAGTGTCGTGCGCATGTTCGACAAATTGGGAATGAAATTGGATTCTCCAGAGTTTGCGAGTAAAAATGCGGCAGCGGTGATTATCACAGGAACAATGCCGGCATTCGGTAAAGCGGGAAATCCCATTGATATCACAGTGAGCGCCATTGGCGATGCGTCCTCACTACAAGGCGGTACTTTGTTGCAAGCACCTCTTCGCGCTGCAAATGAACAAGTGTATGCCGTGGCTCAAGGGAGTATTGTGATTGGCGGCGACGGAAAAGATTCTCACACAACTTCAGGAAGAATTCCCAATGGTGCGATCATCGAACGAGATATGACAGCGGATTTTTCTTCCCGCAAGATGTACCGTTTGACATTGATCAATCCTGATTTCACGACGGCGGCGCGCTCAGTTCTTACGATTAACAAAGAGCTTGGCGGGCACTATGCCTCTGCAAAAGATGCAGGTACGATTGATATCATTACACCTTTTGCCTATGAAAATCGCGGCGTTGAATTACTCGCGACGATTGAGTCTATCGACATCAATCCCGACATGAAAGCGCGTGTCGTTGTGAATGAAAAAACAGGAACGATTGTTATCGGAGATAAAGTGAAGATCTCCAAAGTTGCTATCTCTCACGGTTCCATCGCTGTGAAAGTGGGCGACGGCAAAAAAGGCAGCGAAGAAAAAGTCGCTGTTCTCGATACAGGTGTGAGTGTTGGGGAGCTTGTGCAGGCACTAAACAAACTTGGTGTCTCGCCGAAGGACCTGATAACTATACTTCAGTCCATCAAGTCAGCTGGAGCTTTGCACGGGGAACTCGAAGTATTATGAAATTTGTGTTTCGAAATGACACAGTATTTAATAGAATTGAAATATTAGTATCTGACACATGGATGTGCCAGGTACGCGGGGAGGGTGAGGAAGAGATCGCGAACCATGGAAGGTCAAGAGTCAAAAGTTTCTCGCAGGAAACAGGAGCAATAGGTCAGCAAGCACCAAGGATTGGTGAACATGAGCCGAAGCTACACTCTAAGAGTCAAGCACAGGATGTGCATGATTCTCCGACTCAACTCCCCTTTTTTTCTCTTCTTTCGACAGACATTGTTGCGCTTGAGGAAAGAGGGACTCTGCAGAGAGTCCGCTCTTCGAACAGTCCTCGCGCAACCGGGATTTTCTTGGCATCGGTGGATGCTCGTTTTTTTTCTTCTGATTACTACTGCATTTCTTTCTTGGCGCTGCGGAACTTGATCGGGCACTCTGCAGAGTCCCTCTTTCCTCAAGCGACAAAGTTCGTGGTAAGAATGCAAAAGTGGGTTGGTGCTTCAATGCGCTTTGGGTTCTGGCCTTCGGCGGTACTTGCTTCCCCTCGTATCGGGAGCATTGCATGAGTGATGTGAATGGCGCTTCCGGGGGAAATGGAAATTTCAAAGCGTTTGATTCTAAGTTTATGAACAAACCACAGCAGAAAACTCCCGATCAAAAATTGCGGGATGTTTCTGACATGTACGAAAAGCATTTTCTTCGCGAGATGATGAAGGCGATGCGTTCGACAGTTCACGAAGGTGGATTTGTTCAATCTAATCAAGCTGAAAAAATTTTTAAAGAACAACTCGATGATCACTATGTTGAGAAGTGGGGCGAGCGTGGAGGTATCGGGCTTTCTGATATGATCTACAAGCAGCTACTTGATAAGTTTGGTGTGATGATGGGAATCAAGGCACCAGTTGCTAAGCCTCAAGGTCCACTTCCTATGGACGCAAAAAGTGAGTTTCGCGCGCAACCATTTCAACATCCTGGTAAAAAACAAGCAGTGTCCTATCGGATCGACCGCGCCGACGCAGTTGAAGGAGCTCGTGAATCCGTGAAAGCCCCATGGGATGGGGTTCTCCTGGGAAAGAAGTCTCTTGCCGACAATCAAACCATGGTTGAAATAGAACACGACAATGGTCTTAAAAGTCAGATGGTTTTTAAGGGTGGAGTGTCTAATGTTTCGACAGGTCAAAAACTGCAAGCTGGCGACACCCTTGGGTTTTTGAGTCCAGAGGCAAAATCACTTTACTGGACAGTAGAACCTGGACCAGAAACTGTCTCAGAATGATTTGGTGTAACTGTCTCAATGTGGTACTATGAAAAGAACAAAAGAGTGTGTTTTAGCACTCGAAAGCATGGAGGATCGCAATGAAGATCACGCACAACAAAGTCGGACAAAATTTGAATCTTACTGATTCTGCTCGTTCCGACAAAGCCGAAGGCATTAAAAATAAAGCCGCGGGTGCGACGAACAAAGCAGACGTTTTGTCTTCTTCTTCACTCGGTGAATCTTCACGTGTTGAACTTTCTCCTCGCGCTCAAGAAGCAAAACGCATCAAAGAACTTGCGATGTCTGCTCCTGACGTTGACGAAGCGAAAGTCGCTAAATTCAGAAAATTGATCGACGAAGGAAAATACCAAGTCGACGCTAAAGCTATCGCCGACAAAATGGTCGACGAACACTTAGAGTTCTAATCCGGCGGACGCCGGTAGTGCGCGCGTGAGCGCACAGAGCTGTAGCGTCGGCAGACGCGTAAGCTGAAGTAGCACCAAGTTGGAGTTACTAAAATAAAAAATCTCAACCGCAATAAGCGGCATCAAGGATGATGAAGATGGACGCAACAGTAGAAAGAGCGTTTCACAAGTTAGAAGCAAATCTCGAAGAGCTCACAAAGATCTATCGTTCTCTTCTCGATATCGTACGCAAAGAAAAAGAAATCCTTCTTAAAGCAGATCGCGACGCTTTGGATGAAAGCAACAAATTGAAAGAAGAGTTGCTCTTCAAACTTCGTGCGCAAGATTCTTTGCGCTCTCGTTATGCCATGGATCTTGCCACTATGGTTGGAGCGGATGTTGAAAATCCGCGTTTGTTGGAATTGGCCCAAAAACTTGCGGGCACTCCAGCAGCCGATCGTCTTCGCACTCAACATGCAGCCCTGGATATGTTGATCAAGCGAATCACTGAAATTAACAAAGAAAATGAAGAATACACAAAGTCCGCTCTGCACACTTTGAACGGCGCTTTGGATGATATCAAAGACACTCTCTCCGGTAAAAAAACTTACGGAGGCAAAGGCCAATACAAACAGGGCCCGCAAGTGTCAGGCAACTTCGTTAGTAAGGAAGCGTAAGGGCCGCGAGGCCGCAGTGCCGAAAGGGCGGAGCCCTGAAGGCTGAAGCAGTAACCCACCGGAGATGAGGATAGGATGTCTAAAATCTCGGCTATGATGGACACGGGTAAGCGCTCTCTGATGAACTCTCAGACGGCGTTGCAAACGGTCGGTCATAACATCGCCAACAAGTCGACTGAGGGCTTCTCTCGCCAGAGAGTGGAACTCATGACGAATCAGCCGATCACTGAAGGAAATCTTCAGATCGGGATGGGCGCGCGTGCGGGGGTCGTTACTCGTGTCAACAATCCATGGCTTGAAAAACAAATCCAAAAAGAAGGCATGAACATGGGATTCCAAGATTCCCGTACGGATGCCTTGAGCCGTGTCGAACAAATTTATAACGAACAAAACAACAAGGGTCTGAATCAGTACATGACAGACTTCTTCAACTCTTTCCGCGAGCTTTCAAACAATCCGGAAAGTTTGGCATCCAGAACAATGGTGCGTGAGTCTGCTTCGGCGCTGAGTAAAGATTTTGGTCGCGTGGTGGGACAGTTGAAGGCCGTGCAAGAAGACTTGGACGGACAAGTAAAAACAACGGTTGAAGAGATCAACCAGCTTTCTAAGGAAATCGCTTCTCTGAATGAAAAAATTCAGATGGTTGAAATTCAAAATACTCCTGCCAATGACGAAAGAGACCGTCGTGATCTCTTGCTCAAAAAATTGGGCGAAAAAATTGATATCTCATGGGCGGAAGGCAAAGACGGCATGGTCACTGTGACTGCCGGTCGCACAGGTATTCTGGTTTCAGGAAGTGGCTCTTCGGAATTGAAGGCGCAACAAACAGGGGATCGTGATCGCGTGGAAGTTTTCTTCGTGGGCACGGGATCTCCGGCAAACATCACAAAACAAATCACGGGTGGTCGTATCGGTGGTGCTTTGGATGTACGCGATAACGTGATCGAGGAACTTCTGACTCATGTGGATAACATGGCCTACACTTTGGCTAAAGAAGTGAACACAGCCCATATCGAGGGGTTTGATAAAAGCGGACGTCCTGGCGTTTTGTTTTTTGATATGCCTGAAACGGTAAAGGGAGCTGCATCGGTTATCGGATTAAATAAAACAATCTTTAACGATGTTGGCAGAATCGCGGCCGGAGCCCAGTCGGGAGCGACAGGTGATAACACGGTTGCCAACGTGATCTCGTCATTGCAATACCGTCAAGTGATGGGTGATGGCACGTCGACTCTGGATGATTACTACAATACGCAAGTCGGTCAGATCGGTGCGATCGCGCAACGTGCGGTGAAATCCCAAGAGTCACAAAAGAATGTCTTGAGTCAGCTCACAAACATTCGCGAGAGCATCAGCGGTGTGTCTTTGGATGAAGAGACGACAAAGATGATCGAGTTCCAAAAAACTTACGATGCATCGGCACGCTTGATTAAAACAGCGGATGAAATGTTTGATACAGTACTGAATCTTAAGCGGCTGTAGCCGGCAGAGCTGAAGGCCTGAGGCCGTAAGCTGAAGCAGTATAGGAAAAGGAAAAAATGAGAATCGCGGATAAAATGGCTTTCAATCAAGTGAATCAGAATCTGACGAAGAATCGTTCAGATATGGCTGACTTGCAGAACCAAGCTGCGACTCAAAAGCGTATCAATAAACCTTCCGATGACCCTTTGGCGTCAGCCCGTGTTCTTGCTTCGCGCACGGAAGAGCGTGGCAACACGCAGTTTATTAAAAATATCAATAACGCTCGCTCCTTCTTGGAGTTCTCCGATCAATCTCTTGGAGAGCTTTCCGAGATCCTGGTGCGTGCGAAAGAATTAGCTATCTCTCAGTCCAATGATGCCAGTGGAAATGCGGAATCGCGCATGGTGACGGCTTCCGAGATCGGTCAGATATACAATCAGGCTGTGCAAATCGGAAATCGTAAGTTGGGTGAGCGCTACATCTTTGGCGGTTATAAAACTCAAACAATGCCGTTCAGTCAGGCCGGAGAATACTTCGGTGATGATGGCGACATGAAAATCCAAACTCATAAAGACTCTTTTGTTGCGATGAATATTTCCGGCAACAAAGTGTTCTTGGGTAAAGGCTTGGGTGGCGACGGGATTGTTCGTCCTCGTTATGAAGCTCCGACAGATGTGAACCAGCTTAAAGAGTTCCAGCAAGAAGAGATTCAACGCCAAGAACAGAATCAAGATATCGAAAGCAACTACCTTGAAACTCGGGGCCCGGCTTCTGAGCGTCGTTCTAGCCGCACAGATAAGCAAGATCCGGTGACGGGTGGGGCAGGTATCAATCTTTTTAGTACGCTCAGAAATCTCGAAGTTTCTTTGCGCACGAATGATAAAGAAGGTGTGCAAGAGACCTTGGACACCTTGGATCAAGCTATTTCTCAGGTCGTACTAGCTCGATCTGAGGTTGGGTCCAGAATTATGGCCGTTAATAATACCATGGACTCTCTGCAAAAGGCCGTGGTGGATAATAAAGTGGCAGCTTCCCAGCTTGAGGACGCGGATGCTTTCCAGGTGATTTCGGATATTAATAAGACCGATAGCACCCTAAAAGCGACCCTTGAAACCTCTGGAAAGCTTATTCAGCCAAGCCTTCTTGACTTTCTCAGATAAAAATAATACCTACAGTTCCGCTTAAAACTGCCGATAACGACTGCAGCAAAAGGAGTTGTCATGCTGGTTCTCACACGGAAGTTGGGTGAAAGCATCGCTATCGATGACCACATCAAAATTAGAGTAGTACAAATCAAGGGTAAACAGGTCCGTTTAGGTATCGAAGCGCCCAAAGACACCAAAATCCACCGTGAAGAAGTTTACGTTGCGATCCAGGAACAAAATCAGCAGTCAGCGAGTGTTCCAGCAGACAAAACGCGTAGCGTTGCTAAGCTTTTAAAGCCATAGTTTGTATTTTCTTAAAAGGGGTCCCATCGGCCCCTTTTTCGCGCCCAGAGCCCTGAAGCGGCTCGTCATATCAGCTAAATTTTAATTGAGTCTCCCTAGATTTAGGTCCAGATTTATAGATGTATTCACCATCAAAGCGCCTTCGTGTGTCTAATTTATGGGTGAATCCTGAATTTTTGGGAGGATGAATGATCATTTCGACATCGCGCTTCGGCCAAGTTGAGCTGAAACAAGAAGATGTTCTGACTTTCTCCGAAGGCCTTTTGGGCTTCGCGGATTTGCGTAAGTTCGTTCTTCTCGATGATCCAAATGATGAGATCTTCGCGTGGTTGCAAAGCTGTGAAGCGCCGCAAATCGCTTTCCCAGTTCTTGAACCAGAGCTTTTCGCTCCTCAGTACAAAGCCACTCTCACAAAAAGTGATATGGAAGCCTTGAAACTGACTAGCCAAGATAAAGCCCGTTATTTTTCTATTGTCACAATTCCTGACGACCCAACATTGATGACGGCGAACTTGAAAGCTCCCGTTGTTGTGAATGTTGCGGGTAGAATGGCTCGCCAATGCGTGCTTCAAGACAACAACTTGGCGATCCGTGAACCTATCTTCACAAAACTTCAACAGCGTGTAGTGCAAAACCCAGCGGTTGCGATTAAAAATCAATCTTCAGGTATTGATGTTGCGACGAAGTTGCATGTTGTGAAAGACGCTGAACTTTAAAAGTTCAAATTTAAGATGAAACTGCAAAAGGCTCGGTGAAAACCGAGCCTTTTTTATTTTAGTCAGCCCACTCGTCAGTAATTTCTAGCCTTTTAATTTTGCATTCAGAAATCAAAGTTGTTCCATTGGAAACGGATTTTTTAAGAACCTGCAAAGTTACATCCGCAGTGCCACCAATGGCACCTTCGCAAGATCCTCTTCCATAAGAAAGAGAATACACATTGCCCTTAACTTCATCGACAGAGCCTACAAAGGCGCCGTTAATACAGTCTCCAGATTCATCCTCTTTTGTGTCGTCAATTGCTGCTTCGATTTTACCAAGGCAAGAACCTGTGAACTCAACGTTTGTCTCTGCGTGAGCTGTCAATGTTGTGAAACCAACCGCGCCGAATACAAAACTCATAATGATTGCTTTCATAAAAACATCCTTTCATTCGTGTTTTTTCGAATGGAGCGGAACTTAGCAGATCCTCTGAAATCCGCAATAGGTGGGGCTTGCGAGAGGGAAATCTTAACAAAGCAGCTTATGAAAGGTCACCAGAACGAGCGAGGAGAACTCTTGCAGGAAATGAACTGACAAAAGTTTGGTCAGTCATTTCCTTTTTTCTACGATTAGGCGTTTTCAAGTTGCGGTAAGGATTTTTCGGTCTTTGCTCCCAAGCGCTTCAAGTCTTCCACTTGGTCGATCAGGTTGCCACGTCCTTCAGAAACCTTTTTGATCACTTCTTCGTGGGCTTTTTGAGCCGCACCCAGTTTTTCTCCCAGGTTTTGGAGATCTCTTAAGAGGCCAGCGAATTTTTCATAAAGAAGGCCGCCGCGTTTTGCGATTTCCAAGGCGTTCTTTTCCTGACGATCTTGTTTCCACAAAGCCGCCACTGTGCGAAGGGTTGCAAGCAATGTTGTGGGACTTACGATGGCAACGTTTCTTTCCCAAGCGTATTGGAAAAGTTCTGGCTTCAATTTAAACGCCAATGCGAACGCAGGTTCCAAAGGCATGAACAGAATCACAAAATCCGGAGAGATCAGCTTGTCAGCCGCGTGATATTTTTTCTCTGAAAGTCCATCGATGTGTTTTTTTAAAGACTCCACATGCAGTTTTCCTGCGCGCTCTTGTTCCTCCGGAGTTTCCGCAGAAGAGTACTGTTCATAAGCGATCAACGTCATTTTAGAATCGACGATTAAATGTTTTTCGTCTGGCAAGTTCACGATCACGTCAGGACGAAGAATTTGGCCGTCTTCACCGCGCAAATCCATGTCAGTACCTTGGATGATGTACTCGTCACCTTTACGAAGGCCGGAACGTTCCAAGATATTTTCCAGAATCAACTCACCCCAGTTGCCTTGGGTCTTCACTTCGCCTTTAAGGGCTTTCGTTAAATTCTGAGTTTCCGCTGACATCACTTTGTTCAGTTCCATCAGTTTCGTCAGCTCGCCGCGAAGCACGCCGCGCTCAGAGCGTTCTGTGGAATAAGTTTCTTCTACCTTCTTTTCGAAATCTTTGATGCGCTCTTTGAGAGGCTCCAAAACAGAGGCGATGTTTTTATGATTTTGATCCGTAAATTTCGCTGATTTTTCTTCAAAGATTTTTTGCGCAACAACTTCAAATTGCACGTTCATGCGATTGGCAAGTTCCTCTTGCTGTTTGCGCGCTTCGTTCATCAAGGTCTTTTGTTCTTGCATGCTTTGTGAGAGGAGGTCGTTTTTCATTTGCAAAGCTTGAACTTCGGCCTGCAAGGACGCCTTTTCTGACGCGGATTGGGCTTTGTGACGGAAGTAAACAACGAGACCTGAAATGAGCGCTCCTGCAATAAAAGCGATAAGGGTTACAAGATTCATAAAAGGTCCTCCTAGGACTTCTTTTGCCCTTAGAATTTCTTTTGGTCACGCGAAAAGAATCTGATACAAGAAGAGGATAAATATAACCCTCAACAATGCGATGCAAAAATGACTTCTGCGACTCAAATTAAAAGTATTATTCTCGCTTTCCGTCCGAAAACTTTGACAGCCGCTCTTATTCCTTGCGTGGCAGGAACGGCCTTGGTGAAAGCCATCGGTCTTTCTTGGGATGGATGGGTTTTGTTTTATGCTTTGATGGCATCTTTTCTAATCCAAATCGGCACAAACCTTGTGAACGATGCCGTGGATTTTCAAAAGGGAGCGGATACTGAAAAACGCATCGGTCCTCAGCGCATCACACAAGCGGGAATTTTGTCGGCGAATCAAGTGATGGCTTTGGGTTCTTTGTGTTTCCTCCTCGCAGTCCTATGCGGAGTTCCGCTGGTGATGAAGGGTGGTTGGATGATCGTGGCGATTGGTATTGCTTCGGTCTTGATGGGTTACTCTTATACGGCCGGTCCGTTTCCTTTGGCGTATTTGGGGCTCGGTGATCTCTTTGTGATTTTGTTCTTTGGACTTCTTGCCGTGATGGGAGTGGTTTTCTTAAACACAGGAAAGTGGTTGGAAGAGGCTTTCGTCTTGGGATTGCAAATTGGATTTCATGCGACGGTTTTGATTGCGATCAACAATCTTCGCGACCGCAGCGGTGATGCTTTGGTGAATAAGAAAACTTTGGCGGTTCGTTTTGGCGTGCAGTTCTCTCGTTGGGAAATTGCGACTCTCTGCTTTTTACCTTTTGTACTCAATATCTATTGGTGGTTGGAAGGTTATAAAATTCCAGCGATCTTTTCGTTGTTCGCATTGCCTTTGGCTGTGAAAATCACAAAAAATGTTTTCGCCACAGAGCCCAGTCCCGCCTATAATAAATTCCTAGGGCAAGCAGCGGGGCTGCACATGCTCTTTGGAATACTTCTCGCGATTGGATTTGCATTTTGATCAAGATCTCCTATAGCCCTTACACTCTAAAGCCCGTTCAAATTTTGAACGCTGTTTCCGCAGCGGCTCCGCGAGAAGGAGTTCTTCTTAAAGTTGAATGGTCTGACGGGTTGACGGGTTATGCCGATCTTCATCCGTGGCCTGAGCTGGGCGATCTTTCTTTGGAAGACCAGCTCTCGGATTTACGCCGCGGGCGTATGTCCGGGCAAATCGAACAAAGTATTTGGCTGGCTCGCAGAGACGCACAACTTCGCCGCGACAAAAAGAATGTTTTTGAAGGCGGAGAAAAAATCAAAAGTAATTATCTGCTTTCTGATTTCAAACTTTTGAAGCCGGGATTTTTAGATGAGCTAAAAAACGAAGGTTTCACAACTCTCAAAATCAAAGTGGGAAGAAATCTGAAAGAAGAAGCAGATATTCTTACTCACGTTGCAGCGGCCGGTCTTAAAATTCGTTTGGATTTTAATTCTGTTGGCAGCTGGCAGATCTTTGAAAGATTTATGGGGAGTTTGCCTCTCACAGTGCGCCCGCTCATTGAGTACGTAGAAGATCCTTTTCCCTTTGATGTGCATGCGTGGAATGAAGCCAAGAAACTTGTGAAGATTGCCGTCGACAATCAATACGACAAAGTTCCTTGGGACAAGCTCTCGGCCGTGCCCTTTGATGTGATCGTCATCAAGCCGGCAAAGACCGACGTGGATCAAGCGATAGCTCGTTGCCAGAAATGGAATCTTAAAGCTTCCGTGACAAGTTACATGGATCATCCTGTGGGTGTGGCGCACGCCGCGGGAGTTGCCATGGAACTTAAGAAAAAATATGGCGAGATGATTTTGGATGCGGGTCTTTTGACTCATCGTCTTTATCAAATGGATCCTTTTTCTGCAGAGCTTTCTACACAGGGCCCTTACTTGTTGAAAGTAAAAGGAACGGGCGTTGGATTTGACCAGCTCTTGGGGGCGTTGCCGTGGTATCAGGTAAAAATGAACTAGATCTTGCCTCTAGCAAGAATGAAATTTTACTGAATCCTCGTTGGCCCAAAGAAGACCATGAAAAGTTATGGTCTTTGGCGACACATGTTCAAGACGAAAGACATCTACAAGGTCATGTGTGGATTGCGACCTCGGGTTCGACAGCAGACTCTGTTGCGGGAACAAAATTAGTCGCACTTTCTAAGCAAGCTCTAGTGAATTCTGCAAAATCAGTGAACACACATCTGCAAAGCACTTCGCAAGATGTGTGGACTGAAGTTCTTCCGCACTTTCATGTTGGAGGCCTGGGAATTGAGGTGCGCGCGTCTTTGGTGAATGCCCGTGTTGTGCCAGCTCTCAAAGAGCAGCGCTGGGATGTCCATCATTTCTATGAAGTTTTAAATTCAGAAAAATGCACTTTGTCGGCTCTTGTGCCAACACAAGTTTATGATCTTGTGACTCACTCTTATAAAGCTCCGTCATCGATGCGCGCGATTGTTGTCGGGGGAGGCGTTTTCGAGGCAGAGCTTTATAAAAAAGCCCGTGCTTTAGGATGGCCTGTTTTGCCAAGTTACGGAATGACAGAGACAGCTTCGCAAATTGCCACGGCCTCTTTGCTGTCTCTGGCGCAATCTGAGTATCCTCCCATCGGGCTTTTATCCCATGCTCAAGTACAAAAAAATGCCGAAGGTTTTTTGCAGGTTCAGGCATCTTCGCTTTTTACTTGTTATGCACAAAACACTTCTGAAGGTAGGAAGTCTTGGGACCCTAAAGTGAATGGCTGGTTTACTACCGAAGATCAGGGCGAACTTATTGACGGGGCTTTGTATATTCAAGGGCGCAGTAAGGACTACGTTAAAATCGGCGGCGAAGGAACCAATGTTGCCCGTTTGCGTTCGGTGATGGAAAACGTGGCCTTACAGATGAATGCCAGTTGGCCGTCGCAATTGGCAGTCCTGGACATGCCCTCTGACAGACTAGGAAGCGAAATCCATCTTGTCAGTCAACTGTCAGAGGCGGACACTGAAAAAGTGGTACAGCTTTTTTCAGAGAAGGTGCTTCCATTTGAAAAAGTTCGTAAAATTCATTATGTGAAAGAAATTCCCCGTAGTGATCTGGGCAAAGTTTTGTGGGGAGATTTGAGGAAACAGTTATGAAAAAAGAAGAAAATCCGTGGTCTAAAGGTGTTGTGCTGGTTTGTACAAAATGTGCAAAGTCCATCAGTGCCAAGTCATTGCATGAAGAGGGCAATGCCGGAGAGAATTTAAAAACCTTTCTCAAAAAGTCTTTTAAAGAAACAGATGATCTTGCAAAGATTCGTGTGGTGACTTCAAGCTGTCTTGATGTGTGTATTGATGAATTTCAGGCGGTGACTTATGCGCCGACAGAGGGAAAAACGGAGACCTTCATCGTTCATCCCGAGGAAGATCGCGAGAAACTTCTTAAACATTTGCGCGAGAAAATTAAGTAGACCTACTCCACAACGAGTTCTCGAGAGGGAGCTATGAGACCTGACGATGTCAGGCTAAAGTGATAGGTCCCGATGGTCGCCGCATTTGGTTTAAAGTAAATCACCATGGAACTTGATTGGGCGGCGATAGACACATTCGAAATCACTCCTGATGTGCACGATGGTTCGCTATAGAAAGTACCGACATTCGCTTCCAAAGTCGCAAGCTGAATATTAGTTGCTGCACTCACGGGCAACTGAGTTCCATTGGCATTCATTGAAACGACACGGAAAGAATAACAAGTGTCGTGACTCAAGATTCTAGGACCCCAAATATCTACATGGGTGACTGAAGATTTGGTCGAAAGATCTGCGCGCAGAGGGATCGGACTTGAGTCATACGTTAAAGAACCTGCCGTTGCTGAAGCAATCGACACAGAAAACTCTTTATAGGATGTCGTATCTGAGGCTGATGGGTTGTATTTTACGTAAGCCGTGATTGTAGAGCTGTAAGGCGCAAGTGTGTAAGTTGATAATTCAGCTCCGCAGGACGAGTCTTCATAAAACTTCACTTGGGATTCTGTTGAGGTGAAATTAAAACTGTTACTGTAAGTATCATTCGCGTACCCGTGATTGTATTGGTAAGCGCGGATCTTCAGTGGATAACAAACGCCCTTGTAGATTTGATGAATAGGTTCTTCTGTCGCAAGCCAACGATAATTCGAATTGGAAGAGGAGTCGCGCAAGATCACCGACGTATAATTCGTATCGGCGACAAGTGAAGACGGATTCGTTATACGGAAGTCAAAAGCGGAATCAAGAGGCGCATCTGGAAATTTATAAATTAAATCCATGCCGTCGGAGCCAGCAGGGATTGTGAAAGATTTTTGCGTGGAAGCTGGGCCGGTATTGCATTCTTGCCAATTCGTATAGGCATAAACGCTCCCAGAAACAGTCCCGCCAGCGCGCTTTTCAAGGCTGAATGTGATCGCCGTTGGCGTTGTCACTCTATATCCCGAGGAATTAAGTACGGCGACGCGGAAAGATTCGCAGATACCAGATCCAGCAAACCCACGTGGCCATGTTTTTTCTAAAATGATTTTGACCGGAGAGTTATTAGAGCCTGGCGAAGTCCCAGAGTTATTATCCACCAATGTTAAGGTCTCTGTGTCACCAATCATCGACTCGCCTTTGATATAAAGATAGTCGACATGGCTGCCGTTATTTCCTGTTTGGATACCCCAAATATTTTGCAGATCGTTTTTTGTCAGATAGATATCAAAGGAGCCGTCCGTGCAATCGCGATCATTGGTTGTTCCCACAGGAAGGGACGTTCCCGAGATATCAGGATTTACCGGAGGTTGATGCCACACACTCTTATCAAAACTTACAAAGATGTTTCCGACACGCGCATCGCAAGACCCTTGAACTCGGGCGTAGCTTTGCGAATCAAAATCTTGATTAAAAGGACTTGTGCCTTTCAGCGCGGGCGCGGGAAGTTTCTTTCCTAAAGAACCCACATCAAGCTCGGGCTCTTTGCAGCTTGTGAGCAAGACAGCAGAAAGAAGAATAGTAATAAAATATTTCGCAGATACGTTCAACATGCCTTACTCATCGACAAAGGACCGGGAGGTCTTAAGCCTCAGAATGAGATTCTTCATGGATCTAAGCAGATTGTAAGAATTCTGCCTCAAAAGGAAATGAAAAACGCCGAATATAAATAATCCGGCGTTTTCTTAAAGTGAATATTTTCGTAAATTTTAAGCGGCTTTTTTATCAACCACTTTATCAAACATACTGTAAAGAGTTTCCTCTTCACGACGAATGCGGTTTGCAAGAGCCGAGTGCAATTTCGCGAAATCGCGTGCGAACTCTATCGGGTTTCCCCCTTTTTCATATTTAGCGAAGAAGTCCAAAGCCGCAGGGGCGAGGGTTTCCATGTCTTTTGCTAGAACATTCAAAGTGCCTTGCATAGACGAATCTGCTGCCGCCGCTTTTTTAAGAACAGGATAGAGTTCCACGTCTTCGTGTCTGAGATGTGCGAGAAGAGCTGCTTTGGCAGCGACCAGTTTTTTAGGAGCATCGGGATGAGCAATTCCTAGATTTTTAATTTCTTCCAGAGCAGAGACGAGAATCTTGTGATCATTTTTAAGCTTTGACGTAAGTTGCGACATGCAAACTCCTTTGCTGTGCAAACTTATCGTCCAATCAGGGTAGAGAATGAATTAAATATTCGAAATTCTCAAAGTGAGATGGGAATACGAGTCTATTTACCCCATCCCTTTTCGCTCTCAATCTGTTCGCGAAGTTGCGCTTCGATTTTTTCAGCAGGGATGACAGGACCCCGACCCACACCCGGACAGAAAGCTTTGACGTCTTTGGCCCAGGACTTTGCATTCATCACTTCAGGCCAAAAAGGCCACGTACGACATTGTGTCGGGCGAGCTTCGTAAATGCCACAAGCTTTGCCTTTTAAAAACATGCAGTCTGGATTTTTAGGATCTTCCTTCAAGTGCCAGATGCCGCCGGTCTTTTCGCAGTAGCGACGAGTGAAAGTGGAAGTGCTGATTTTTAAATGTTTTGCAAAACGTTGGCGATCTTCCAAGCTCAGATAAACAAAGCCGTACTCGCCATGGGATGTGCAACACTTGCCAGAACCCGTGCACTCAAAGCGCACGCCTTGTCTCCACCATTCGTTTCCTGTGAATTTGAATTCTTCCATAAATTTCCTAACCCTGAACAGTCGACTCTAAATAAGGTTCAATGCGTGTCTTCAATATAGAAGGCAACTCTGCTTTTTGCATAGTCTTTCCGTCAACCACGGCGTGAACCATAGTTACAATAGCATGGGTTTTGTCTTTCTGCGAAAAAACGTACTTCACTTTAAAAGACGTCTGGCCAATGCTCGCAACCGAGGCCGCAATCTCATAAGTTTCACCGGGACGGAAGGGAGAAAGGAAGTTTGCCTCAGTATGGCGGATCGGAATCAGGTAGTCAGTCTGGCCAAACCATTCCTGGTAAGTATACCCCGCGGCCACGATGAACTCTTCAAACGCATCATGGGCAATGGCGAAAATATTCCCGAAAAACATGATTCCCGCCGGGTCGGCTTCTCGGAATGTCAGGGTCTTTTTTGTACGGAAGACTTTATTCATAATGCCCGGAACTTTAAGAGGGAAGAGCCCTTGACAGCAAGCAGATAAATCGCGAAGTTAAGGCCTCTCCAGGAGATAAAATTGCAGCGAAGTGTCATTGATCTTAAAGTCTATGATCCAAAGGATTTTCCGGCCTATCTGCCCAAGCTGAACAAGCTTTATGACGACCTCTTTGCAGGTGGTAAAGGTTTTCGTGCGAAGTTGATTCGCATGATGGGTGCAAATCTTTCGCTCGATCCTAAAGCGGAACTTCTTTTGGGACAAACAATCGAGTTCATTCACAATGCGTCTCTTTTGCATGATGACTTGATTGACCGTTCCCATCTTCGCCGTGGCAAAACAGCAGCGTGGTTGAAGTACACTCCCGAGTACGCTGTTCTTGCGGGCGATTATTTGCTGGCGCGTGTGATGGTGAATCTTTCGGGTCACGGCAATATAAAACTTGTTCAATACACAGCCGAAGTGATTTCCGATTTGCTGGAAGGGGAGTGGTTGCAAGACTCCGTTGTTGGCGATTTCTTCGTGACCTTGGAACAACTCGATCGCATTCACAATTTGAAAACGGCGAGTTTGTTTAAGTGGTGTATTCGGGCTCCATTTATCGCGAGTGAGAGATACGACGAAGAACTTCATCGTATTTTGGAAGAGATGGGCACGTTATTGGGACAACTGTTCCAACGCAGTGACGACCTTTTGGATTACGACATCCGTAACGATGAAGGCAAAGCCATCTTGGGCGATTTGAAATCGGGTTATTTGAATTCTTTCGGTGCTTATGTTTGCAAAGGCCGTTCTCGTCAAGAGATCGACAGCATCGTGAAAAGCAAAACGTTGGAAGAGTACTATGCGAACATTGGCGGCAAAGCGCAGTTCGATCAAAAACTTCTGGAGTTTGATGAAATGAATAAAGGCTTGATCCAAATGTACAATCATCATTTGGACCGTCTGAAAACATTCTTGAAACCGGGAGAAGAAAAACTCATCGAGCAACTTCGTCCTTTGACAGAGATTCTTTACTGGAGAAGGAAGCCTTCGTGAGTGAACTGATCACGCTCTCTAAAAACTCACCGGAGTTCGAAGCTTATTTGATGGGGACTTTTGCCAAAGACAAAAGAGCTTTGCCTTTGCAAACTCTCAACGTCAATTCGGCTTCAGAGACCGTGACCTTTCGTGTGGTTCCTTTAAAAACTCTTTCTCGTCCTTCATCGCTTGTAGTTCTTTTGAAGACTTTTAAAGCGCGCAGTTTTTTATTGATTCTGGTTCCGCTCTTTTTGACTCTGACAAAAAATATCGCTGATAACACGGTTATTGATCCAGTGACGACAGTGATTGCGACTCTTGGAGTTCTTTTGGCTTTTATGGCCGTGAACTTGCGCAACGACTACATGGACCATCTTAAAGGCGTGGATCGTGTTTTAGAAAAAAGCGGCAGTCGCGCGATTCAGAATGGTTGGGTGACGGCAGCTCAGGTGAAGTCGTACTCAAGTATTCTTTTAGCGCTCTCGGTTTTGAGTGCCATTCCTCTGGTCATTGCTTTTCCGGTGATTGCCGGAGTTATTGCTCTCAGTCTTGTTGTGGGATTGTGGGCGCAGTTTAAAAAACAGAACTCTTTCAAATACCAAATCGGCGGAGAGTTTGCTCTTTTCTTGATGCTCGGACCTTTGCTTACTGTTGGCTATCAATTGGCGATGGGTGCGGGGTTTGACGACGAGATTTTCTGGTTGGGCTGTGTATGGGGTTGGCTTGTTCTTTTTGTCGTGCACTTAAGAAACTTCATGAACATTCTTCCGAGCGCGCAAGCAGGCTTTACCAATACAGTGAATTGGTTGGGCTTTGATAAATCCCGTCGTTTGCTTGCAGCATGGTGGGGCCTTTTTGTCGTTTTCAACTTGGCTTATCACTTGCTCTATGCGGGATTCTATTGGGGCCTTTATCTTTCCATCGCTCTTTTTATTTTGTCGGTGATTTTCGTCTACAAACTTAAGAATCTTTCAAGCCCCGTAGGCAGTGAGCTTCGCGGTGTTTTCCGTTCGGGCTTTCAACTTTTTTTGCTGACCATAGGCCTTTGGGTGTTTGAATGTCTGTGGTATCTGCTTCAGTAGTATCTAAAATTTGCATCATCGCGACACCGGAAGCGCTCGAAAAAGCGCAGGTTTGGGCTGATTTTTTTAAGTGTCCGGTGAATCCCGCGAACTCAGCGGATTTCTTTTTTCATTTTCATGTGGAAGACGGAAGAGTTTATGTGCGCGATCAAGAAAAGCGTTTGTTAGAAATTGATTTCGATAAAAATCATTTGGATTACGAACGCAAAGGTCATCGTGGGAAAAATGAACTTATCGCCAAGGCCTTGGGTGTGGCGAAAGGCTATCGCAAAGTTCTGGATCTTTCTGTGGGCTTGGCGGTGGACAGTGTTTTTCTGACACAATTGGGATTTGAGGTGATGGGGGTGGAGCGTTCTCCCGTTTTGTATGCTCTTTTGAAAGAGGCCTTTGCTCGCACTGAAAAAGACTATTTGAAGTCTTATCAATTATACTTCGCCGACAGTTTGCAGTTCTTAAAAGAGAACAAAGGCAAACTTGCGGTGGATGCTATTTACTTTGATCCCATGTATCCACATAAAAAGAAATCGGCGTTGCCGAAGCAAGAGATGGTCGTTTTCCGTGATCTCGTCGGTCATGATGAAGACGCCTCTGAAGTTTTAAAAGAAGCTCTGACGTGGCCCGTACAGCGTGTTGTGGTGAAGCGCCCAATGCACGCAGAAGAACTATTGCCAGGAGTCCGTCACTCTTACGAGGGAAAGGTGGTTCGCTATGATACTTATGTGGTTGGGTAGTTTTGTTTTGATGATGTTCGGTCTTACAGAATCACAAAAGCACGCGGCGGCTTTCTTTGCGAACTTGCAAAAGAACTTTTTTGAAAAAGGTTTTGAAGTGAGCACGGCAAAAATGTTCGTGCGCACTTTGGATGTTGTGGTACTAGAGGCCTCCCCGCAAAGATCCCTTTATACGGGTTTGGCTTTGTACAATCTTAGAATTTTAAGTCTTCGCGCCAGCAACCTTATCATGTGTCTTAGTACTTTGGGTGCTTGGTGGGTTTTAATTCTGGGACTTTTGTTTTTAAGTTTTAACGGTTTCTTTTTATTAGGTCTTTGTGCATTGGGATTGATCGGTATGTGGAAAGCTCCGAAGGCAAAACTGCTTTTGAAGTGGGTTTTTGTCACAGGTGTTTTTCTTATTGGTGGCGAAACAATGTTAAGAAACTCCACAGTTGTGCAGACGATTTTAGGGCAAAGTGATTTGGCTTTCTTTTTAGCTGATGGCCGCTTCGGGGCCGTCTTGGGAATTTTAATCGCAAGTATTGTGATGAGTTTTATTGTGCAAGTGGAGTTTTGGTCTTTGGCTTTAGCTTTGTCATTGCTTCTGACGAACACTCTTTCTTTCAACGGGGCCTTGGCGCTGGTTGCGGGAGAAAGAATCGCGCGCATGCTGTTGTTCTGGTGGCGCAGTCGCAGTTTGAATCAAGATTGTCGCAGAATTGGTTTTCAGCTTTCGATGGTTTCTATTCTCGGAGTGCTCATTGGATTTTTAGTAGCCGGAGAAGCGCGCAATCTTTTCTATCTTGGATTTTCTTCCGACTTGTCCTCTTTCCAGGATAAGAGTTTGCAGTTTGTGATGTTGTTTGCGGTGATTTTAGTTTTCCAATTTATCGCGCAAATGGTGTGGGGGCATTTTGGCAGTCTTGCAAAAGTCGATGAGCTGCAAGACGCAAAATATTTCCCAGCCTCATGGATGGAGTTTGAACTTCTATCTCCTCACGCCATGACGTGGGCTAAAGACAAAGTCCATAAAAGACTGAGTGAAATTCGCTATCACTTGCAGGGCCTTCATTCTTTAAAAGAAGGCCAAGTGCCGGAGCACATTCAAGCTCGCTTGAAGCTCGAAGAGCAACAGCTTGCGGCCCTCGACCAAAGTCTCAAGGTCTGAAAAGGGTGACACCCTTCTTTGCTGCCTTTAGAATGTGAGGGCATGGCAAACGAAAATGATTTGAAAGAACGTATTTCAGAGTTGGAACACGAACTGGCGGTGAAGGATGCAGAACTTCATCGTTATCGCTTGGAATTGACCAAGGCCAATCACGCTTTGGAAAAAATGATCAATCAGGTCAGCCAAGAATTGAAATTGGCGCAGACTTTACAAAAGTTTTTATCTCCTACTCAGCTTCCCAATGTTCAAGGTTTTGAATTTAGCACGAAGTTTTTGCCCGGCACTCGCTCTGGTGGGGACTACTTTGATATTTTTGAGCATGAAGACAAATTGAAATTCGGAATCTTGATTTCCAGTGCCAGCGGTTATTCTTTGTCCTCGATGCTGCTTTCGGTGATCATTAAAATTTCTTCGCAAATGGAAGCGCGTCGGGGGCTTGAAGCACACAAAGTTGTTTCTCTCTTGGCGAAAGAAGTCGTGCCTTCCATCCAAAATGACGACAAAGCCAGCATCTTTTATGGTGTTGTTGATCGCCGCAGTTACGAAATGCAGTATTGTTCCGTGGGTGTCATCGATGGCTTTTTGCAAGTCTATGGTCAGGATTCTTTGGTGGAACTTCTGCCAACGGGTCCGAGCTTAGGCAAGGATTATAACACGGAGCCTCAAAGTCGTACGATCCAGCTCAACCCCCGCGACCGCGTGGTTCTTGCCACCGAAGGTTTGAAAATGTCCCAGAACTCCTTAGGGGTCAATTGGGGAGGCCATGGTCTTTCAGAGGCGATTTCTCGCGCTGCTAAACAAGGTGTGCACGAACTCCGCAACGAAATCCTTTACGCCAACGAAAAATACTCCGGCAAAACCGATCCCGTTCGCGATCAAACCGTCATCGTCACGGAAGTCAAAGACCGAGTCATCAAGCTTGCTAAGAACTAAGACCGGGCTTGGGGCCGTCCGGGCCCCGCAGAGGTTTGGTCTCGGAAGTAAATTCCCAAGCCCTCTCTCAGTTTTAGAAGTCCTCGTCTCCGACTTGAGCATCGATCGCATTTTCATCTTGTTTGCCTTGCGGCTTTTGTAGGGTTTGAGGGTGACTTGTTGTTGAAATTGTTGTTATGAGTAGAATGTTATATTGAAAGTCAGAAAGGACACTACAATGGCTGAAGTAAATATTTACGAAGGCGCCTTGGACAAGGGTTTGGAAGGCGTTGTTGCGTGCACGACGAAAGTTTCTTTTATCGTCGGTGATTCTCTAAATTTCCGTGGTTATACGATTGACGATTTGGCTGCGAATTCTACATTTGAAGAGGTTACTTACCTTCTTTGGAACGACAAGCTTCCAACAGCGGCTGAGCTGCAAACTTTCTCTGCTGAACTTCATAAAGAAATGGCGTTGAGCCCTGATTTCATCAAAGTTCTTAAAGGAATTCCAACGAACGTTCACCCAATGGGTTGGTTGCGTACAGCGGTTTCTTTGATGGCTCACTGGGATTCTGATGCGAATGATAATTCCGCAGCGGCGAACTTGAAAAAATCTGTTCGTCTGACGGCGAAAATGGGAACTCTTCTTTGCGCATTCGATGCGATCCGCAAAGGTCAAGAGCCTGTAACTCCGAAAACGGATAAGTCTATCGCTTGGAACATGATGTACATGTTGGGCGGTGGTAAAGAGCCTAATGCTGAACACGTAAAAGTGATGGACACTTGCTTGATCCTTCACGCGGACCATGAGTTGAACTGCTCTGCATTTGCAACTCGCGTGACGGCTTCTTCTTTGTCTGATCTTCACTCTGCGATCGTTTCTGCGATTGGCGCGTTGAAAGGCCCTCTTCACGGTGGTGCTAACGAACAAGTGATCTTGATGTTGCAAAAAATCGGCAACATGGAGAAAGCACAACAATTCGTGAAAGACGCTTTGGCTGCGAAAGAAAAAGTCATGGGTATCGGTCACCGCGTTTATAAAAACGGCGACCCTCGTGCTCGTATCTTGCGTGGTATGTCTGACAAGTTGACTAAAGCAGCTGGTATTCACCATATGTACGAAATGTCGACTTTGATTGACGATACTATGTTCAATGAAAAAGGTTTGATGCCGAACGTGGATTTCTACTCTGCGACGGTTTACTTCTCTATGGGTATTGCGACTGATTTGTTCACACCAATCTTCGCAGCTTCTCGTATTTCCGGATGGTGCGCACATGCGTTTGAGCAATATGCTAACAACCGCATCTACCGTCCTCGTGGAAAATGGGCTGGTAAAGAAGGCCTAAAATGGGTTCCCGCGAACCAAAGATAGGGAACATCGGTTCCTAAAAAAAGGCTGACTGCAAGGTCAGCCTTTTTATTTTGTACAATACCCAAGAAACTCTCTTATTTCGTCTTAGAGTAAAGTCCAGTATCCCGATTTGAAGCTCTCATCTTATCAAGAATAGTCCTAGAAATACCGATAAGTTAGGTATGTATAATCTTGTACGTGTCCTGATATTTTTAGGTTTTTCTTTTTTCTCTGCGATGATCGTTCATGCGGCTCCAAGTTCATTGACCTATCAAGGTCGCATCTTGAAATCTGATGGCAGTCCTCTTGAATACAACAGTGTGAGTTTTCAATTTGAAATCACAAGCCCCGATGGTCTTTGTGTATTGTTTCGTGAACAAGTCGATGGCATCAACATGGTCAACTCAGGCGGCGTATTCGATGTGCCGATTGGCGCTTTGGGAGCACAAAGCTATCCGGGAAATGGAACATTCACTTTGCTGGATGCTTTTAAGAATACGGGCACACTGACGTGTGATGGGAGTTCTCCTTTCACTCCGCAAGTGGACGATGTTCGTAAGTTGCGAGTGAAGTTTCATGACGGGACGGGATGGAAAACAATTTCCCCGGACTCGACTGTGCGCTCGGTGCCCTATGCAGGCTTTGCCCTGTCAGCAGCGAAGCTGGGCAATAACACGGTTTCAGATTTTATTCTTAAGACAGGAATTCCTACTTGCGGGGCCAGTACGTTTCTCAGTTGGGATGGATCGGCTTTAACTTGTGCGGCCGTGGCAGGAGCAAGCGGAGGAACTGTCACAAATGTGTCTTCAGCAAACTCTTATCTAACAATCATCAATAACACGTCGACACCGATGCTGACTTTGAATGTCGGAACAACGGCTAATACTGTTGCGGCAGGTAATGATGCACGTTTGGTGAATGCACTGCAGGCGGGCTCTACAGCAAGCGGGGATTTGAGCGGAACCTATCCTGGTCCTACGGTCGTTGCCTTGCAAGGTGTGGGAGTAAGCTCAACAACTCCTACAAATGGGCAGTTTTTAAAATTTAATGGCACTGCTTGGGGAGCAGCAACGATTGGAACTGCAGATGTCAGCGGTTTAAGTGCTTCACTGAGTTCTTATCTTACACAAGCCGCTTTCAACGGTTACGTTTCGTCTGCGAGCTGTTCCGTGAGTCAAACGATGTATTGGAATTCTGTTTCAGGAAATTTCCAATGTCAGGCGATCAACGTCGGACTTGCAGGTGATGTCACAGGATCTATTGGCGCTGCAAAAGTTGTGGCCTTGCAAAATAGTCCTGTCGATACAACGGCACCCACGGCGAATCAAGTTTTGCAGTGGAATGGAACGAAGTGGGCGCCAGCCACGTTACCTTCTGATGCTGGAGGGACGATCACGGGAGTTGTCGCAGGTACAGGCTTAACAGGCGGAGGAACGACAGGTTCGGTCACGCTGAATGTCAATGCCAGTACAATCGCTTCAGGAGTTTTAGCAGTAGCGCAAGGAGGAACAGGTCAAAGTTCCTTCACCGATGGTCAACTTCTTATTGGTAACTCCTCGGGAAATACACTGACAAAGTCTACTTTGACAGCGGGCAGTGGTATTAATATCACGAATGGAAATGGTGCCATCACGATTGCGGCGACGGGAGCTCCTCCCACGGGATCTGCCGGCGGAGATTTGTCGGGCACATATCCAAATCCGGCGGTAAGCAAGTTAAGTGGAACGGCTCTTTCGATTTCGTCGTTAACAAGTTCACAGTATTTAAAATACAACGGCACAAA